>JAZKGR010000081.1:0-23479 GCA_040385775.1 Pseudomonadota bacterium
CCCATCATCCAGGTCAACCCGCTGATGGGCTCCAACCTGATCATCGTGGTGTTTGCCGTGGTGGTGATCGGCGGCATGGGCTCCATCATGGGCTCTATCCTGACCGGGCTGGGCCTGGGCATCGTCGAAGGCCTGACACGGGTGTTTTATCCCGAAGCCTCCAACATCGTGGTGTTTGTCATCATGGTCATCGTGCTGATGTTCCGGCCCGCGGGTCTTTTCGGCAAGGAGGCCTGAGCCATGGCCAGCGCCCTCACCCCCTCCCACGACAACAAGCAGATGTCCCAAGCCGCCAAACTCATCCGGATCACTTACATCGTTTTGCTGGCACTGGCGCTGCTCGCGCCCATGCTCGGGTTGTATCCGGTGTTTGTCATGAAGCTGCTGTGCTTCGCGATTTTTGCCTGTGCCTTCAACCTGCTGCTCGGTTTCACCGGCCTGCTGTCCTTCGGACACGCGGCATTTTTCGGCTCAGCCGCCTATGTGACCGGCTGGATCATCAAGTCGCAGGGCTGGACGCCCGAGCTGGGCATCCTGGCCGGCGTGGTGGCCTCCGGCCTGATCGGGCTGGTCGTTGGCGCGGTCGCTATCCGCCGCCAGGGCATTTATTTCGCGATGATCACGCTGGCCATTGCGCAGATGGTGTATTTCGTCTGCCTGCAGGCGCCCTTCACCGGCGGTGAGGACGGCCTGCAGGGCGTGCCACGCGGCGCGCTGTTCGGGATGGTGTCACTGGAGTCGGACACGGCCATGTACTACCTGGTGGTCTCCGTGTTTGTGGCCTGTTTCCTGGGCATCGCGCGCATTGTGCGTTCGCCGTTCGGGCAAGTGCTCAAGATGATTCGCGAGAACGAACCGCGCGCCGTCTCGCTGGGCTACAACGTGGACCGCTACAAGCTGCTGGCCTTTGTGCTGTCGGCGGCGCTGGCCGGACTGGCCGGTTCACTCAAGACCCTGGTCATGGGTTTTGCGACGCTGTCCGATGCCCACTGGTCGATGTCCGGCGAGGTGATCCTGATGACCCTGCTCGGCGGTGTCGGCACCTTCTTCGGCCCGGTGTTCGGCGCGGGCATCGTGATAGCGCTGCAGAACCTGCTGGCCGACAAGGTCGGCTCCTGGGTCAGCGTGATCATCGGCGTGATTTTTGTGATCTGCGTGCTGGCCTTCCGCAAGGGCGTGGTCGGCGAACTGCAGGCTTACATGGAACGGCGCCGGCGCGCTGCGGCAGCGCCCGACGCCTGAGACAGGCTCAGTCCTCGATGCCCGCGGTGGACAGGGCATCGCTGATGTGTTCAGGCAGCACCAGGTTGCCGTTGTCGTCAGGCAGGGCCTCGATGCTGATCACCGGCGCCGAGGAACTGACGCCGCCGAACATGGTGGCGAACGCCGCCGACGCGGCATCCCGGCCGGTGGCAAAACGCACAAAGCCCATGGGGATCGCTGTGCCTGAAGGGTCGAACATGTACCAGCGATGGCCCACATAGACCTCGACATAGGCGTGAAAATCGGTCGGACCCAGGGCCGGATCGGCGCCGTAGTCGATGCCGCTGACAAACCGCGCCGGGATGTTGACCGCGCGGCACAACGCAATCATCAGGTGCGCAAAGTCGCGGCAGACCCCCGCCTCGTCGATCAGCGTGTCCACCGCGGTGGTGTAGCCGGTCGAGCTGTTGGAGGTGAAAGTCACGCGCTGGTTGACCCAATCGCGAATCGCCTGCACCCGGCTGTAACCCTGGCGCAGGTGGCCGAACTCCTTGACCGCCAGCCGGTGCAGCCGGTCTGACTGGCAATAACGGCTGGGGTAGAGGTAGGGCAACACCTGGCCGGGCAACTGCAGCACGCCAATCTCGGAGAGGTTGTCGGGCAACTCGCGGAAATGGTGCACGTCCACCGTGGCGGCGTAGTTCACCGTCAGCGGCCCGGGCGCTGCGTGAAAACGCAGGTAACGGTTGTGGCTCACCGCGTCGGTATGGATGTCGGGCTGCAAGACCTGGCTGATGCCCAGGGTCTCATACACCACGGTCTGCTGGCGCGTTTGCGCTGCGTGGATGTTGAACACGAAGTCGCAACCGGCGTCGGCCACCTGGTAAGCGAGTTCTATCGAAAATTTAAGCCTGACCATGGTGTGTTCCTGAAGGGGTGCTGCAAACGGCGAGCGCTGCTTGTCAAAACTGAAAAAGGGTGAGGCGTGGAGGGTGCGAAGCGTGCGCCGGACACCGGGAATCACCCGCCATGGTGGATTGTGATGATAAAAATGACCCTGCCGGCAACTTGCGCCAGCGCCTCATGCCGGCTTGCCGCCGCGCCTGACGCGCGCGCAGCACATTCACCTACAGACAGGCCGTGCGTCGGAGGAACCGGCCTCAATTGCTCATCTTTTGATAGCTGATTGCCCCCATCCGGCGTGGGCCAAGGGCAGATTTGATGCTTGTCGCGGCTCAGACCTCATCCATGAAGCGTACCTTGACACTTTTGCCCTTGACGCCGCCGTTGGCGAGTTTTTGCTGGGCCTGGCTGGCGATCGCGCGGTCCACCGCGACATAGGTGGAGAACTCGTTGACATTGATCTTGCCGACCTGCTCCCGCGTGAAGGGCGGGATGTTGCCGGCGTCCCCGGTCAGGGCGCCCAGCACGTCACCCGCGCGGATTTTTTCCTTGCGGCCACCGACGATCTGCAGGGTCACCATGGGCGGCAGCAGCGGCTCGTTGCTGGCCGAAGTCAGTTCAGCCAGCTTGTGCCATTCGGACTCGGCTTTCTGCAGCACCTCGATTTTTCCGACATGCCCCATCTCGTCCATGCTGGCCAGGCTGATGGCCCAGCCCTCTTCGTCGGCCCGGCCGGTGCGGCCGATGCGGTGGATGTGCACCTCGGCGTCCGGTGTCACGTCCACGTTGATGACCATTGCGAGTTGTGCGATGTCCAGGCCACGCGCCGCCACGTCGGTCGCTACCAGCACCGAGCAACTGCGGTTGGCAAACTGCACCAGCACCTGGTCGCGCTCGCGTTGCTCAAGCTCGCCGAACAAGGCCAGCGCGCTGAAGCCCTGTTCCTTCAAATAGGCCACCAGGGCGCGGCACTGCGACTTGGTGTTGCAGAAGGCCAGCGTGCTGGCCGGGCGGAAGTGGCGCAGCACCTGAGCCACCGCGCCCAGGCGGGCCTCGTCGTGGTCGCTGTCGGGCACCTGGTACCAGCGCTGCTGGATCTTGGTTTTTTCATGCTGCGCCTGCACCGTGATGGTTTGCGGCGTTTTCATGAACTGCTGGCTCAGCTTGGCAATGCCTTCCGGGTAGGTCGCCGAAAACAGCAGGGTCTGGCGTTCTTTCGGGCACTGTTTGGCGACGGTGACGATGTCCTCGAAGAAGCCCATGTCCAGCATGCGGTCGGCTTCGTCGAGCACCAGGGTGTTCATAGCTTCGAGCGTCAGGTGGCCGCGCGCCAGGTGGTCCATGATGCGGCCCGGCGTGCCGACCACGATGTGGGCGCCGTTTTCCAGGCTGGCGGTCTGGTTGCGCAGCGGCACGCCGCCGCACAAGACCACCACCTTGATGTTTTCCTCGGCGCGCGCGAGCCGGCGGATTTCCGTCGCGACCTGGTCAGCCAGCTCACGTGTCGGGCACAGCACCATGGCCTGCACCGCAAAACGCCGGGCATTCAGGTTGGCCAGCAGGGGAATCGCAAAGGCCGCGGTCTTGCCGCTGCCGGTTTTGGCCTGCGCAATGATGTCCTTGCCGGCCAGCGCCAGCGGCAGGCTGGCCGCCTGGATCGGTGTCATCGCCAGGTAACCCAGGGTTTGCAGATTGGCCTGCATCGCAGGGTTGAGCGGCAGCGAGCTGAAGTCAGTGCTTGCTGCGCCGGAAGTCGAGGGAGAAGAAGTCATGGGGTCGATTATCGGCGCTGGGGCTTTTTCGACGCCCTGAGGACAAGCGGGAGACCTTGTCGGGCGGCGGCCGTAGGCCGCTTTCGTCCACTTCCTTGCAAGCCAAACTGCCATTCAGCCCCCATCCGGTCTGGGTTAATAGCTATCATATTCATAGCTAACACGCCCCGGAACAGCCTTGTGCAAAATGCGCCGGATCAGGCGGCGCGGCACAGGCCTTAAGCTTGCGCACAGCTTGATCGCACCTTGGGTCCCGCCGCTTCTTCCACATTCCCCATGCCCGACAACGACTTTCCCGCCGCCCTGGTCCAGACCCTGGGCGCACACGCCCTGCTGCTGTTTGCGCTGCTGCTGGCCCTGCTGCTGACGCTGGCGGCCGCCTTGTGGTGGCTGGCGCAGCGTTATGCCTTGCCGCACAAGACCAGCCCCCTGAGCCCGGGCGTTTATCTGGTCATCCGCCTGGCCACAGGTTTTGCGGTTCTGGTGGCAGGCGCCGCCTTGTTTGCCGGCATCGCCGAGGAGCTGGGGGATGGTGCACGCGCCGGCCAGCTCGACCAGTTGTTTTCAGATGCGGTGCGTGAACACGCCGCCGCCTGGGCGCTGCAGGCTTTTGCCTGGATCACCCGGCTAGGTGACACTGCCACCCTGAGCGTGGTGTGCATCTTGGTGGCGGCCGCGCTGCTGCTGCGCGGCCGGCGCTGGCTGGCACTGGCCTGGGTGCTGGCGGTTTGCGGCAACGCCCTGCTCAACACCACGCTCAAGGCGGTGTTTGCCCGGACCCGACCGCTGCACGAGGGCGGCTTGATTCAAGCCGATGGCTGGAGCTTTCCAAGTGGACACAGCTCGGGCTCTGTCGTGCTCTACGGCATGCTGGCTTATGTGTTGCTGCGTGGCTTGCCACCAGCCCTGGCCCGGCGCGCCAGCCTGCCGCTGGTGCTGCTGGCCGCCGCCACGGCCTTCAGCGTGGGCTGCAGCCGGATCTTCCTGCAGGTGCATTTCGCCACCGATGTACTGGCCGGTTTTGCTTCAGGCGCGGCCTGGCTGGCGATTTGTGTGGCCAGCGTCGAGTGGGCCAGCCACTACCGGCGGTCCGGCGCCAGCACATCGGGCTAGACGTCAATCCGGCAGGGCCAGGGTCTCCAGCACTCGCATCAGGGGCACAGCGACCAGCTGCAAAAATCCGGCTTCATGTTCGGGAATGGCAAGCGGGCCGGGGCTGGCGTGGGCCAGCCACCCGTAGTGCCGCCCGTCGGGGTGACGCAGCTGGATGCCGCAAAACCCCCTGAAGTGCGTGCGGGCGGGGTGCCGACAACTGCGTTCATCCAGCAAGCCATCGGCGGTGGAAAAAACCGGCTCGGCCAGCATGAACTCGAAAAAGGTTTGCGTCACAGGCACCGGATCGCGGCTCGAAATGTACAGCGACTCCCGGTCATGGACCAGAATGCGCCGTGCAAACGGTGGCTCGGACTTGTAGATGAAGGTGAAGCGGTAGTCGGTCCGCGTGTTCAGGAAGTCCAGGGCCGCCCCCAGGCCGCCGACCATCAATGCCTCCGTGAACGAATCGACTTCAGCGGCCCATGCAGGAGAGGAGGCACCCACAGAAGTCATCGAGGAGGCATAAGAAAGAGGACCTGAAAAAGCGGTGGCATCACAGACCCAGTCTGGGGCTTTTTCTGCTGAAAACAAACGGTATTTGCCCACCCGCCCGGTTTCGCTCCTGCGTTCACGGAAAAACAGCCCTACGCCCTGGTGTGGCGGTCGCTTTCAGCTATCCTTTTTCATACTGACGTTCCTGCAGCGTGCAGGTTCAAGGCGCTGCGGGCATGCCGCAGCTCTCCGAATCCGGACCCACAAGAGCTTTTATGCAAAATTTTGATTTCGACCTGTTTGTCATCGGCGGCGGCAGCGGTGGCGTGCGGGCCGCGCGCATGGCCGCGCAACGCGGCGCGCGCGTGGCGCTGGCGGAGGTGGCCGCCATGGGCGGCACCTGCGTCAATGTCGGCTGCATCCCCAAAAAGCTCTACAGCTACGCCGCACACTATGCCGAGGCCTTCGAGGAATCGCACGGCTTCGGCTGGGAAGGCGAGGCGCCGCGCTTCAACTGGGACACGCTCAAGGCGAATCGCGCGCGCGAGATCACACGCCTGAATGGCATCTATCAGGGCCTGCTGCTGGGTGCCGGCGTCAACATCATCACCGGCTGGGCCACGCTGGTGGACGGCCACACCGTCAAGGTTGATGAAAAAACATTCACCGCCAAAAACATCCTGGTCGCCACCGGCGGCACACCGACCGTGCCGGCCGTGAGCGGGCGCGAGCATGTCCTGACCTCGGACCAGATGTTTGACCTGACACCTTTCCCGAAGCGCCTGCTGGTGGTCGGCGGCGGCTACATCGCCTGCGAGTTCGCCTCCATCTTCAACGGACTGGGCGCCGAGGTGATCCAGGTGCACCGCGGTGAAAAACTGCTGACGGGTTTTGACGATGACGTGCGCAGCTTTGTCGCCGCCGAGATGACAAAAGCCGGCGTCGACTTCCGCTTCGGTGCAGAAGTGGCCGCCATCGCGAAGACCGCCGACGGCCTGACCGTCGATCTCAAGGGCGGCGCCGCTGCCTGCACGGTCGATGCCGTTCTCTACGCCACAGGGCGCGTACCCAACACCAATGGGCTGGGCCTGGAAGCCGCCGGCGTCAAGCTGTCCGTCAAAGGCGCTATCGAGGTCAACAGCCACTACCAGACCTCCGTGCCTTCGGTCTATGCGCTCGGCGACGTCACGGCGCGCCTGCAGCTCACGCCGGTGGCGCTCGGCGAAGCCATGGTGGTGGTGGATCACTTGCTGGGCGCGGCGGCTGGCAAGAAGGCGCGCAGCATGAGTTACGAGTTTGTGCCAACGGCGGTGTTCACACACCCCAACATCGGCACCGTTGGATTTTCAGAAGCCGATGCGCGCAAGGAGTTTGGCAAGGTCACGGTGTTCCGCGCCGACTTCAAGGCACTCAAACACACGCTGAGCGGCAGCGGCGAACGCACCTTGATGAAGTTGCTGGTCGATGACGCGACCGATCGCGTGGTTGGCCTGCACATGGTGGGCCCGGATGCGGGGGAGATTGTTCAGGGTTTTGCGGTGGCCATGAAGGCTGGCGCCACCAAGGCCGTGTTCGACAGCACCATCGGCATCCACCCGACGGTGGCCGAAGAGTTTGTGACCATGCGCGAGCCAGTGAAGGCTGCGCAAGAAAAAACTTAGGCCAGTTCGTCCGAGTCGGGCGGCAACACGATGTTGGCGCGCTCAATCGCCGCATCAAAAGCCGCCAGGTCGGCATCGACCTGGAAAGCGGCACGCGTGTCCAGCGGGTGAAACACCTGGTGTTGCAGCCGGCGCAGTGAATCGGACTTCTCCATCGCCTCCAGCACCTGCTGGGGCGCCATCATCAGTGCAAACGGATTGGCGAGGGGGGTATCGACTCTCATGGCAGCTCCTGGGTAGGTCAGTTTCACAGTGGGTGACTTGATGGCTGTGACTGTAGGAGAGCCGGCAAATTTGGGCTAGTCAGCAGGCAGCCAGATCGCGTGTAGGCGCCCGGCTGACACGCATGTCGCTGTGTCCCACATCTCAGAAGGCGCGCTCCCCACGGTGCCAGGCGCCACGCACAATGGGCATGCCGCCGCTTTTGCGCACGCGGATGATGTCGGCACGCAAGCCGGGCGCCAGCTCGCCGCGGTCGGTCAGGCCGATCGCGTGGGCCGGGTTGCGGGTGACGGTGTTGACGGCCTTGGGCAGGCTCCAGCCGGCGGTCTCGCACAGCAGGAAGGCCGACTGCAGCAAACTGGCTGGCACGTAGTCCGACGAGAAAATGTCCAGCAGGTCGAGACGGGCCAGCTCGGCCGCCGACACATTGCCTGAGTGCGAACCACCTTTCACCAGGTTGGGGCCGCCCATCACAATGGCAATGCCCGCGTCACGGGCCGCCTGCGCTGCGGCCACAGTGGTCGGGAACTCGGAAATCGCGATGTTCTCATCGCTGGCCTGCTCCACATGTTCGATCTCGGTGTCATCGTGGCTGGCCAGCGGCACGCCCCGCGCGTGACTGCCCGCGATGACGGCGGCGCGGTTCGGGATCGCGTGGCGCAACTGGTGCGCCGTGAGCTCTGCCACCAGCGCTTCGTATTGCGCATCATCGAAGCGGCCGTAACGCTCGGAATAACGACGGTACTTGGAAAGGTCGCGCCACTGCCGCTGGCCCGGCGTGTGATCCATCACGCTGACCAGCTCCAGCAGCGCGTCGTCGGCATACCGCTCAAAGACCTCGACGATGTCGGGGGCCGAAATCTCGCAGCGCAGGTGCAGCAGGTGGTCAACCCGCAGCAAGCCTTCGCCCCGGCATTCGTGCAGCGCCTGGATGGACACATGCTGGGTCTGGCTGCGGGCACCGCCGCGGTCCATGTCGCCGATCACGATGGAGTCGAGCACCGTGGTGATGCCGGCGGCGGCACACAGCGCGTCATGCATGACGGTAGCCGAGTGGGCATTCCACAGCACACCGGGACGCGGCACCAGGTGTTTTTCCAGATTGTCGGTGTGCAGCTCGACCAGGCCGGGCAGCAGCCAGTCGCCGGCCCAGTCCTCGGCGCCAGTCACAGAGGTATCACCGCGCTCTATCGAGCGGATGTTCTGCCCCTCGATCACCATGCAACCGGTGAACTCCTCGTCGGCGGTGACGATCCTGGCGTTTTTGATGATGCGTTGTGTCATGTGTGATTTCCGGTTCAGTGGGAGGGGCGGTGTTGTTCGACATCGAAGCAGCGGCTCGCTACCGCTTCACGCACTTCGTCATCGTGAAAAATGCCGACGATGGCGGCGCCCCGGGCACGTGCGGCCCGGATCAGCTCCACCACCACGGCGCGGTTGTCTGCATCCAGCGATGCGGTCGGTTCGTCCAGCAGCAGCACCGGCTGGCCGGCGATCAGGCCATGCGCAATGTTCACGCGCTGCTGCTCGCCGCCGGAAAAGGTCGCCGGCGGCAAATGCCATAGCCGCTCCTGCAGATTCAAGCGTGCCAGCCACTGCGCCGCTTCTGCGCGCGCGTCGTCGGCCGCCACACCGAGGCGGCGCAGCGGCTCGGCCACGATGTCCAGCGTCGAGATACGCGGGATCACGCGCAGGAATTGCGACACATAACCGAGGGTGCGGCGCCGCACCTCCAGCACCTCGCGCGGTTCGGCATGCGAAAGCCGGACCCACGCCTCATCGTGGCGCACGCGCACCTCGCCGGAACTGGCGCCATAGTTGCCGTAGAGGCAGCGCAGCAGCGAGCTTTTCCCGCTGCCGGAATGACCGGTCAGCGCCAGGCATTCGCCGGCAAGGACCGTGAGGTCTATGCCCGAGAACACCGGCAGCGCCAGCCCGCCGCGACCGTGCAGGGTGAAGGTTTTTGACAGTTGTGTGGTTTCAAGCAGGACAGTCATGAGCAATCAGGAATGGATGTTTTTGAACGGTTCAGGGCGTGAGCACCGAGGACACCAGCAGTTGTGTGTAGGCATGTTGCGGGTCGTCGAGCACGCGGTCGGTCAGGCCCTGCTCGACCACCTGGCCGTCTTTCATGACCAGCATGCGGTGCGCCAGCAAGCGGGCCACGGCCAGGTCATGGGTCACGATCACTGCGGCCAGTTGCAACTGGTCCACCAGCTCGCGCAGCAGGTCCAGCAAGCGCGCCTGCACCGACACATCGAGCCCGGTGGTCGGTTCATCCATGAACACCAGCCGCGGGTGCGTGACCAGGTTGCGCGCGATCTGCAGCCGCTGCTGCATGCCACCCGAGTAGGTGCCCGGCAGGTCGTCGATGCGGCCCGCATCGAGTTCGACGCGTTGCATCCAGTCCAGCGCCTGCCCGCGCAGCTTGCCGTAGTGGCGGCTGCCCAGGGCCATCATTCGTTCACCGATGTTGGCGCCGCCCGAGACGTTCATGCGCAGGCCGTCGCGGGCGTGCTGCTCGACAAACCCCCAGTCGGTGCGGGCCAGCCAGCGCAGACGGGCTTCGGACAGATCGGCGAGATTGACCAGGCCTGCTTCGCTGCGGGCTGGCGCAGCGCCAGCGGCACCGGCCTCGTCACGCACGTCGTAATGCACCGAGCCCGCATCGCAGGCCAGGCGCGCCGCCAGCAAGCGCAGCAAGGTCGATTTGCCGGAACCGGATTCACCCACCACCGCCAGCACCTCGCCGGGGTAGAGGTCAAAACTCACATCGCGGCAGGCCCAGCGCAGGCGTCCGGCCTGCATGAACTGTTTGCCCGCACCGCGCACCGAAAGCAGCAGATCCTTGTTCATCGCGCGCCCTCCGCCACTGCGCGTGCAAGCACATCGGGCATCTGCACCGCCTGCTGCGTGCCGGTGTGGCCGGCTTCGCGGCGTTCGCCGCAGTAGTCGCTGTCAGAGCAGACAAACAGCCGGCTGCCAGCGTCGTCCACGATCATTTCATCGAGAAAGCTGTCGGCTGCCCCGCACAGCGCACAGGCATGGTCCCAGCGTTGCACTTCGAAAGGATGGTCCTCGAAATCGAGGCTGCGCACCTCGGTGTAGGGCGGGATGGCGTAAATGCGTTTTTCGCGGCCCGCACCAAACAGTTGCAGCGCCGGGTTCATGTGCATCTTGGGGTTGTCGAATTTCGGTATCGGCGAGGGCGAGGTCAGGTAACGCCCGTTGACCAGCACCGGGTAGTCGTAGGTCTTGGAGATCGCGCCGAGTTGGGCAATGTCTTCGTAGAGCTTCACGTTCATCAGGCCGTACTCGGCCAACGCATGCATGGTGATGGTTTCGCGGCGGCGCGGCTCCAGGCGGAACAGCGGCTCCGGCATGGGCACCTGGTAAACAATGGTCTGGCCTTCCTTCAACGCCAACTCGGGGATGCGGTGCCGCGTCTGGATGATGCTGGCTGCTGCGGTTTTTTCGGTGGTTTCCACCCCGGTGGTACGCGCAAAAAAGCGACGGATATTCACCGCATTGGTCGTGTCGTCGGCGCCCTGGTCGATCACCTTGAGCACGTCATCGCGCCCGATGATGCTGGCGGTGACCTGCACGCCGCCCGTGCCCCAGCCGTAGGCAAACGGCATCTCGCGCGAGCCGAAAGGCACCTGGTAGCCGGGAACGGCCACTGCCTTGAGCATGGCGCGGCGGATCATCTTCTTGGTCCGCTCGTCAAGAAAGCCGAAGTTGTAGTTGTAGTCCATCATGCGGCTTTCTGTAGGGTGGGAGTTGGCTGGACTACAGCTTGGCCGGCCTGTTTTTCCTGCGCGTGGGCAGCACGCAGCTTGCGCACCAGCTCCAGTTCGGACTGGAAATCCACGTAATGCGGGAGCTTGAGGTGCTGCACAAAACCGGAGGCCTCGAGGCTGTCCGCATGCGACAGCACAAACTCCTCGTCCTGCGCGGGCGAGGTCGCCAGCTCGCCGAGTTCTCGCGCGCGCAGCGACCGGTCCACCAGCGCCATGGCCATGCTTTTGCGTTCGGCGCCGCCAAAAGCCAGGCCATAACCCTGGGTGAACTGCGGCGGATGTTCGCGGTTGCCGGCAAACTGGTTGATCATCTGGCACTCGGTCAGCTCGACTTCACCGATGTCGATGGCAAACCCGAGCTCATCGGCCTGGATTTCCACCGCGACCTTGCCACGCCGGATTTCACCGGCAAACGGATGGCTGTTGGCGTAACCACGCTGGGTCGAATAACCGAGCGCCAGCAGCCAGCCCTCGTCGCCACGCGCCAGCGCCTGCAGGCGCAGCGGGCGATCCGCCGGGAACATCAGTGGCTCACGTGTCAGGTCGCCGGGTTGTTCCTGCGCGCCAGGTTGCGGTATTTCCATCAGGCCCTCACGCGCCATCAGTTCGTTGATGCGCGGCATGTGCTCGGGCAAAGCCTGCGCCGCTTCGGCGGAATTGTCCTGCGCCATGTCGCCATCGCCTTCGGCCAACAAGGCAAAGTCCAGCAGGCGCTGGGTGTAGTCGTAAGTGGCGCCCAGCACCTGGCCGCCGGGCACATCCTTGAAAGTGGCCGAAACACGGCGCGTGAGCGCCATGCGTGCGGTGTCCATGGGCAGGCTGTAGCCGAAGCGCGGCAAGGTGGTGCGGTAGGCACGCAGCAAAAAAATGGCCTCGATCAGGTCACCACTGGACTGCTTGATCGCGAGTGCGGCCAGCTCCGGGTCGTAAAGTGATCCTTCCGACATCACGCGGTCCACGGCCAGCGGCAACTGCTCGCGAATCTGTGCCACCGACAGGGCCGGCAGCGCGGTGTCGCCTCGGCGCTGCGCGGCCAGCAGGCGCCAGGAGGCTTCGATGGCGGCGGTGCCGCCCTTCACAGCTACATACATATCAGACTCCTTCGAGACGCCGCACACGGGTAGTGCGCGGCAAACCCAGCACGGCATCCACGCAGGTAAAAACAATGTCCACGCCCTGCGGAAAGGCCGCATGGTTGGTCTGCCATTGGGTCCAGAAGCTGTCGGGCAGACCGGCCAGCCGGACCGTCTGCATCTCGCGGATGCCGGGGCCATGCCATTCCACCGCCGGGCCCTCGCTCAGGGACGGGACCTCAATCAGCAAAGTGGCCGCATGTTCCGGCGATTCCATCGAGCCTGCAGCAAAAGCCTCCAGCGCAGGCATCACGGCCACATCGCCAATCACGGCAAACGCAGCATGCGCAGGTGCCGCCGCGACACTGGCACCGGT
This sequence comes from Pseudomonadota bacterium, assembly GCA_040385775.1. GTDB lineage: Bacteria > Pseudomonadota > Gammaproteobacteria > Burkholderiales > Burkholderiaceae_C > Polaromonas. Next base: position 12,598 of record JAZKGR010000081.1, read on the forward strand.
GTGAAAACGCAGCCAGTCGGCCGCGCCGCCCGGCTGCTGCCACCAGACCGGCGTATCGTCATCGGTCAGGGCCAGCAGCAGGTGCGACATCGCCGGGCCCAGGTCCAGGCCCTTGACCGGTTGGCCAATGGCCATGTGCTGGCCCGGCCGGGAGAGCGCCTCCAGCACCGCACGAAAGGCCGCCTGGGCCTCATGCACCGGATCGGCAAAACCCGCGCTCAATGTTGGTTGACTCATGCCTCACCCCGCACAAAAGTAAAAAATTCGACTTTGGAGGTAGCGGCTGAACGGCTGGTCGCCTCACGGTCAGCCTCCTGCCCTTGCTGCATCGGTGTGATCAGTTCGCGCAGCAGCCGCGCCTGGCGCGTCTCGTCCTGCAGCAGCGCATCAAACAGCGCCACCAGCTCGGCCTTGCGGCGGTCGCGCCCCAGCGTGTAGCCGACGCCCAGCGCGCCGGCACCCACCCGCAGCACGCAGCGCGTGACGGTGGCTTCGCCGAGATTGAAGGCATCCCCGGTGCCGCCGACCCGGCCGCGCAACATGACCATGCCCGGCTCGGGTGGACGGACATGTTCGATGGGCGGCAGGTCGGCAAGCGTCGTCAGCGCCAGCTCCAGCTCGGCTCGCCCGGCGCGCGACAGCACGCCCAGCCAGCGCTGGCGGGCAAGCTGGTTTTCATGAATGTCCTGGTTTGTCATACAGATGTCTAAATCAGTCACTAGAGTTGAAGGCAGTGCAAGAAAGCTGCACATCGGATGCAAGAGACACCTAGTTCAACCGGACAACATGACCAAATGATGACAAGCGAACGCACTTTTTCCAGCCCACCGGGCAGGCGCAGCGGCGTGGCCGTGTGGAAGCAGATTGCCGACACGCTGGGCACCGAAATTCGCAACCGCGCCTTCACGGCCAGCGGGCGCCTGCCCAGTGAGAGCGAACTGTCGCAGCGCTTCGGCGTGAACCGCCACACCCTGCGCCAGGCAGTGGCGGCGCTGCAGCTCGACGGGCTGGTGCGCATCGAGCCGGGGCGCGGCACTTTTGTCCAGCACGAGTTGCTTGACTATGTGTTGTCGCGCCGTACGCGCTTCAGCGAAAACCTGCAGCGCCAGGGCCTGCTGCCGAGCAAGCAGTTGCTGACCGCGCGCGAAATCCCTGCGCCTGAACGCGCCGCCGAAGAACTCAAGCTGGAAAAAAATGCAAAGGTGCTGATGGTGGAAATGCTGGACGAGGCCAACAACCAGCCGATTGCACTGGCCACCGCCTACTACCCCGCCGCACGTTTTGCCGGCTTGCTGGAGATGCTGAGCGACGGAACGCGCACCACCGACATCCTGCGCCACTTCGGGGTGGTGGATTACCTGCGTGCAGAAAGTCGCATCACCACGCAAATGCCTTCCGAGGAAACCGCGCGCCTGCTCAAGCAAAGCACCAGCCGGCCGGTGCTGTGTGTCGAGTGCCTGGATGTGGACATGGACGGACGGCCCATCAAATATGGCGAAACAGTTTTCTGCGGTGACCGGGTGCAACTGGTGGTCAGCGCCGGCCAGGATGGGGGAGAAGGCCCATGAGCGCGCGTTACGCCATTTATTTTTCGCCGGCCAAACACTCGGCCTGGTGGACCTTCGGTGCGCACTGGCTGGGCCGCGATGAACACGACAACAGCGCTCTGCCCCAGCCCGAGGCGGCCGGCATCGCCCCGGCGGAGTTGCAGGCCATCACGGCCGAACCGCGCCGTTATGGTTTTCACGCCACGCTCAAAGCGCCGTTCCACCTGTCGGCCGGCCACACCGAGGCCGACCTGGTCGCGCGTCTGGGCCGTCTCGCGCAGACGCTGGTGCCCGTGGCGCTGGGCCCCCTGCAGCTTGCCACGCTGAGCAGCTTTGTGGCGCTGGTTCCCGAGGCGGCGCCTGCAGGCTTGCACACGCTGGCTGCAAGCTGCGTCACGGAACTGGACGACCTGCGCGCGCCGCTGAGCGAGCTTGATCTGGCCAGGCGACGCAGCGCGGGACTCAATGCGCGCGAATCCGAATTGTTGGCCCTGCACGGCTATCCCCATGTGCTGGAGCGTTTTCGCTTTCACATGACGCTGACCGGCCCGGTCGATGCGGCGATGACGCAGCGTGTGACCCAGGCGCTGGCCGCTGAGCCTGCAAGACTGAACGCCCTGGCCCCCCTGTCGCTGGACCGGCTCTGCCTGTTTATCGAGCAAGATCCGGGCGCACCGTTTCAGCGTGTCATTGATATCCGGCTTTGCGCATGAATCCGGCACAGGGAGCAGGCGCCTGGGTATTTGTCTGCGGACCGTCCGGCTCGGGCAAGGACAGCGTGATCACCTACGCACAACAGGCGCTGGTGTCCCGCGCCGACATCGTCTTCACGCGGCGCTTCGTGACCCGCCCGGCACAGGCAGGCTCCGACCACGATCCGCTCACGCAAGCAGATTTTGCAGAACGCCTGCAATCAGGCGGCCTGCGCTGGCACTGGCAGGCCCACGGCTTTTTTTATGGCATTGCGCGGCACTACGAAGAAGCGGTGCGGGCGGGATGCCTGGTGGTCGTCAATGGATCGCGCGAGCATGTCAACGCCTTGCCGCCCACGTCCGATGCCCGTGTCGTTCGTATCACGGCCGATCAGGACGCGCTGGCTCAGCGCCTGATGCAACGCGGCCGCGACAGCGCCGAAGCGGTGGCCCTGCGACTGGCGCGCAACATGCATTTCGACGAGCTGCGTGCCGACTGTGTGATCGTCAACGATGGAAAGCTGGCGCATGCTGGCCAGCAGCTTGCTGACTACCTCGCAGACGCCGGTGCGACGCAGCTCACGCGCTCCAGAATGCCGGCATAGTGTGTCCAGCCCGGCGTTGAAGCCTCCGGGGTTTTGGCGCAATCGTCCCAGCGCCTCAGCGCCACCGCATCGCCTGCAAAGGCCTGGGCCATGAAGGCATGCGCTTGCTCCGCAGAGAAAGGCCCTCCCTGCAACACCAGGCTCTTTTTGGATGCCGGCGACAGGCCCGCCCAGTAGCTTGGATCCACCCGGCACAGATAACGCTTGGCGTCCACGTGCATGCGTATCGGCGCCAGCACGGCCTCCGGAAACACACCCCGCAAAAACGGCAGTGCGATGAACTGGTGCAGATCGTCCGCACCGGCGGATGGGGGTCGCTGTTCCGGCGCGAGCAGGTGTCCCAGGTCATGCAGCAGCGCCGCCGCGACCAGCGCCGGCGTGGCATCCGCCTGCTCGGCGAGGTGGGCACACTGCAGCGCATGCTGCTGCTGGGTGACGGCTTCTGCGCCATACTGAACCGCGCCATTCGCATGGAACAGCCCGGTGATCTCGTCGAGGGTCAAGGCCATGGCCTAAACCAGCGCCTTGCGGATACGCGCCGAAATCAGGTCGATGACACTGACGGTGACCACGATGATGATCATCACCGCGCAGGTTTCGGCGTACTGGAAACCGCGAATGATTTCCCACAACACCACGCCAATGCCGCCGGCGCCCACCATGCCGACCACCGAGGCCGAACGCACATTCGACTCGAAGCGGTACAGCGTGTAGGAAATCCACAACGGCAACACCTGGGGAATCACGCCGTAGAGGATTTCTTCCAGCGCGTTGGCGCCGGTGGCGCGTATGCCCTCGACCGGCTGCGGGTCAATCGACTCCACTGCTTCCGAAAACAGCTTGGCCAGGATGCCTGTGGTGTGAATCCAGAGCGCGAGGACACCCGCGAAAGGGCCCAGTCCGACAGCCACAATAAACAGCATGGCAAACACCATCTCGTTGATGGCCCGTGCAGCGTCCATCAGGCGGCGCACCGGCTGGCGCACCCAGACCGGCGCGATGTTGGCGGACGACAGCAGCGCCAGCGGCACGGCGCAGACCACCGCCAGCGCCGTGCCCCACAGCGCGATCTGCACCGTGATCACCATCTCGGCGAGGTAGTTGCGCCACTCGCTGAAGTTGGGCGGAAAAAAACTGGCCGCGTATTCGGCCATGTTGCCGGAGTCGCGCAGCAGGTCCAGCGGGCGCATGTCGGCGCCCTTCCAGGACAGGGCCAGCAAGGCCAGCAACACGCCCCAGGCCATCAGGCCCAGCAGGCTGGTGCGCGGCATGTGCGGCAGCGCGGGCGGCGTTGGCACCGGCAGGCGCGCAGTGGTACTCACGGCCGGGCTCAGTTCTTGGCCAGCTCGGCGAGCTTGCGGTCAATCTCGGCGACCTTGGCCTGCTTTTCGGCGCCGGGCAGGTTGGCGTCGGCCTCAAACTTGTTGCGCTCCTTGAACAGCTCAAGCTGGCGGATCGGAACCAGCTGGGCGTTGGTCGAGGGCTTGAAGGCCGAGATTTTCGAAATTTTCATCAGCACGTCTTTTTCCTGCTGGCCGCCCTGGCCATACGTGTAGAAAAAGTCCTTGAGTTTCTGCTGGGAAACTGCGGGCAGGTCCTTGCGCATCACCAGCGGGTCCAGCGGAATCAGCGGCGAGGTCCACACAATCCGGATGTCCTTGTACTTCTCGGGCATGCGGTCCTTGATCTTGTCCATGGTCTCGCTATTGGTGACGGCCACGTCGACCTGCTTGTTGACCGCGGCCAGCGCATTGGTTTCATGGTTGGCGCTGCGCGAGACACGGAAGGCCGTTCGCGCATCAATCTTGTTCTGCGCGAAAACATAGTAGCTGGGCACCAGGAAACCCGAGGTGGAGTTGGGGTCACCATTGCCAAAAGACAGGCTCTTCGAATTTTTCAGCACATCGTCGAGGTTCTTCAGCGGGCTGTCCTTGTGCACCACAAAGTGGGAGTAATAGCCCTGGGTCCCGTCGGCGTTGACCATCTGCGCAAACACTTCGCCGCCCGCGCGGTCCACCGCCTCCATCGCCGACTTGTTGCCGTACCAGGCCAGGTGCACCTTGCCGAAACGCATGCCTTCGATGATGCCGGCGTAGTCGGGTGCAAAAAAGGCATTGACCTTGTAGCCGGTCTTTTTGGCCATGTCGTCGAGCAGCGGCTGCCAGTCGGACTTCAGGTTTTGCGAGGACTCGGTGGAGATGATGCCGAAATTGATTTCCTTGAGGTCCTGCGCATGGGCGGGGGCCAGCGCCAGCAGCGCCGTGGCGGCCAGTCCCGTCAACAGTTTTTTGAGCATGGTGATTCCTTGAAAAGGTGTGTGGTTTGAAAGTGAGATCAGGCGGCCTGCGCCATCGGCGTCGGCCAGGCCAGGTGGGGAACGGGTTTGACCTTGTCTTCCAGGCTGGAGATGGCATCGCCCAGGGACAGGATGTCGTCGGCTTCGGCGCCGTACAGGTCGCGCAGCACGGCGGGCGTCAGGCCCACCGAGGGGCCGTCGTACACCACCTTGCCCTGGTGCAGGGCGATGGTGCGGGCGCAGTACTTCATGGCCACATTGACCTGGTGCAGCGACACCACCACGGTGCAGCGGTCTTCGCGGTTGATGCGCGCCAGGATGTCCATCACCTTGCGCGAGGACTCCGGGTCCAGCGAGGCAATCGGCTCATCGGCCAGCACCACTTTGGCGCCCTGCACCATGGCGCGTGCAATGGCCGCGCGCTGCTGCTGGCCGCCCGACAGGGTGGACGCGCGCTGCGCGCAACATTCGGCAATGCCGACGCGGCGCAGGGCTTCGATGCCCCTGGCCTTTTCCTCGGGCGTGAACCAGCGGATCAGGCTGCGCCACATCGGCACCCGGTGCAGCGTGCCGGCCAGGACATTGACCAGCACCGGCAAACGGCCCACCAGGTTGAACTGCTGGAATACAAAACCAATGCCGGAACGCACCGAGCGGATGTTGGATGCGATTTTTCCGTTGCTTTGCACCGTGCGGCCATGAATCACGATGGAGCCCTGGCCGGCAGAATCGCCAGCCATCAGGCCTGCCATGTGCCGCAGCAAGGTGGATTTTCCGGAGCCTGAGGCCCCGATCAGCGCAACCATTTCGCCCGGCGCAATGCTCAGGTCAATCTGCTGCAGCGCCTTGCGGCCGTTGCCAAATGTCTTGCTCAGGGTGTTGATCCGGATGGCAGCTTCCATGGTCTCTCCAGGTGGTGTGCCGTTGAATCTAGGGTCGCAATGTGTCGGTTTCGTGTCAGTGGCGGCCGAAAGCCGGGTTTTGGCCAGCGGGGCACAATAAGCCATGCCCTACCTGCCCGCCTTCATCGCGCCCACCCGTTACACCGACCCCGCCGCCGCGCTGGCGCAGGTCCGCCTGATTTACGACCAGCAAATTGCCCACCTGCGCGGCGCCATGCACCGCTACGTCGCCGGCGAAACCCTGCCCGGCCATGTGCGCGCCTGTTACCCCTTTGTGCGGGTGCAAACCGAAACCGTGGCCCGCGCCATCCTGGAAACGCCCGACATCGAGCAGCTCAGTTATGGCTTTGTCGCCGGCCCCGGCCGTTATGAAACCACGCTGACCCGGCCCGACCTCTACGGCAATTACTACCTCGAACAGTTCCGCCTGCTGCTGCAAAACCATTCGGTGGAGCTGGAAGTCGGCACCAGCACCCAGCCGATTCCGGTGCATTTCTCGTTTGCCGAACACGACCACATCGAGGGCAGCCTGAGCGCCGCACGCCGCATGCTGATGCGTGACGTGTTCGACCTGCCGGACCTGGCCGCCATGGACGACGGCATTGCCAACGGCACCTATGAAGCCAGCCCCGGTGAGCCGCAGCCGCTGTCGCTGTTCACTGCGGCGCGGGTCGACTATTCACTGCAGCGCCTGCGTCACTACACTGGCACCTCGCCGCACTGGTTCCAGAACTTCGTGCTGTACACCAACTACCAGTTCTATATTGACGAGTTCGTGCGCCTGGGCCATGAGGAAATGGCCAAACCGGACAGCGAATACATCGCCTTTGTCGAACCGGGCAATGTGGTGACACGCCGCACCGGACTGCCCCCCGTGGCCGGCGACGAGCTCGGCATGGCGCCGCCGCGCCTGCCGCAGATGCCGGCCTACCACCTGATGCGCGCCGACCGCAGCGGCATCACCATGGTCAACATCGGCGTCGGTCCGGCCAACGCCAAGAACATCACCGACCATATCGCCGTGCTGCGCCCGCATGCCTGGATCATGCTGGGCCACTGCGCCGGCCTGCGCAACAGCCAGCAACTCGGCGACTATGTGCTGGCCCACGGCTATGTGCGCGAAGACCATGTGCTCGACGAGGAACTGCCGCTGTGGGTGCCTATCCCGGCGCTGGCTGAAATCCAGGTGGCGCTGGAGCGGGCGGTCAAGGACGTGACCCGCCTCGAAGGGCCGGACCTCAAGCGCATCATGCGCACCGGCACCGTGGCCTCGACCGACAACCGCAACTGGGAACTGCTGCCCGGCAACCAGCCGCAGCGACGTTTCAGCCAGAGCCGCGCGGTGGCGCTGGACATGGAAAGCGCCACCATTGCCGCCAACGGCTTTCGCTTCCGCGTGCCCTACGGCACCCTGCTGTGTGTCAGCGACAAGCCGCTGCACGGCGAGATCAAGCTGCCGGGCATGGCCAACCACTTCTACCGCGAACGGGTCGACCAGCACCTGCGCATAGGCATGCGCGCCATCGAGCTGCTGCGCGAACAGGGGACTACCCAGTTGCACAGCCGCAAGCTGCGCAGTTTCTCGGAAGTGGCGTTTCAGTAAGTCCGGCGACTGGGCGCATGCTATCAATAGGATAGCTGCTTGCGCACGTCCTCAAAGGGCTGGAGGCCCAAAAGGCTTGACATCGTCGGCACGCCCCAGTTCCGCCCGCAGCATCGGCAGGTGCTGCGGATACTCGCGCTGCATGAAGTCCACCAACCCTTCGCGAACATGGCAGCGCAGGTCCCAGTTGCGGCCCGAGCTGGCGGAGGTCACCAGCAGGCGCAGCTAGATGGAACCTTCACCCGCTTCAGTCACCTGCAGCTTGCACAGGCGCTGGTCCCAGTCGGGTGATGCCTCACACAGGCGCTGCGCTTCGGCGCGCAGCGGCGCGATCGGCATGCGGTAGTCCACCCACAGGAAGACCGTGCCGATGATGCTGGAACTGCTGCGGGTCCAGTTCTGGAAAGGGTTTTCGATGAACCATTGCAGCGGGATGATCAGGCGGCGTTCGTCCCAGATCTTGAGCACCACATAGGTGCCAGTGATTTCCTCGACGCGACCCCACTCGCCCTCGACCACCAGCACGTCGTCGATGCGAATCGGCTGGGCCAGCGCAATCTGCAGCCCGGCAATCAGGTTGCTGAAGATGGGCCGCGCCGCGATACCCACCACCAGCCCCACCACCCCGGCCGAGGCCAGCAGGCTGGCGCCGAACTGGCGTGCGCCGGGGAAAGTCATCAGCATCAGCGCCAGCCCGGCCAGCAGGATGACAAACATCGCGGTGCGCGCCAGCATGCGGGTCTGGGTATGGATGCGGCGCGCCTGCAGGTTGTCCTCGACATCGACCGGGTGCCGGTCCGTCACGCCGCGCGCCACCCCGCGCACGGCGCGCAGGCCCAGCCAGGTCAGGGCCGTGAGCAGCAGCAGGCCATTGGCGTGGCGCACACCGCTGATCAGCGGCAGGGTGTCCGGCGCGCCCTGCCAGACGGCCTGCAAGGCGATCAGCGGCAGCAGCAGCTGGGCCGGCGCCTTGCAGTGGCCGACCACCGTCGCCGCCACCGGCATGGAGCGGGTGATCCGCTGCAGCACGGCCGAGCCCACGCGGTGCACCAGCAAGGCCAGCAACACCGCGATAGCCGCAACCAGCAGCAGGCGCAGCGAGGAGTCGTCCGCCCAAGCCAGCATTTCCATCAGCTCCGGGTAGCGCATCGCCGGCGCCGTCAAGCCACGCGGGGCTTGACCCGGGACGCAGCCAGCTTGGCGTTGTCCCGCGCGGTTTGCACATCGGCATCAAAAGCCAGTGCCACACCCATGCGGCGTTTGACAAAACTCTCGGGTTTTCCAAACAGGCGGATGTCGGTGTTGGGCACGCGCAGGGCGTCGGCCACGCCGTCGAACACAATGCCCTGCGCATCGACGCCGCCGTAAATCACGGCGCTGGCGCCGGGGCTCTTGAGCGCGGTGTTGACCGGCAGGCCGAGAATGGCGCGGGCATGCAGCTCGAATTCGTTTTGCCACTGCGTGCACATCGTCACCATGCCGGTGTCGTGCGGCCGCGGGCTGACCTCGCTGAACCAGACCTCGTCACCCTTGACAAACAATTCAACGCCGAACAGCCCCAGCCCGCCCGGCTGGCCGTCATGGCCGATGCCGAGGTTGTCAGTCACGGCCTTGCAGATGTCGCGGCTTTTTTGCAGCGCCGCGGCGGCCATGGGCTGCGGCTGCCAGCTTTCCACATAGTCGCCGCTGACCTGCACGTGGCCGATGGGCTCGCAGAAATGGGTTTCGATGTCCCCGTTGGCGCCCCTGGCGCGCACCGTGAGCTGGGTGATCTCGTAGTCGAAGTCTATGAAGCCTTCAACAATCACCCGACCGTGGCTGACACGGCCGCCGGCCATGGCGTAGTCCCAGGCTTTTTTCACGTCGTCGGGCCCGGTGATCTTGCTCTGGCCCTTGCCGGAGGAGCTCATCACCGGCTTGACGACGCAGGGATAACCGATTTTGCTGTCGATGGCCGCTTGCAACTCGTCCAGTGAGTCGCAGAAGACATAAGGGCTGGTCGGCAGGCCCAGGGTTTCGGCCGCGAGGCGGCGAATGCCTTCGCGGTCCATGGTCAGGCGCGCAGCACGCGCGGTGGGCACCACACGCACGATGCCGGCGGCCTCAAGCTCTTCGAGCATGGGCGTGGCAATCGCCTCAATCTCGGGAACGACCAGGTGCGGCCTTTCCTTTTCAATCAGCGCCTTGAGCTGCGCCGGATCGCTCATGGTGATGGTGCGCGCATGGTGGGCGACCTGCTGGCCGGGTGCGTTGTCGTAGCGGTCGGTGGCGATGGTTTCCACGCCCAGGCGCTGCAATGCAATCAAGACCTCCTTGCCGAGCTCGCCGGAGCCGAGCAGCATCACTTTGGTTGCGTGGGGGGACAGAGGGGTGCCGAAGGTGGTCATGGGGTCTGGTGGGATAAAAAGAAGAAGCTTGACGGGGGAGGCACGCAGGGCGCCAGCGCAGCCTGACACTTTACTTCACCCGCAATGCCGCACGAGGGCCCAGCGTCTTTGTGGCTTGTCCCTACAGCCTGGCAGCCTACCCGTTCTGGATGACAATGATTCTCATCGCCATCGCCTGTTGAAAGCCCTTCTTGACAACCACGCCCTCCCCCGCCGACGCCTCCTCCGCTGAATCTTCCGCACCTGCCCCCCGCAAACGCCGACCGCCACGCCGTGTCGAGGTCAGTCGCATCGAAGTGCTGAGCCCGGCGATGCGGCGCATCACGCTGACCGGCGCCGAACTCGAAGGGTTTGCCGCTCCCGGACCGGCCAGCTACATCAAGCTTATTTTTCCGGAGCCGGGACAGACCGAACCGGTACGCCCGCTTCCGGACGGACCGCGCGCCGTGTCAATGCGCACCTACACGCCGCTGGCAGTTCGGCCCGAAGCACTGGAAGTGGATGTCGATTTTGTGCTGCACGGCGAAGGCCCGGCCTCGACCTGGGCGGCGCAGGCCCGTATCGGACAGGTGCTGTTTTTGATGGGACCGGGTCCCGGCTATGCACTGGATGCAGGCGCCCCGCAGCACTTGCTGATTGCCGACGACAGCGCCTTGCCGGCGGTGGAGACCATTCTGGCGGCCTTGCCCGCCACAGCACGTGCGCAGGTCCTGCTGGAAGTGATCGCCGCCGAAGAAGAACGCAGGCTGCACAGCCCGGCGCAACTGGATGTGGTCTGGCTGGCACGCGGCACCGACCATCGCGCGGCCGGCCTGCCCACAGAAAAGGCCTTGCGCGCCCTGCCGCCCAT
>JAZKGR010000082.1:0-3529 GCA_040385775.1 Pseudomonadota bacterium
CTTCGGCTCAGACAATCGCGAGCCCTGATCCGCTTTTGCCTGCGCTCCTCGGCCCGGCCCGACGGGTGGGGGGAACGAATGCGGGTGCGGGGAGGCAAGGACGCGCTTTGCGCGTCCTTGCCGGAGCCCGTTCCCGACCCCATCACCCTTCTGTATGCGCCGAGGCGCGCAGGGCCAGACGGATAAGGACGGGCGATTGTCTGAGCGAAGCGAGTTCGAGCCCGGCCCCGTCTGGACCGAGCACCGCAGGTTGCCCCGGAGCGAAGCGGAGGGGACGCAGACAGCAGGGTCGCCTTTTCTTTGCTTACTTTCTTTTGGCGAGACAAAAGAAAGTGAGTTGCCGCCGGGCAACCCCCGGCCAACAGGCTCTTGCAAACCGCAAACATCAAAAGCAAAGGCGGCTTCGACAAGCTCAGCCCGAACGGTCGTGGTCTTCGAGGATGGATCCCGGATCAAGTCCGGGATGACAAACCAGGGGAGTAGGAGGGCGTTCACACAGAACCCCTCCGCCGAAACCTCTGGCCCATTCGATCGAATGCCAGGTAGATCACCGGCGTGGTGAACAGCGTGAGGATTTGGCTGACGATCAGGCCGCCGAAGATGGACAGGCCCAGCGGCCTGCGCAGTTCTGCGCCTTCACCCCAGCCCAGCATCAGCGGCACGGCCGCAAACAGTGCCGCCAGCGTGGTCATCAAAATCGGCCGGAAGCGCAGCAGCGCGGCCTGGTGGATGGCTTCTTGCGGCGATTTGCCTTCGTTGCGTTCGGCGTCGATGGCGAAGTCGATCATCATGATGGCGTTTTTCTTGACGATGCCGATCAGCAAGATGATGCCGATGATGCCGATCACGCCGAGGTCGGAGCCGCTGATCATCAGCATCAGCAGCGCGCCCACGCCGGCCGAGGGCAGGGTCGAGAGAATCGTCAGCGGGTGGATATAACTTTCATACAACACGCCGAGCACGATGTAGACGCAGATCACGGCCGCCAGGATCAGCCACAACTGGCTGGACAGCGAGGACTGGTAGGCGCCGGCCGCGCCGAGGAAGGTCACCGTCACGCTGGCCGGCATGGCGATGTCCTTGGCCGCCTGCTTGACCTGGTCTACCGCCTTGCCCAGCGACACGCCGGGCGCGGTGTCGAAGCCCAGTGTCGTCGCGGGGTACTGCGCGACGCGTGTGATCTGCAGCGGCGCCGGTTGCTCGATGATGCTGGCGATGCTGGCCAGCGGTGTGGTGGTGCCGGAGCCGGTGCGCAGCGGCAGGTTGCCGAGCGAGGCCGCCGTGGTGAGCTGGTCCGGCATGGCTTCGAGGATCACGCGATACTGGTTGGTCTCGGTAAAAATCGTCGACACGATGCGCTGGCCGAAGGCGCTGTAGAGCGCGTCGTCGATGGAAGACGTCGTGACACCGACACGCGAGGCGGTGTCGCGGTCCACCTTGATATAGGCCGAGCTGCCCTGGGCGCCGGCGTCCGACGAGATGTTGCGCAGCGCCGGCAGCTCCTGCATGCGCTGCGCCAGCTTGTTGGCCCACAAGGCCACGGTGGCGGTGTCAGAGCCTTCGACCGACACGCGGAACTGGGTCGGCCCGGTCTCGGCGTCGATAGTCAAATCTTGCGTCGGCTGCAGGTAGAGCGTGACGCCGGCCACCTCGCCGGCACGGCGCTGCAGCCGGTCCATGGTTTCCTGCTGGCTGCCGCTGCCGCTGCCGCTGCGGCTGCTCTTGAGGTTGATCAGCATGCGGCCGGTGTGCAGCATGGTGTTGTTGGCGGCGTCCACACCGATGAAGGAGCTCAGCGTCTCAACGTCCGGGTCTTCCAGGATGGCCCGCGCCGTGGCCTGCTGCAACTCGGCCATGCGTGCATAGGAGACCGACTGCGAGGTTTCGATGCGCGCCTGCAACTGGCCGGTGTCCTGCGTCGGGAACAGGCCCTTGGGAATCACCAGGTAGAGCAGCACCGTCAGCACCAGCGTGGCCAGCGCGACCAGCAGGGTCGCGCCCTGGTGCCGCATCACCCAGGTCAGCGACTGGTCGTAACGCGTGATCACATTGTCGAAAAACTTCTCCAGCCGCGCGCCGGTCGGCTTGCTGGCAGTTTCCGGCTCGTGCTTGAGCCATCTGGCCGACATCATGGGCACGAGCGTGAGAGAGACCACGGCCGAAATCAGGATGGTGATGGCCAGCGTGATGGCGAACTCGCGGAACAGGCGCCCGACCACGTCGCCCATGAACAGCAGCGGAATCAGCACCGCGATCAGCGAGACCGTCAGCGAAATGATGGTGAAGCCGATCTGCTGCGCGCCCTTGAGCGCGGCGGCCATGGGCGCCTCGCCTTTTTCGATGTAACGCGAGATGTTTTCAATCATCACGATGGCGTCGTCGACGACAAAACCGGTGGCAATCGTCAACGCCATCAAGCTCAGGTTGTTCAGGCTGTAGCCGAGCAAATACATCGCGCCGCAGGTGCCGATCAGCGAAATCGGCACCGCCAGGCTGGCGATCACGGTGGCGCGGAGGTTGCGCAAAAAGGCAAAAATCACCAGCACCACCATGACCACGGCCAGCAGCAGCTCGATCTCCACATGCAGCACCGAGGCGCGTATGCCGGTGGTGCGGTCGCTCAGGATGTCGACCTGCATCGCAGTCGGCAGGCCGGCCTGCAGCTCGGGCAGCCGCGCCTTGATGGCGTCCACCGTGGCAATCACGTTGGCGCCGGGCTGGCGCTGCACATTCAAAATGATGGCCGGCTTCAGGCCGGACCACGCGCCGAGCTTGATGTTCTCGGCGCTGTCCACCACCTGGGCCACGTCCTTGACCCGCACTGCCGCGCCGTTGCGGAAGGCAATGATCAGGTTCTGGTAGTCGGCTGCAGCCAGCAACTGGTCGTTGGAGTTGATGGTGTAGGAGCGCGTCGGTCCGTCGATGCTGCCCTTGGCCGCATTGGCGTTGGCCGAACTGATGACGGTGCGCAGCGAATCGAGCCCGAGGCCGTAGGAGGCGAGGGCGCGTGTGTCGGCCTGGATGCGCACGGCAGGCCGCTGGCCGCCGCTCAGCGAGACCAGGCCGACGCCGCTGACCTGGCTGATTTTGAGCGCCAGCCGGGTGTTGACGATGTTCTGCACCTCGGTCAAGGGCATGCTGTCCGAGGTAATCGCCAGGGTCAGCACCGGCGCGTCGGCCGGATTCACCTTGGCATAAACAGGCGGCGCCGGCAGGTCGGCCGGCAACAGCGAGCCGCCGGCGTTGATGGCGGCCTGCACCTGCTGCTCGGCCACGTCCAGCGCCAGACCCAGGCCGAACTGCAGCGTGACGATGGAAACGCCCGCCGCACTGGTGGAGCTCAATCGCTGCAGCCCGGCCATCTGGCCAAACTGGCGCTCCAGCGGCGCGGTCACGGTTTGCGCCATGACCTCGGGGCTGGCGCCGGGGTACAGGGTCTGGACCTGAATCGTCGGGTAGTCGACCTGCGGCAAGGCCGACAGCGGCAGGAACTTGAAGCCGACCAGGCCGGCCAGCACGATGGCCACCA
>JAZKGR010000083.1:0-6150 GCA_040385775.1 Pseudomonadota bacterium
CCACCACCTCGCGCGGCTTCAGGCGCTTGCCGTCGGCCGACAGGCCTTCGACCCAACCGGCCATCATGTGCATCAGCGCCAGGTCTTTTTCGATGGCCGGCAGCATGTTGGGGCGCAGCACCTTGACCGCGACCTCGCGCCCGCCGGGAAGCGTGGCGAAATGCACCTGCGCGATCGAGGCGCTGGCCACCGGCTGGCGCTCGAAGGTCTCGAAGATGGCGGCAATCGGGCGGCCGAATGATTTTTCGATGATGGCGATCGCGATGTCCGGATCGAAGGGCGGCACACGGTCCTGCAGCCGCGCCAGCTCATTGGCAATGTCCAGCGGCAGCAGGTCGCGGCGGGTCGACATGACCTGGCCGAACTTGACAAAAATCGGCCCCAGGCTTTCCAGCGCTTCGCGCAGTCGTGCGCCGCGCGGCGAGCGCAGGTCGCGGCCCACCGACACCACCCGCGTCAGCGTGCGTATCCAGGGTTTGCTGAAGCTCGACAGCACCAGCTCGTCCAGCCCGAAGCGCAGGATGGTCCAGACGATAAAAACACCCCGGAACAGCCGGCTCATGAAGCGGCTTTCGGCGGCTCGGGCGGCGCCGTTACGGCGCCGGAGGGCGCGGCCGCCGGGACCGGCGTCTGGGCCAGGAATTGCCGCAGACCGGTCAGGGCCTGGCGCGCGAAGCCTGCCAGCGTGTGGGCCGGCACATCGCCGATGATGCGGGACAGGTCTTCTTCCACGTCCCAGCGCAGGTTGTCGGCCAGCCAGCCGAGTTCGGCGGCCAGTTGCACGTCTCCTTCGATCTTGACCGGCGGCGCTTTGCCGGCCAGCACCGACTGCATCACCACCGCCGGCGACTCGGCAGCCACGGCCAGCAGCAGGTCAGGTTTGGCACCGGGGGCAGCACGATCCAGCAAACCGGCTGGCGTGATGACAAGGTCCAGCGCAAACAAGCCCCAGCGCACATGGACCACGCTGCCCTTTTTACGCAGCAGCCGGTTCTGCGCCTCTTTTTCCTGCATCAGCACATGGTTCAGGAACAGCACCAGCTTTTGCTGCCCCTCATCTACCACCCAGGCAGGCGGCTGAAAACGGGTGGCCAGGGATTGCAGGAAGGAAAAAGGGGACGTGGTATTGGTGCGCATACGCCCCCGATTTTGCAGCAGATTGAAAAAGCCCCCTCACCGCGCAAGCGATGAAGGGGCTTTCAAGACCAGCAAAGGCCGGGCGTGGGGGCTTATTGCAACGCTTGTACGCCCGCCACCAGCCAGCCGCCGCCGTTGCGAGGCTTGGTCATGTTCCAGACTTCGCGGAACGGGCTGGCGCCGGCCGAGGCGTCTTCGCGGATCATGCCGGAGAACTCGACGCTGGCCATGTAGACGTCGCTGAGCTCCTCGATGCCGAGCAATTTGGCCTCCAGCATCACCACATCGGTCTTGTTGACACTGCCACCGGTGTGCGACTCGCGGTCTGCCAATTGCGCCTTGATCTGCTCAAGCATTTCGTCGGTCATCATGGCGCGCAGGCTGCCCACATCCGAGCGATCCCAGGCGTCCTGCAGGGTCACGAAGTTGGTTTTGCAAGCGCGCAGGAAACCTTCGGCATCAAAGCCATCGGGCACGCCCCAGGACTGCGAACCCGCCAGGCCGGAGCCAATCATGGAACCGCCGCCGGCCGCCTTGCTGGCGTCAAACGCCATGCTGTTGCGCTCCCACGGACGGGCCGAGGCATCGTTGCCGACATTTTCCGGGCTGTAGTTGCGCGGCGTGGTGGCATTGCCCGCGCCCTGCATGGCGTAAGGCGTTGCGCCCTGGCCGTTGCCAGCCTTGAGCCTGCGCATCACGAAGCCAACCACCACCATGATCACCAGCGCCAGCAGCGCGAACATGATGATTTGTCCAAAAGCGCCGCCCAGACCGAGCGAGGAAGCCAACCAGGCCAGGCCCAGGCCGGCGGCCAAACCGCCGAGCATCGCGCCCCAGGGTTTCTTGGGCGCTGCGGCTGCCGCCGCGGTGTTGGCGGGCGCGGCCGGCGGCGTGGCCTGGCGCTGCGTCACGTTGGACGACTGGCGCCCGACCGAGCCGCCACCGCCCATGCGTTTGGCTTCTGCGGCAGGCGAATACGCCAGCAGCATGGTGACGGCCAGAACGGCCGAGAGAATTGCAGACCAGAATTTCATGACGTCTCCTCTATGTAATTGCTTCAACACTTGATTCCAACATGTAATGCCACCACCCCGCCGGTGAGGTTGTGATAGTCCACATGGCCAAAACCACCTTTGTGCATCAGGGCCTTTAGCTCGTCCTGGCCGGGGTGCATGCGAATCGACTCCGCCAGATAGCGGTAACTCGAGTCGTCGTTGGCCACCAGCTTGCCCAGTTTGGGCAGCACATTGAAGGAATACCAGTCGTAGACCTTCTCCAGCGGCTTGGCGATTTTTGAAAATTCCAGCACCAGCAGCTTGCCGCCGGGCTTGAGCACGCGGTTCATCTCGGCCAGCGCCAGGTTTTTGTGGGTCATGTTGCGCAAGCCGAAAGCCACGGTGACCAGGTCGAAACTGGCGTCGCCAAACGGCAGTTTCTCGGCGTCGCAAACCGTGGTCGGCAAGAATTTGCCGGCATCGAGCAGCCGGTTGCGGCCTTCGCGCAGCATGGCTTCGTTGATGTCGGTGTGCACCACGCAGCCGGTGCTGCCGACTTTGGGCGCAAATGCCAGCGCCAGGTCGCCCGTGCCGCCAGCGATGTCGAGCACACTCTGGCCCTCTTTCACATCGGCCACCATCACGGTATAGGCCTTCCAGACGCGATGCAGGCCCATGGACATCAGGTCGTTCATCACATCGTACTTGGGCGCCACCGAATCGAACACGCCGCGCACGCGGCTGGCCTTGTCTTTCTCGTCGACAGACTGGAATCCGAAATGGGTGCTGCTCATAGGGTAATGCTAGGGGCGAAACCCGCCAATTCAAGCGACAACCCTGCCCCTGCATGGGGCATTGCCCGCCTTTTATGTTGAAAAACAACACCGGCCGACATGTACCGGGAGCGCGCAGCTATGAAATTGATAGCGAAGTGAGGGCCTGTGGCAGCGCGCATCAATGGCTGCTACAGCCGTGGCCGCCGGCGGCCACCATGGGCGCGTCGCGCTGCGCGCCCGCGGCTTCCAGGCGCTGGCTGTACTCGGCCCACAGGCGGGCCTGCTCCGAGCCGAGAAAGTACAGGTAGTCCCAGGAAAAAATGCCGCTGTCGTGGCCGTCGGAAAACACCGGCTTGACGGCGTAATTGCCGATGGGTTCGAGCTCGACCACTGTGACCTCACGTTTGCCGGTCTGCAGCACCTCCTGGCCCGGGCCGTGGCCCTGGACCTCGGCCGAGGGCGAATAGACGCGCATCAGCTCAAACGGGATTTTGAATTCGGCGCCGTCGGAAAACGCGACTTCGAGGAGGCGCGACTGGCCGTGCACCGTCAGTGCGGTGGGTGTCGGGGTACCGGGTTGCAGGCCTGCCATGGTGTTCTTTCGGTGAATCAGACCAGCACGCGTTCTATGCCGCCGTTGTTGGCCGCAGCTACGTAGCCGGGCAACCACTCCTTGCCGAGGATCTGGTTGGCCATCTCGACGACGATGTAGTCGGCCTCGAGCAAGCCGTTGTTCAGGTCGTTGCCGTAGCGGGAGAGGCCCTGCAGGCAGCTCGGACAGCTGGTCAGGATCTTGACGTTGCCGGACGCGGCCACCGCGCCGCTGGCGCGCAGGGTAGCCTCGTCCTTGCGCAGCTCTTCTTCCTTGCGGAAGCGGATCTGCGTCGAGATGTCGGGGCGCGTCACGCCCAAGGTGCCGGATTCGCCGCAGCAGCGGTCCGACTTGAGCACCTGGTCGCCCAGCAGCGCCTTGACGGTTTTCATCGGCTCCTGCAGCTTCATCGGTGTGTGGCAGGGGTCGTGGTACAGGTAGCCGGCGCCCGGCTGGTCGGTGCGCAGCGTGATGCCTTTTTCCAGCAGGTACTCGTGGATATCGATGATGCGGCAGCCGGGGAAAATTTTCTCGAACTCATAACCCTGCAACTGGTCGTAGCAGGTGCCGCAGCTCACCACCACGGTCTTGATGTCGAGGTAGTTGAGCGTATTGGCCACGCGGTGGAACAGCACCCGGTTGTCGGTGATGATTTTTTCGGCCTTGTCGAACTGGCCGCTGCCTTTTTGCGGGTAACCGCAGCACAGATAACCCGGCGGCAGCACGGTCTGCACGCCGGCATGCCAGAGCATGGCCTGGGTCGCGAGACCCACCTGCGAGAACAGGCGCTCGGAACCGCAACCGGGAAAATAAAACACCGCCTCGGTTTCCGAGGTCGTGGTTTTCGGGTCGCGGATGATGGGGACGTAGTCCTTGTCCTCGATGTCCAGCAGGGCACGCGCGGTCTTTTTCGGCAGGCCGCCCGGCATCTTCTTGTTGATGAAATGGATCACCTGCTGCTTGACCGGCGCGGCGCCGACCGTGGCCGGCGGCTGGGCGGTCTGCTTGCGCGCCACGCGCCGCAGCAGGTCGTTGGCCAGGCGCTGCGCCCTGAAGCCGACGTCCACCATGGCGCCACGCATGAACTTGATGGTCTGCGGGCTGGTGGCGTTGAGAAACAACATGGCGGCGGCATTGCCGGGGCGGAAGGTTTTCTGGCCCATCTTGCGCAGCAGGTTGCGCATGTTCATGGACACCTCGCCGAAGTCGATGTCCACCGGGCACGGGCTCAGGCATTTGTGGCAGACCGTGCAGTGGTCGGCCACATCCTCGAACTCTTCCCAGTGCTTGATGCTGATGCCGCGCCGCGTCTGCTCTTCATACAGGAAGGCCTCGACCAGCAGCGAGGTCGCCAGGATCTTGTTGCGCGGGCTGTACAGCAGATTGGCGCGCGGCACATGGGTGGCGCAAACCGGTTTGCACTTGCCGCAGCGCAGGCAGTCCTTGACGCTGTCGGCGATGGCGCCGATGTCGGACTGCTGCATGATCAGCGACTCGTGGCCCATCAGGCCGAAACTCGGCGTGTAGGCATTCGTCAGGTCTGCAAACAGGGTTTCGTCGCTTTTGTAAGCCTTTTCGGCCCCCAGTCCCCGTCCCGTGGGCGTGGGCAGCTCCTGATTTCGTAGCAGCTTGCCCTTGTTGAAGCGGCCCTCGGGGTCCACGCGCAGCTTGTAATCGGCAAACGGTTGCAGTTCGGCGTCGGTCAAAAACTCCAGCTTGGTGATGCCGATGCCGTGTTCGCCGGAGATCACGCCGTCCAGCGAACGCGCCAGCACCATGATGCGGGCCACCGCCTCATGCGCGGTTTGCAGCATCTCGTAGTCGTCGCTGTTGACCGGCAGGTTGGTGTGCACATTGCCGTCGCCGGCATGCATGTGCAGCGCGGCCCAGACCCGGCCCTTGAGCACCTGTTTGTGGATGGCACTGCATTCGGCCAGGATGGGCGCAAAGGCGGCACCCGAAAAAATCGTTTGCAGCGGCGCCCGCAACTGGGTTTTCCAGCTGGCGCGCAGCGAGTGGTCCTGCAGCTGCGGAAACAGCGTGTCCACATCACGCAGCCAGCCCGACCACAAGGCGCGCACGCCGGCAATCAGCGTCACGGCCTGGCCGACGCGGTCTTCGAGCAGTTCGGCTGACGGAATCTCGCCGGCGTCGTCCGACTTGCCGAGCGGCAGCTTGCCCTTGAGGAAAAACGCTTCGAGCGCATCGCAGAGCTTGACCTTGTTGGCCAGGCTCAGCTCGATGTTGATGCGTTCGATGCCGTCGGTGTACTCGGCCATGCGCGGCAGCGGAATCACCACGTCCTCGTTGATCTTGAAGGCGTTGGTGTGGCGCGAAATCGCCGCGGTACGCTTGCGGTCCAGCCAGAATTTCTTGCGCGCGTCCGGGCTGATGGCGATGAAACCTTCGCCGCGCCGCGAGTTGGCGATACGCACCACTTCCGAAGTCGCGCGCGCCACCACGTCGGCATCGTCGCCGGCAATGTCGCCGAACAGCACCATCTTGGGCAGGCCGCCATGGGTCTTGGACTTGGTCGCGTAGCCGACCGCCTTCAGGTAGCGGTCGTCCAGGTGTTCGAGCCCTGCCAGGATGGCGCCGCCGCGCTTTTGCTCGGCGAACATGAAGTCCTTGATCTCGACGATGCTGGGCA
>JAZKGR010000084.1:0-54894 GCA_040385775.1 Pseudomonadota bacterium
GCCCAGCGGGGCGAGGGAAGGGCGGGGGGTTGGGAGTGGGGAGTTGAAACTACTGCCCGCAGCGAACCGAAGACGCAGCGTGATGCTTGGATCAGTATAAAAGTGCCTAGAGGCCTTATTTGGCAAAGGCCGCCCGCTATCAAATAAATAGCAGATCTACATATTGCGCCGGTACTGCCCCCCAACCTCGAACAGGGCATTCGTGATCTGCCCCAGCGAGCAGACGCGCACCGCGTCCATCAGCACGTCAAACACATTGGCGTTGTCGATGACCGCCTGCTGCAGGCGCTTGAGCATGGCCGGGGATTCGGCGGCGTGGCGGGTGTGGAAGTCGTCCAGGCGCTTGAGCTGGTTCTGCTTTTCCTCGTCGGTGGAGCGCGCGAGCTCCAGCTTGTCCTGCACCGCGTCGCCATGCGGGTTGCGGAAGGTGTTGACGCCAATGATGGGCAGCTCGCCGGTGTGTTTGAGCATTTCGTAGTGCATGGACTCGTCCTGGATGCGACCGCGCTGGTAACCGGTTTCCATCGCGCCCAGTACGCCGCCGCGCTCGGCAATGCGCTCGAACTCCAGCAGCACGGCTTCTTCGAGCAGCTCGGTCAGCTCCTCGATGATGAAAGCGCCCTGTGACGGGTTTTCGTTTTTCGCCAGGCCCCATTCACGGTTGATGATGAGCTGGATCGCCATCGCGCGGCGCACCGACTCCTCGGTCGGCGTGGTGATGGCTTCGTCGAACGCATTGGTGTGCAGCGAGTTGCAGTTGTCGTAAATCGCGATCAGCGCCTGCAGGGTGGTGCGGATGTCGTTGAACTGGATCTCCTGCGCATGCAGGCTGCGTCCCGAGGTCTGGATGTGGTACTTGAGCTTCTGGCTGCGTTCGTTGGCGCCGTATTTTTCCTTCATGGCGACGGCCCAGATGCGGCGCGCGACGCGGCCCATCACCGTGTATTCGGGGTCCATGCCGTTTGAAAAGAAAAAGCTCAGGTTCGGCGCGAAGTCGTCGATGTGCATGCCGCGCGCCAGATAGGCTTCGACAAAAGTGAAGCCGTTGGACAGCGTGAAGGCCAGCTGGCTGATCGGGTTCGCGCCGGCTTCGGCGATGTGGTAACCGCTGATGGAGACGCTGTAGAAGTTGCGCACCTTGTGGTGCACAAAGTACTGCGCGATGTCGCCCATGACCTTGAGGCTGAACTCGGTCGAGAAGATGCAGGTGTTCTGGCCCTGGTCTTCCTTGAGGATGTCGGCCTGCACCGTGCCGCGCACGTTTTCCTGCACCCATTCGCGGATTTTTTCAGTCTCGGTCGGTGTCGGGTCGCGGCCGTTGTCCGTTTTGAACTTGTCGATGTTCTGGTCGATGGCGGTGTTCATGAACATCGCGAGGATGCTGGGCGCCGGGCCGTTGATGGTCATGGACACCGAGGTGCTCGGGTTGCACAGATCGAAGCCGTCGTACAGCACCTTCATGTCGTCCAGCGTGGCGATCGACACGCCCGAGTTGCCGACCTTGCCATAGATGTCGGGCCGCAGCGCCGGGTCGTTGCCGTACAAGGTGACCGAGTCGAAGGCGGTGGACAGACGCTTGGCCGCCATGCCTTCGGACAGCAGCTTGAACCGCGTGTTGGTGCGGAAGGCGTCGCCCTCGCCGGCAAACATGCGCGTCGGGTCCTCGCCCTCGCGCTTGAAGGCAAAGGTGCCGGCGGTGTAGGGATAGCTGCCGGGCACGTTGTCCAGCATCAGCCATTTGAGGACTTCGCCGTGGTCTTCGTACTGCGGCAGCGCGACCTTGCGGATGGTGGTGCCCGACAGCGACTTCGTTGTCAGCGCGGTGCGGATTTCCTTGTCACGAATTTTGACGACGTATTCATCGCCAGCGTAGGCGGTCTGCATGTCGGGCCACTGGGCCAG
The DNA here is from genome assembly GCA_040385775.1 of Pseudomonadota bacterium. Lineage (GTDB taxonomy): Bacteria > Pseudomonadota > Gammaproteobacteria > Burkholderiales > Burkholderiaceae_C > Polaromonas. The sequence continues at coordinate 1,903 of JAZKGR010000084.1, forward strand.
CAGGGCGCGGGCGTCGGCGTCCATGCGCGCCTTGCGGTGGCCTGCGAGGTCCAGCGCGGCTTCGGCGGCCGGCGCCCGGCCGGGTTTGTCGATCTTGAGCATGGCCGCTGCGGCCTTGAGCTGCTGCACCTCGCGCGCCAGTTGGGCCTGGGCACGCGCGCGCTTCTTGTAGCCACGCACTGTGTCGCTGATTTCGGCGAGGTAACGTGTGCGCGCCGCCGGCACCACCGGTGTCTGATTGGTGCTGTGGCGCACATCGGCTTGGGGCAGCGTGCCTTCGCACAGGGCCAGGCCCAGCCCGGCCAGGCGCGGTTTCAGCGCCTGGTAGAGCGCCGTCACGCCGTCATCGTTGAAACGCGCGGCCATGGTGCCGAACACCGGCATCTGGTCGGCCGGCGTGGTCCAGGCCTCCTTGTTGCGCTGCACCTGTTTGGCCACGTCGCGCAAGGCATCGAGCGAACCCTTGCGGTCGAACTTGTTGATGGCAATGAACTCGGCAAAGTCCAGCATGTCGATTTTTTCAAGCTGGCTGGCCGCGCCGAACTCGGGCGTCATCACATACAGCGGCACATCCACATGCGGCACGATGGCGGCGTCGCCCTGGCCAATGCCCGAGGTCTCGACCACGATCAGATCGAAGCCCGCGACCTTGCATGCGGCGATCACGTCGGGCAGGGCCTTGCTGATCTCCGAGCCGAAGTCGCGCGTGGCCAATGAACGCATGAAAACACGCTGGCCGCCATCCGTATTTTTTTGCCCGGCGGCGGGAACCGTCCACGGGTTGATCGCATTCATGCGGATGCGGTCGCCGAGCAGCGCGCCGCCGCTCTTGCGCCGCGACGGGTCAATGCTGATGATGGCGACGCGCAGCGCGTCGTTCTGGTCCAGCCGCAGGCGGCGGATCAACTCATCGGTGAGTGAGGACTTGCCGGCGCCGCCAGTGCCGGTGATGCCCAGCACCGGGATTTTTTTGGCGGCAGCTTGCGCCCTGATGGCCTCGACCAGCGACGGCGCGGCCTTGTCGTTCTCCAGCGCAGTGATGAGCTGGGCCAGCGCGCGCCAGGCCATCTCGCCGTGGCCTGCTATCGCCTGGATGTTCGCCGGGGCGAAGCCGGTCAGGTCCCTGTCGCAGCGCATGACCATCTCGCCGATCATGCCGGCCAGGCCCATTTTCTGCCCGTCCTCGGGGCTGTAGATACGTGTCACGCCGTAGGCCTGCAGCTCGCGGATTTCGGGCGGCACGATCACGCCGCCGCCGCCGCCAAAGACCTGGATGTGCTCGCCGCCACGGCTTTTGAGCAGGTCCACCATGTACTTGAAATACTCGACATGGCCGCCCTGGTAGGAACTGATGGCAATGCCTTGCGCGTCTTCCTGCAGCGCGGCGGTCACGACTTCGTCGACGCTGCGGTTGTGGCCCAGGTGGATGACCTCGGCGCCCATGCCCTGCAGGATGCGGCGCATGATGTTGATGGCGGCATCGTGCCCGTCGAACAACGATGCGGCGGTGACAAAACGCACCTTGTGCGTGGGTCGGTAGCTGGCAAGGGCCTTGTATTCGGCGGACAGGTCGGTCATGGGGGTCTTTCTCAGGAGGGCGGGCTTCAGCGGATCTTCAGGCCGGCAAGGCGGGGGTCGCTGGGGGGGTAACGCAGCTTGAGTTTTTTCAGGGTATCGCGCACCACGGTGGCAATCATCAGGTTGCGATGCGTTTTGGAGTTGGCGGGCACGATGGTCCAGGGCGCGTGCGCGGTGCTGGTTGCGCGCAGCAGCGCCTGGTAGGCTTTCTGGTAGTCGGCCCACTGCTTGCGCACGGTCAGGTCGTCCATGCTGAATTTCCAGTGTTTGGCCGGGTCATCGACGCGTTCCTGCAGGCGCTCGCGCTGCTCATCAAAGCCGATGTGCAGCATGAACTTCAGGATCACCGTGCCGGTCTCGCCGAGCATGCGCTCGAAGTCGTTGATCTGCTGGTAGCGCTGGCGGGTCTGGGCCGGTGTGATCCAGCCGTTGACCACGGGCACCAGCACGTCTTCGTAATGGCTGCGGTTGAACACCATGATTTCGCCGGAACCCGGCACGGCCTGGTGGATGCGCCACAGGTAGTCATGCGCCTTGTCGGCGGCGGACGGGGCTTTCCAGCCGATGGTGTGCACGCCGAGCGGGCTGGTCCGGCTGAACACGCTGCGCAGCGTGCCGTCCTTGCCCGAAGTGTCCGTGCCCTGCAGCACCACCAGCAGCTTGAAGCGCCGGTCGGCGTAGAACTGGTCCTGCAGGGTGTCCAGCTCCATGGCCAGCGCATCGACGCGTGCCTTGTCGGCCTCCTTGTCGCCGCTCGACCAGGGCTTGGCGGCAGGGTCCAGCGCGGCCAGTGAAAAGGCCGACGCGCGTTTTCCCGCCGGCGGTTGCCAACTGGCGAGTTGGGGAGCGAGCGGGCGTTTTTTTGCCATGGTTGTCTCCAGGTCGTTGGACATCGACTATTGACGTTTACGTAAACGTCAATCTTAGCGCGTTTGACAACGAAAAAGGGGCGCTTTCGCGCCCCTGAGGTGTAAAACGGATTCCGGCGCTGCTTATTTGTACAGCAGCTGCGGCAGCCACAGGCCGATGGCCGGGAACTGGTACAGCAGGAAGATGGCCAGAATCTGGATGCCCATGAAGGGCAGCATACCCAAGAAGATCTGGTTCAGGGTCACGTGTTTCGGCGCCACTCCCTTCAGGTAGAACGCCGCCATGGCCACCGGTGGGCTCAGGAAGGCGGTTTGTAAATTCAGCGCCACCAGCAGGCCGAAGAACAGCGGATCCACGCCGAAGTTGTCGAGCAATGGAATGAAGATGGGCATGAAGATCACGATGATCTCGGTCCACTCCAGCGGCCAGCCCAGGATGAAGATGATGGCCTGGCTCATCACCAGAAACTGGGTCTTGCTGAGGTTCATGCTGAGCACCCAGGTCTCCACCAGTTCCTGGCCGCCCAACAGCGCAAAGGCGGCCGAGAAGATGGCTGAACCGACGAAAAGCCAGCAGACCATGGCCGAGGTCTTGGCGGTCAGGAACACCGACTCCTGAAGCACCGACAGGGTCAGGCGTTTGTAGGCGATGGCCAGGACAAATCCGCCCAGCGCGCCCATGGCCGCCGCTTCCGTCGGTGTGGCCAGGCCCATGACGATGGAGCCCAGCACCGAGATGATGAGAATCATCAGCGGGAAGAACGAAGTCAGGAGCATCTTGAAGATCTCCAGCCGCGCAAAGCTCAGGAACAGGTAGAAGAGGGTCACCAATGCCCCAAGGATGGCAAAGCAGACCCACCACCAGGTCGGTGCGTCGCGCGTGGTGGCGCCAGACGGGGCCGTGTCTGCCGCAGGGGCTGACGCCCCGGGGGGCTCGCCCAGCGCCGCTGCGGCTGGCGGTGCGGCGGGAGCGGCTGCAGCGCCCGGTGGCTCCTGCACGTCGCCGGATGGCGGCTCTTTCACATCGCCGGACGGTGGCTCCTGAAGACCACCCTCGGCAGGCGGTTCCTGCAGGCCCTGGCTCGGTGGTTCCTGCAAACTGCCGGTGTCCGTGCCCGAACGCTCCGCCGAACTCGCGCCAATCTGCTGGATGTCATAGACCGCTTCGGCCTCCACGGTGGTCACCGCACGGTAGCTGGTCACCAGCACCAGCAGGAAGAGCAATCCGGGCAGGACCACAACCGCCAACTGCCGCATCAGGTGGCCCATGGGAACATCGCTGTTGCGTTTGCCTTTCATGGCGCCGACCAGGCTGGTCAGCGCGTGGCGCGAGGTGTCTGCCGTCAGGCGTTGTGTCAGCGGCGGCAACTCGACCACGCGGTCGGCGGCAGACAGGGGCGGCGCCCACTGCGGCTTGAGCTTGGCAATCAGGATGACATAAAGGATGTACAGGCCGGTAAGCATCAGCCCCGGGAAAAACGCCCCTGCGTACAACTGCACGACGGAAACGCCGGCGGTTGCGCCGTACACAATCAGCAGCACCGAGGGCGGAATCAGGATGCCCAAGCAGCCACCCGCAGTGATGGCGCCCGCCGCGAGCGGCACGCTGTAGCCTGCGCGCAGCATGGCCGGCAAGGCCAGCAGGCCCATCAAGGTGACCACAGCACCAACGATGCCTGTGGCCGTCGCGAAAATCGCGCAGGTCACCAGCGTGGCCACGGCCAGCGAACCGGGAACCCTGGCCATGGCCAAGTGCAGGCTTTTAAAAAGTTTTTCGATCAGGTTGGCCCGTTCGACCAGATAGCCCATGAACACAAACAGCGGGATCGCGATCAACACATCGCTGGCCATGGTTTTGTAGGCGGCCTGGACCATCAGGTCCAGCGTTTTGGTCGTGTCGCGGTTGTAGGCGAACCAGGTAAAAATCATGCCCATGCCCATCAGCGTGAAGGCTGTTGGAAAGCCCAGCATGATGGCCGTCACGACCAGACCCAACATCAGCAAGCCCAAGTGGCCGTTGGTGATTTTTTCGACGCTGAGAAGCAAAATGGTGACGCCGATGATGACCAGCGCCATAAAGCTCAAGCCGAACCACAGTTCCTTGCGAATCTTCATTTCTGGTTCCCCTTGAGCGCCAAATCCCGCTCCAGTGCCGCCATGTCTTCGTCTTTCACGTGCACCATTTCCTTGAGTTTTTCCACATCCACTTCCTCCACGTCGCCTTCGCGCGCGGGCCAGACGCCGGTCTGTATGCACTGAATGCAGCGCACGATTTCAACAATGCCTTGCAGCAGCAAGATGAACCCCGACACCGGGATGACGAACTTGAAGGGATACACCGGGATCGGATCGGCATTGAAGGTTTGCTCGCGGATGGCCAGCGACTCGTTGGCGTAAGTCCAGCCGGCCCAGGTCAGCGCAATCACGCCGGGCAGGAAAAAGATGATGTAAAGCGTCAAGTCAACGATGGCCTGCGTGCGTGGCGCAAGAAAGCCGTACAAAACGTCGCCGCGCACATGGCCGTTCTTGCTCAATGTGTAAGCACCGGCCATCATGAACAACAGGCCGTAGAGCATGATTTGCGCATCGAGCACCCAGGCATGGGGGTTGTTGAGTACATAGCGACTGAACACTTCCCAGCTGATCAACAGGGTCAACAGGACTACGCTCCAGGCGCAGGCCTTGCCGATCCAGGTGGAAAAACGGTCCACAGCGAGTAAAAACGATTGCATCAAATCTCCTTGCGCCTCACAACGGCGTCCCAAAAAAATAAAGGGGCACCCGCAGGTGCCCCTTAGAGGCCGCGGCCCCGATCAGGCTTTTTTGCCAGCGCCGAAGTAGTGGTTGTAGGCCATCTTGAAGTCGACGGTGTAGTCGTTCTGCCACTGGCCCGCGCGTGCGGCAAAGGCTTTCTGCGAGTCGAGCACCTTCTTGAAGAGGGCGTTTTCTGCGGCCTTCTTGCCGATGGTCTTGTCCCACGCGGCAAGCTGCGCGCGCAGGATGGCGTCCGGTGTCTTGTAGAACTTGACGCCGGCCTTCTTGAGCTCGATGTAGTCCAGGGAGTTACGGTCCACGGCTTTCCAGCTCATGTCTGCGCTGGACGCCTGAACAGCGTAGTCGATGATGGATTTGAGCTCCTGCGGCAGAGCGTTGTACTTGCTCTTATTGAACAAGATCTCGAACTGCTCGCCGCTTTGGTGGAAGCTCTGCAACATGCAATTCTTGACCACATCGGGGAAGCCCAGCAGCCGGTCGCTGGACGCATTGTTGAACTCGGCTGCGTCGATCAGGCCGCGGTCCAGCGCCGGCACGATTTCACCGCCTGGCAGCGGGTTGACGGCGACGCCCATCTCGGTAAACACGTCCACGGCCAGACCGACGGTACGGAACTTCAGGCCTTTCATGTCGGCGACCTTGGACACCGGCTTTTTGAACCAGCCCAGCGGCTGAGTCGGCATGGGGCCGTACAGGTAGGTCACCACGTCCATATTGATGGACTTGTAGATCTCGTCCAGCAGCGCCTTGCCGCCGCCATAGTTATGCCAGGCCAGCACCATATTGGGGTCCATGCCATAAGCAGGTCCTGAGCCCCACAGAGCCAGTGCGGCCTGTTTGCCGTAGTGGTAGGCCACCACGCCGTGCCCGCCGTCCAGCGTGCCCTTGTTGACCGCTTCCAGCAACTGGAAAGCTGGCACGACGGCACCCGAGGGCAGAACTTCAATCTTGAGCTTGCCGCTCGCCATATCGTTGACCTTCTTGGCGAAATCGGAAGCGTATTCGTGAAAGATGTCTTTCGAGGGCCAGGTGCTCTGGAAACGCAACGTGGTGGTGGTTTGCGCGGTGGCCAGCATCGGTGCGGACATGGCACCGGCGCCCGCGGCGACAGCGGCGCCCTTGAGCAGGCTGCGGCGGCGAGGGGTCTTGATATCTGTCATGGCGTGTCTCCTGTTGGTGATTGAAAGTTAGCAAGCTATCTTTCGCGATTGGCGCCCTGCATGAAAGAGGGTTTTTACCAACGTGGCGCAGATGATTGCACCCAATTGGGGTGAAACTGTTTATCAGTGCGCTATTTGGACCGGGACCGTCAGCTTTTCGTCAAGCTTCCGGCGCTCAACGCGTGTTGTTTTGCGAGCGTGGTACGGCGCTCTTGCAACAATCCGGATTTTGGTGTTTTTGGCCTTCAGCCCTCGATGGGTATGGGGGAATAGCTATAAAAACAGGAGCGCATCACTGCCTGGACGATTGCAGGGGCGGGCTCGGTCGGCCAGTCCGTCTGAACGCCTTCAGCGGGCCTAAACTTGGCACGGCGCTGATGCACATGCCGACGGCCGGTGTCCGCTGCCTGAACCTGGAATTGCCATGAAACCGCTGCAACTTTTTGACCCTGCTTCCAGCACCTACACCTATCTGCTGTTCGATCCGGCAACGCACGAGGCACTCATCATTGACCCGGTGGATCAGCAACTGGAGCGTGACCTCGCCGTGCTTCGGAACCATGGGCTCAAGCTTCGGTGGACGGTGGAAACCCATGCCCATGCGGACCACATCACCAGCGCCGGGCAACTGGCCGAGCACACGGGGGCGCAGACGGTGGCGCCGGAAGGTTGCGGCATTGCGACCGCCGCGCGCCAGCTCAAGGATGGCGATGCGCTGCAAGTGGGGGGCGAGCGGGTCACGGTGATCCACACGCCGGGCCACACCGCCGGCAGCGTCAGCTACCTCTGGCGCGAGCATCTTTTTACCGGCGACACCTTGCTCATCAATGGTTGTGGCCGCACCGATTTTCAGTCGGGCAGCGCCGAGGCGCTGTATCAGAGCATCACGCAGCGCTTGTTCACACTGCCGGACAACACCGTGGTCTGGCCCGGACACGATTACCAGGGCCGGACCCATTCCACGATTGGTGCAGAGAAGACCGGCAATGGGCGTATTGCCGGCAAAAGCCTGGCGGAATTCGTGGCCACCATGTCCACGCTTCATCTGCCGCGGCCTGCACGCATGGACGAGGCCCTGCCGGCGAACCAGAACTCAGGCCTGGCCGGTGGCCGGCAGGATGCCGACGGCGCGTGTTTGCTGCAGGTCCAGCCCGCCCAGGCCTATGCCGGCAACGTGTCGCCCGAACTGGCCTGCCAGTGGTGGCAGGCCGGGCAGGCCGTGCTGATTGACGTGCGCAGCGATGCCGAGCGCGAATGGGTCGGCTTTGTGCCAGGTGCGGTGGCGGTGGCCTGGAAGCAGTGGCCGGGCATGGCCCTGAACCCGCAGTTCGACGAAGCGCTGAAGGCCGCCGTACCAGCGGGCGGCAAGGCGGTGATGTTGTGCCGCAGCGGCGTGCGTTCGATTGCTGCGGCCAAACGCGCCACCGAACTGGGGCTGGAGGCCTACAACATTCTCGAAGGTTTTGAGGGTGACCCGGATGACCAGGCGCACCGCGGCGCGCGTGGCGGCTGGCGGTTTCGCGGTTTGCCATGGCGGCAGAACTAGAGCTCCCACGCTTGTCGCTTCGAACCGTTCGCCCTGAGCCTGTCGAAGGGTGCCCCTGAAAGGCCGCACATCGAAGTGCCCTGAGACAGCCGCGGCTGGTTCACATAAACTGGCTGCATGAACCACGACAGCCTGCTCAAACGCATCGAATCCAAACGCGATGAGGTGGTGGCCCTCACGCAAGACCTGGTGCGCATCCCCACGACGAATCCGCCCGGCGACGCTTACGAGGCCTGTGCCCGCCTGCTGGGCGAGCGGCTGGCCAAACGCGGCTTTGCGGTGGAATACATACGCGCCACCGGCGCGCCGGGCGACCGCGACTCGCACCCGCGCATCAATGTGGTGGCGCGTTACGAACGACAGCCCGGTGGCGAGTGTGTGCACTTCAACAGCCACATCGATGTGGTCGAGGCCGGCTCCGGCTGGACCACCGAGCCTTTCGGGGGCGAGGTCCGGGACGGCAGGGTGTACGGCCGCGGCACCTGTGACATGAAGGGCGGGCTGGCCTCCAGCGTGATTGCCTGCGAGGCGATTCTGGAGGAAGGCCTGCCGTTTGCCGGCGCGCTGGAAATTTCTGGAACGGTCGATGAAGAGTCGGGCGGTTTTGCCGGCGTGGGTTATCTGGCCGAGCGCGGCTACTTCACCAGACCCCGCGTGCACCATGTGATCATTCCCGAGCCGCTGGGCGTGGACCGAATCTGCCTGGGCCATCGCGGCGTCTGGTGGGGCGAGGTCGAAACCCTGGGGCGCATCGCCCATGGTTCCATGCCTTTCCTGGGCGACAGCGCCATCAACCACATGAGCGCCTTCATCCATCTGCTGGAAACGCAGCTGCAGCCGCGCCTGTCGCAGCGCCACACGGCCGAGCCGGTGGAGCCACCCGGCGCCCGCGTCAGCACGCTCAACATCAACAGCCTGCATGGCGGCCAGGTCGAGCAACTGTTTTCCATGGATGCCCTGAACCGACCGGCCGGCGACTTGCCCTCACCCGTGGTGGCGCACTCCTGCCGCGCGGTGCTGGACCGCCGCTTCATCGCCGAGGAAAACCTCGACGCCGTGAAAGCTGAAATCGTGGCCATGCTCGACGAACTCAAACGCAGCCGGCCTGGCTTCAATTACGGCATCAAGGACATCATGAGTTTTGTACCGACCGCCACGCCCAGGGACGCGCCGGTGGTGCTGGCCACCGCGCGTGCGATCGCCCGCGTGCTGGGCCGCGAAGCCAGCTACATCTCCAGCCCGGGAACTTACGATCAGAAACATATTGTGCGCACCGGCAAGCTCGATGCCTGTATTGCCTACGGCCCTGGCATTCTTGATCTGGCGCACCAGCCGGATGAATATGTGGGCATCCGGGAGCTGGTGGACAGCGCAAAAATCATGGCACTGGCCGCTTTGAGTCTGACCCAGGGGACACAAGCGGCCTGACCGGGTAGTACGAAAGGTATTGGTTTTGACAGGCAGTCGCCCCTGAGTTGTATTTCGGTGCCTGACCCCTGTTAATGTTGACAGGGGTTGCAGGGGCGAATTTGTCAATTTCATTTTCAATGGTGTTACTTTTTTACACGGTACCACCATGCAAACACCTTTTCTTGATCATCCTGCGCGGGATCTCGCACTCAAACCGGCGGTCGATCCTGCGCTGTCCGCGCAGTTGCAACAGCGTATCGCGCGTGACTTTACCCCCAGATGGGAACAGCAGTGGGGCGGAAAATTTGTGCTGCACGGTCGTGCCGCAGGACCGGATGCGGTGCGTCTGGACGGCAACGACTACCTCAATGTCACCGGTCATCCGGACATTGTTGGCGCGCAAGTCAATGCGTTGCGCCAGGACACTGAAGCCGTTGTGCAGTCCGGTGTGTTTCTTCTGGGCGACCACCCTGCGCATGCTTTTGAAGCTGCGCTGTCGCAGTGGATCGGCAAGGAGGACGGGTACCTCTGCCAGTCCGGCTACACGGCCAACATGGGGCTGCTGCAGATCATCGCGGACGGGAACACCCCGGTCTATCTTGACGGTCTGGCTCACATGTCCTTGTGGGAGGGCGCCCGCGCTGCGAAGGCGCCCGCCCACGCATTCCGTCACAACGACCCCGCGCATCTGAACCGCATGTTGCAGCGACACGGCCCCGGTGTCGTTGTGGTGGATTCCGTGTACAGCACCACGGGGGCTTTGTGCCCGTTGCTGGAAATCCTGGAGGTGGTGGAGCGCCACAACAGCATGATCGTGGTCGATGAATCGCATTCGCTGGGCACGCACGGGCCGCGGGGTGCCGGATTGTGTGCGGAGCTCGGCGTGACGCATCGCGTGCATTTCATCACCGCCAGCCTGGCCAAGGCTTTTGCTGGCAGGGCCGGGTTTTTTACCGCCCCAGCCAGCATGCGCTATTACACGCTGATTTCAAGCTTTCCCAATATCTTCAGCTCGTCACTGCTGCCGCACGAAATCGCGGGCCTTTCAGCCACGCTGGGTGTGATCCGCGAGAGTGACGCGGCGCGCCAGCACCTGCGTGCCAACACCGCGCGTTTGCGCCAGAGCCTTGCCGATTCGGGCTTTCCGATTCACCAGGGTACCGAACAGATCATTGCACTCGAAGCGGGCACGGAGTCAGCCGCCATGGTGTTGCGCGATGAGCTGGAATCACGCGGCGTGGTGGGTTCGATCTTCTGCGCGCCGGCCACCAGCCGCAACCGTGCGATGGTGCGGCTGACGCTGCATGCGGCCCTGACCGACGCGGAACTCAGCCATGTCGAGGCGGCAGCGCGGGAGGTGGCGCTTGCGGTGAAGCCCTGGGAATGGCCGATCGCGCGGCGTGCACGAGCGGCCGAAGTGGTCAGCAATCAGGAGGGATGCAGCAAAAACCTAGGCGCCTAGGCCCTGCGCACAGTATTTATGCGAGAGCGAACAGGTCCTAGTCTTGCACTGTGCGGTGGCCGTGTTTCTTGAGCCACTGGCCGTAGCCTGTCAGTCCAGCTGGGCTCGCCGGGAGTTCGACGGGAAACAATGCGGCCAGCAAAGAGCCCTCATGGCCAATTGAAAACGCCGGAGCCTGGCGGGCAGGGCCAAGCTGCCCCAAGGCCTGCTGAAGCTCCAGATCCACCAGAGTCCTGCCCTCCCGGATATCTGCAGTCTCCGCAGTGCCCAGGCCCTGAATTTCGGCCAGCTCCGCAAGTTCCATCAGGTCTGCGGCAGATTCCAGTTGCAGCCAGCTGACACGGCCATCTGCATCCATGCCCAAAATGCCGAAAGGCTGGCCAATCACCACGTGCTCCACCCAGTGGGCGCTGGCCAGGCTGCTGAGCTGTCGTGCGACCGAGGGCACCTGCAGCAGGGCGTGCTGAGGCTGGCTGAGTGCAGCGCGCCAGATTTGGGAGTGGCGCATCTGCGGCCTGTCAATCATGCGTTGGACCACCGCGATCAGGTACTGGGAAATATCCGGCGTCTGCTTGGCGATGAACTGGTCAATCAGCCCCCGGTTGAAGGCACTCACCGCCACATGTTCGTCGGCTTGACCCGTCAGCAGCACCCGTCCACCGGGCCAGTCTGTGAGTTCGCCCAACGCCTGCAGGCCGTCCATGCCGGGCATCGCGTAGTCAAAGACACATACCTGGGTCAGCCCATAACGCCCCGGCTCGGTTGCCCAGTAGCGCAGGATTTGCGGTATCAACGGCCTGCCCGCGCGCCAGTTGTCGATGATTTCCTGCTGCGCCCAGGCGTCTGCCTCCCACACCGGTGGCTCCTGCTGCAACTGGTTGATGCAAACCTGTGGCCGCAAATAAAACCGGATATGCCATTGCTCCGGCAGCACCATGGCCAGCATCTCCAGATAGGCCTGATCATCATCCAGAAAAACGATCGTGCCCGGACGGCGAAAAAGGGGAAAACTCATAGGATGCGCATTCTGCCGGTCAGGACTGGAAGTTCAATGATGAACAGGGCTCCGCGGCCGGGCTCCGATTTGACGCGGATACTCCCATGAGCGCTTTGCACGACCTGCTGGCAAAAAGCCAGTCCCAGACCGTGGCCAGTACCGTAATCGGTGGAGAAAAAAGGCTCAAAAATCCGGGTCTGCAATTCAGGTGCAATACCCACCCCCTGATCCTCGATGAAAATGCGCCCCGAACCGTTGAGAACGCCGACTTCGATTCGCAAATCGCCCGGTTTGGGGGATGAACTGCCCGCCGCGAGAGAACGAAAAGCGTTTTTCAGGAGGTTGTTGATGACCTGGGTGAAAAGGCGGCCGGACGACTCGAAAGAAAAGTCCTTGCGCAGCACCAGCACGACACTGTCGCGTTCGCGCGAATTGCGGTAAGGGTAGTCCCTGACCACATTGCGTAGCAGTTCGGAGGCCGTTACAGCCTCTTTATGGGTCGGCAGGCGCTGCAGGCCTGCGTTGACGATTTGAGTGTCGATCTGCTGGTTCATGGTGCGCACCATACTGTGCAGCCTGACCACGAGCTGGTCAAACCGCTGATCGCTCCCGGCGTCCCTGGCCTGCCGGGCCTCGTTGCGCACAGCGTCGCCAATCAGCGACATGGTGGCCAGGGGGGTACGCAATTCGTGCGCCATGATGCCCATGGTCGTCAGCGTGTGGTTCAACTGCTCACGCCGCAGGTTGGCTGAAGACAGGCCCAACAGGAGCCCCATGCTCACACAGAACAGGATCACCATCGCGCCGGTCAGCATGGTTGTCGTCTCCATGGCCGGCACGGCGGGGCCCCACAACACGAAGACCGCGCCAGCCAGCAAGGCCGCGGCAGTCAGCCCCAAGGTCGCGATGCGCCAGTCCGTCACGAAGTAGTAGATCAGGATCATCGCAGCCATGCTGGACAGCCATGCAGCATTGCCCCCATTGCAAAGGTACATGTAGGAAAAAAGAAAGGGCAACTCAAACCATATCACCGCGCTGAAGACCTGACCGGCAAGAACACTTGACGGCTGGCGGCTGATCCGGTTGCTGATCAAAAGCAGTCCCAATGCGCCCGTGAAAATCCGCAAACCCAGATTTTCATAGGGCTGTGGCAACAGCACTGCCCAGACCCACCAGAACAGCGGGTGCCCGATCACCGTGAACAAGCCCAGTCCCTTGATACGCAGTGGGGTGGGATGGAGTACCGGCACCAGCGGCGAAGTAATGACCTCTTCCCTGAGCCACCGCACGACACGACTCCAGACCGAGCCGCGCAGCCTCCTTGAAGTTGTGTCCTCCCGAATGGCGTTGGCGGTATTGGGGGTGGATGGCACGGATTCGTTCACACGGACGGGCGGTAGATGTTTTGCCGGTTGATTGTCGTCGCTTTAATTACACGCGCCGGCCGGCATCCCCGTCGCCGCTGACACGTTCCGGACGCCCGGCCAATGACAAGTGATGGACTCACACCCGCTTTCGTGAATGCATGCGGCGTTTCCACGCCAGCTACCGGTGACGACATTGTGGCGGGTGCAAAATAGGGCACGGATATTTCTGATCGGGTCAAGCTTGAACCCGGCTCCTCCCTGGCATCTCTATTTCCGACAAGCGCCAAGGCCAATGAATCCGTCATCTGGTTCTGCCCGGCAACCTGAAATTCTGGATCATGAATAAATTTTGGAGCAGTTCTTCACGCATGGGCGCAATTTTGGGGGAAAACTGAAGGTGCGCCAACCTGTCAACTTTGACAGTCTCGCGCTGGACAGCCTGCTGGCGGACTGGATTTCCGCACTGCGTGACTATGCGGTCGAGGCAGTTGTTGTCCTGGGCCCAGACCCCTTCGGGCAACGCCAGGACCGGGTGGTGGCGGCGGTCCATCCTCCCCGCCTGCAGGAGCCCGCCTCAGCCCTGGCCGAAAGCCAGGACTTTGGCGCGCCGTGGCGGGAGTCAGATGCACCGCTGGTGGCCTGGCAGCATATCGGCAATTCGGACACGGGGGGCGACCGCTGGCGTCTGTTGTGGCTGGCCCACGGATTCCAAAGTGTTGTGCGGGTTGAGTTTCCCCTGCCTTCGGGGCGAGCCTTCGAGTGCTTCATGTTCAGCCCGCGCCAGTTTCATGACCGGGCTGAAGCCGCTGCTCTGGTCTGGTCCGCGCTCAACATCTGGCCCTTGTTCAAGCGCACCCTGGCTGCCGCCAGCAGTCCGCTCAGCCCGCGCGAGAGCGAATGCCTGGCGCTGGCTTTCGAAGGACTGACCGCGCGACAGACCGGCGAGCGCTTGCGTTGCACCGAGCGCACCGTCAATTACCACATGGCCAATGCCATGGCCAAACTCAGGGTCGACAACAAGATGTCGGCCATCCAGCGCGCCTGCTGGCTGGGGGTGATCTGAGGCTGGCCGGCCGCGGCCACGGTGGTTTCCCGATGGCTTGAATATTGCGTATGAGCTATGGTTACATTACCCATGGGGCCCCAGTGCTTCCGGCCTGACTGTTCCAACCTTTGTTTCTAAGGAAAATTCGTCATGAAACGTCGCTCTCTTGTTGCGCTGGCCACGTCTGCCGCGCTGGTGTCCTCCTTGCTGCTGCCCGCCGCCGTCCAGGCCCAGGCCAAAACCCTGAAAGTGGTGCCGCACTCGAACATCACCATCCTGGACCCGGTCTGGACCACGGCGTTTGTGACCCGCAACCACGGCTACATGATTTACGACACCCTGTTCGGCACCGACCTGGAAGGCAAGGTCAAGCCGCAGATGGTGGACACCTATTCGGCGTCGAAGGACAACAAGGTCTGGACCTTTACCCTGCGTGACGGCCTGGAATTCCATGACGGCAAACCGGTCACCAGCGAAGACGTGGTGGCCTCGCTCAAACGCTGGGCCAGCCGCGACAGTTTTGGCGGCGTCATGGCCAAGAGCCTGGCCAGTTACGAGACGCCCAACGCAAAGACTTTCATCATCAAGTTCAATCAGCCTTTTGGGGTGATGCTCGAAGCCCTGGGAAAACCGTCTTCGAACGTGCCTTTCATCATGCCGGCGCGCATTGCGGCCACGCCGGGCAGCGAGCAGATCAAGGAAAACATCGGCTCGGGTCCCTACAAGTTCGTCACGGCCGAATACAAGCCCGGTGAAAAACTGGTCTATGTCAAGAACGACAAGTACAAGCCGCGCAGTGAAGCGCCCAATGGCACGACAGGCGGCAAAAACGTTTATCTGGACCGTGTCGAGTGGATCATCATCCGCGACCCGCAAACCCAGTTCAATGCGCTGATCGCCGGCGAGGTGGACATCATCGAGCAGCCGGCTTTCGAGCAGTACGCGTCGCTCAAGGCCGCCAAGGATGTGCAGATTGTCGATGCACAGCCAGCCGGTCTGCAGTACATCTTCCGCTTCAACCACCTGCACGCACCTTTTGACAATGTGAAGATCCGGCAGGCGGCCATGGTGGCCATGGGCCAGGAGGCTTTCCTGAAAACGCAGGTCGGTGCACCCGGCATGTACAAATACTGCAGGAGCATCTTCCCCTGCGGCACGCCTTACGCCAGCGACAACACCGGTATTTACACAGGCATGGCCAATCCGGTCAAGGCCAAGCAGATGCTGGCCGATGCCGGTTACAAGGGCGAGCCGATTGTGCTGATGCGGCCGACCGACCTGGCGTCGATTGCCAAACTGCCGCTGGTGGCCAAGCAGCAGCTCGAGGCGGCCGGTTTCAAGGTCGACATGCCGCAGTCCGACTGGTCGACCCTGCTCGCACGCCGCGCCAAGAAGGACGCACCGGACAAGGGTGGCTGGAACGCCTTCATGACAGCCTGGACGGCCGGCGACATCCAAAACCCGCTGACCATGGCCATGCTCAATGCCACCGGCGACAAGGGCTGGTTTGGCTGGCAGGACGACAAAGTCATCGAGGAATTGAAAGTCAAGTTTGCCCAGGCTGGCACAGAGGCCGAGAAGAAGAAACTTGCCGAGCAACTGCAGCTGCGTGCGATTGAAACCGCTTCGCACGTGCATCTGGGCCAGTACAACAATCCGGCGGCGCTGCGCAGCAACATCTCCGGCCTGGTGCCCGGCGGCGCGCAGGTGTACTGGAACATCAAAAAGAACTAGCCTGTGGGTTGGTTGAATTGTCATTGCGGGCTTGACCCGCAATCCAGGCTCGCACGTCATGGATGCCGGATCGGGTCCGGCATGACAATCAAGGCGCAGTCTGGCCGCAAATCCCCATGCTGAGATTCCTGCTGCAACGCCTGCTGGCGACCATTCCGGTCCTGCTGGTGGTGGCCATCGTGGTGTTCCTGATCCTGCGGCTCACGCCAGGTGATCCTGCGGCGGTCATTGCCGGCAACAACTCGACCAATGAAGACATCGAAAAAATCCGCGAGACCCTGGGCCTGAGCAAGCCGCTGCTGGCCCAGTTCTGGATCTGGATCAGCGGCGTGTTGCAGGGCGACTTGGGTTATTCCTTTTATCTGAACCGGCCGGTGACCGAACTGATTGCGCAGCGGCTGGAGCCTACGCTGAGCCTGGCGGCGGGCACCCTGGTGCTGGCGGTGCTGGTGGCGGTGCCATTGGGCACCATTGCCGCCTGGCGCATGGGCGGCTGGCTGGACCGCCTGCTCTCGGCATTTTCCGTGGCCGGATTTTCGATTCCTGTGTTCGTCACCGGCTACCTGCTGATTTATGTGTTTGCCGTGCAGCTGGAATGGTTTCCGGTGCAGGGTTACCGGCGCCTGTTCGGGAGCGACGGCCAGGGTGTCTGGACCTGGGCGCGCCAATTGGTGCTGCCCTGGGTCACGCTGGCCATGATTTATGTGGCGTTGATCGCCCGCGTGACGCGCGCCAGTGTGTCCGAGGCGCTGACAGAAGACTACATCCGCACCGCGCGCGCCAAGGGCCTGGCCGAATCCGCCGTGCTGATGCGCCATGCGCTGGCCAATGCAGCGGTGCCCATCGTCACCGTGATCGGTATCGGCGTGGCCCTGCTGATAGGCGGCGTGGTAGTGACCGAGACGGTGTATTCGATTCCCGGTCTGGGTTCGCTGACCGTTGACGCGGTGCTGAACCGCGACTTTCCGGTGATCCAGGGCCTGGTGCTGTTTTTCAGCCTGCTGTATGTGGGCGTCAACCTGCTGGTCGACGTCAGTTACCTGTTTCTCGACCCGAGGATCCGTTACTGATGGGCGCCGGCCGGCTTCTCTGGCGCAGGCTCTGGGCCAACACGGCATTTCGCTTCGGTGCGGGCGTGATCGGCTTGCTGCTGCTGCTGGCGGCGCTGGCGCCGGTGCTGGGCACCGTGGACCCGGCGGCGATGGACTCGGCGCACATCAACACGGCGGCGGGTGCGCGCGGCGAATTTGCGCAACTTGACGGCACGGCGGTCCAGCACACCTTCTGGATGGGCGCCGACAACTTCGGCCGTGACATCTACAGCCGTGTGTTGTACGGCACCCGCACCTCGCTGCTGGTGGCCGCCTTCACCGCCGTGGTGGCCATAGGCGTCGGCGCCCTGCTGGGCATGCTGGCGGGTTACTTTCGCATCGTCGACGCGGTACTGATGCGTTTCATGGACGGGCTGATGGCGATTCCGGCCATCCTGCTGGCGATTGCGCTGGTGGCCGCGCTGGGCGCGCAACTGTGGACCGTGGTGGTGGCCATTGCGATTCCGGAAATCCCGCGCGTCACACGCCTGGTGCGCTCCATGGTGCTGACCTTGCGCGAGGAGCCTTTTGTGGAGGCCGCGCGGGCTCTCGCGACGCCGACTCCGGTGATCCTGTGGCGGCACATCCTGCCCAACGCCATGGCGCCGCTGATTGTCCAGGGCACCTTTGTCGCAGCATCGGCGGTGCTGACCGAAGCCATCCTGAGCTTTCTCGGCCTCGGGCTGCCGGCCGACATCCCGACCTGGGGCAACATCATGGCCGAGGGCCGGGTGCAGTTCACCCAGTATCCCGGCAATGTGCTGTTCCCGGCGCTGTTCCTGGTGCCGACGGTGCTGGCCATCAACCTGCTGGGCGACGGGCTGCGCGACGTGCTCGACCCGAAATTTTCGAAACGCAGTCCATGAGCGCCGCCCCCGTCCTTGTCATTGACAAGCTGCATGTGGCCTTGCCGCCGGGCAGCGACCGCGCCTACGCCGTGGAAGACATCAGCCTGCGCATCCATGCCGGCCAGACTCTGTGTGTGGTCGGCGAATCCGGGTCTGGAAAATCGGTCATGGCCACGGCCGTGATGGGCTTGCTGGCGCGTGAACTCCAGCCCGGGCCGGGACGCATCGTTCTGCAGGGGGAGGCGCTGCTCGATGCCAGCGCGCAACGCCTGCGCGCCTTGCGCGGCCAGGCCATGGGCATGGTGTTCCAGGAGCCGATGACGGCGCTGAACCCGGTGATGAGTTGCGGCGACCAGATCGACGAGTTACTGAGGCAGCACACCGACTGGAATGCAAAGCGGCGCAGCGAAGCGGTGCTCAACATCCTGCAGCGGGTCAAATTGCCCGAGCCGGAACGCATGATGCGCAGCTACCCGCACCAGCTTTCTGGCGGACAGCGCCAGCGCATCGTGATTGCGATGGCGGTGATCCTGCAGCCGGCCCTGCTGATCTGCGACGAGCCGACCACGGCGCTGGATGTCACCACGCAAAAGGAAATCCTCAAGCTGATCGAGGAGTTGCAGGCCGACCTGTCGGGCGGCCATCGCTGCGCCGTGCTCTTCATCACGCACGACATGGGTGTGGTGGCCGACATTGCCGACGAGGTGCTGGTAATGAACCAGGGTCGGGCGGTCGAGTACGGCACGCGTGACGAGGTGTTGCGCAACCCCAAGGCTGACTACACCAAGATGCTGCTGGCGGCAGTGCCCGGCATGACGCCGCCGCCTGCGCGACCGGCGCCGCAGGGCCAGCCGCTGCTGCGCGGCCAGGACGTCAGCAAGACCTATGTCGCCCGCGACTGGCTGGGCCGCCAGCGCCTCACGCATGCGCTGCAGGCCGCGTCGGTCGCGGTGTCGGCCGGCGAAACCGTCGGTGTGGTGGGCGAGTCCGGGTCCGGCAAATCAACGCTGGCGCGTTGCCTGATCCGCCTGATCGACCCGACGGGCGGACAGGTGTTGTGGCACCCGCCCGGCCAGGACGCGGATGCAGCACTGATCGATGTCGCCGGTTTCACCGAGGGCAAGCTCCGGCCCCTGCGCAGCCAGGTGCAGGTGGTGTTCCAGGACCCCAACCGTTCACTGAACCCGCGCCGCAAGGTCGGCGACTCCATCATCGAAGGTGCTATTAATTTCGGAGCTACCCGCTCAGAAGCCACGGCGCTCGCAGCCCTTTTGATGGACAAAGTCCGGTTGCCGGCCGAAGGCCTGCAGCGTTACCCCAGCCAGTTCTCGGGCGGGCAGCGCCAGCGCATCGCGATCGCGCGCGCGCTGGCCTGCCGGCCGCGCGTGCTGGTCGCCGACGAGGCCGTCAGTGCCCTCGACGTCAGCGTGCAGGCGCAGATCCTCGTCCTGCTGCGCGAGATCCAGGCCGAATTCGGCCTGGGCCTGCTGTTCATCACCCATGACCTGCGCGTGGCCGCCCAGCTGTGCGACCGCGTCATCGTGATGCACCAGGGGAAAATTGTCGAGGAAGGGCCGACGGCCCAGCTGTATGCCCACCCCCAACATGATTACACGCGCCGGCTGTTGGCCGCCGCGCCCGGAGCTGCTTTTTGAAAATCCTTGTCGCCGGTTACCAGCACGAAA
Organism: Pseudomonadota bacterium; assembly: GCA_040385775.1. Classification (GTDB taxonomy): domain Bacteria; phylum Pseudomonadota; class Gammaproteobacteria; order Burkholderiales; family Burkholderiaceae_C; genus Polaromonas. Next base: position 21,470 of record JAZKGR010000084.1, read on the forward strand.
CCAATACCTTTGCGCCGCTGAAAGCTGACTGGGCTGCCTTCACCCGCGGTGATGTGTTTCCGGCCTTCATGCAGGGTCAGGCCATGCTGGACCAGCTCACGGGCGTGAACCTGCCGGCCGGCGGTTTTATCGCTGCGGCCCAGGCGCGCGGCTGGGACGTATTGCCGGGCAGCTGGTGCGGTGCCTCACCGTCGTCCTATGTGACGCGGGAGGCTTTTGAACGCATCAGCACCGAGGTGCTGGCCGATGTCGCCAAAGGCGGCTTCGACGCTGTTTACCTGGACCTGCATGGCGCCGGCGTGGCAGAACATGTGGCCGACACAGAAGGCGAACTGATCACCCGCATCCGCGCGCTGGTGGGGCCGGACCTGCCGATTGTGGCCAGCCTGGACCTGCACGCCAATGTGACCGAAGCCATGCTGGCGCAGGCCGATGCGCTGGTCGCCTACCGCACCTACCCGCACATTGACATGGCGGCCACCGGTGAGTTGGCGGCCGAACTGCTGGCGCGCCGGATGGCGCTGGGGCGCAAGGAAGAGCTTCAGTTCCGGCGCCTGCCTTTCCTGATTCCGCTCAATGCGCAAAGCACCTGGATGGCGCCTGCGCAAGGCCTCTACGAAGCGCTTGCAGCCGCCGATGACCGGTTCGGCGTGTACCTGAGTTTTTGCATGGGCTTTCCGGCCTCGGACTTCGACGAGTGCGGCCCCATGGTCTGGGCGCATGGCGAGCGCGCTGAGGAGGCGCTGGACCATCTGTATGCACGCGTGGCCGAGCCCACGCAGTGGACGCTGGATTTTCTGCCGGCGCAGGATGCGGTCGCGCATGCGCTGGTCCGCGCGGCATCCATGCGCACGCCGCTGGTGATCGCTGACACCCAGGACAACCCCGGCGCCGGTGGCAGCAGCAACACCACCGGCCTCTTGCATGCGCTGCTGGCGCAGGGCGCGGGCCGGCAGTTCCCGGGCCAGGTCGCGCTGGGGCTGATGTTTGACCCCTCAGCCGCGCAGGCCGCCCACACTGCGGGCGTGGGCGCCACTGTGACCCTGAGCCTGGGGCGGGCTGTGGCTACCTTCACCGGCCAGGCCAGCGATCCTCCGGTGAGCGGCGATTTCAGAGTGCGTGCGGTCAGCGACGGCCAGGTGACCCTCAAGGGCCCGATGATGACCGGGATGGCCGCCACGCTGGGGCCCTGTGCCTGTCTTGAGATAGCCGGTGTGCTGGTGGCCGTGGCCAGCGGGCAGATGCAGATGCTGGACCGCGAACTGTTCCGCATGGTCGGCATCACGCCCGAGGCGATGAAAATCATCGTGGTCAAAAGCTCCAACCACTTCCGCGCCGACTTCACGCCGCTGGTGGCTGAGGCAAAGACCGACATCATTGTGGCCAAGGCCGCAGGGCCGATGGCCGCCGACCCGGCCGATCTGCCGTGGAAGAACCTGCCTGCTGCCATGCGCCGCAAGCCCTGATTTCCGAGGAGTAACCGATGCCCACCCATCGCACCGATCTCGCCGACTGCACCGCCACCGAGCTGCTGCAGCTTTACCAAAGCGGCGAGGCCTCACCGGTGGACGCCACCCGCGCAGTGCTGGGACGCATTGATGCATTGAATCCGCAGCTCAACGCCTTTTGCCTGGTGGCGCAGGAATCGGCCCTGCAGGCCGCTGCGGACAGTGAAACACGCTGGAAAAAATTTCGCGATGGCGGCCCGTCCTGCGGCGAGCTCGATGGCGTGCCGGTGTCGATCAAGGACATCATCCTGACGCGCGGCATGCCCACGCTGCGCGGCAGCCACACCGTGGATGTCAAGCAGCCCTGGGACGTAGACGCGCCGGCCACGGCGCGCTTGCGCGAAGCCGGCGCGGTGATTGTCGGCAAAACCACCACGCCGGAGTTCGGCTGCAAGGGTGAAACCAACTCGCCTCGCACCGGCATCACGCGCAACCCGTGGGACTTGTCGAAAACGCCGGGCGGCTCATCCGGTGGCGCGGCGGCCGCCGTGGCGTCCGGCATGGGGCCGCTGGCCGTGGGTACGGATGGCGCGGGTTCGGTGCGCATCCCGGCGGCGTTTTGCGGCAACGTCGGCCTCAAGCCCAGTTTTGGCCGCGTGCCGGCCTACCCGCTGTCGCCCTTTGGTTCGGTGGCGCACCTGGGGCCGCACAGCCGCAGCGTGACCGATGCCGCGCTGATGATGAACGTGCTGAAAAAGCCCGACGCGCGCGACTGGACCTCCTTGCCGCCGGACAACAGTGACTACCTGGAGGGTCTGGAGGACGGCATCCGCGGCTTGCGCATTGCCTGGTCACCGACCCTGGGCTACGCCAAAAACGTGCATACGGAGGTGGCGCGTTCGGTTGCGCAGGCAGTGGCGCTGTTGTCGGACCTGGGCGCGCATGTCGAACAGATCGACCCGGGCTTTGACGATCCGCTGGAGATCACCACCGGCCTGTGGTTTGCCGGCGCCTGGACGGTCTGGAACACCTTGACGCCGGCGCAGCAGGCATTGACCGACCCGGACTTTAGCGCCGAGGCGCTGCTCGGCGAGAAGCTCAGCCTGCTCGACATCCAGCGCCTGCATTTGCAGCGCGGTGCGCTCGGTTCGCAGATGCGCCAGTTCATGCAGCGCTTCGACCTGCTGGTCACGCCCAGCGTGGCGGTGCCGGCCTTCGAGGCGCGACCGGCCGGCCACACCCCCATGGATCCGGTGGCCATGCTGGGATGGACGCCGTTTTCCTACCCTTTCAACCTGACCCAGCAACCCGCCAGTACCGTGCCTTGCGGTCTGACATCCGCTGGCTTGCCGATCGGCCTGCAGTTTGTCGGCCCCATGTTCGGCGATGCGCTGGTGTTGCGCGCCTCGCGCGCCTACGAGGCCGCGCGCGGCGGCAATGTGGACTTCGGCCGCCCGGTCACCTTGCGCCGCTGATCGATGCCCGAAGTCCGGCAGGCATAAGTGTTCATAATCCTGTCACATGACTTTTTTAGCACTTGACGTGGGCAACACCCGCCTGAAGTGGGCCCAGTACGAGGCCCCGGTTGCGGGATCGCGGGTGCTGGCCCATGGCGCCGTGTTTCTCGAGAACATCGACAAACTCGCCGACGAGGAGTGGAACGGCTTGCCGGTCCCCTCACGCATCCTCGGTTGCATCGTGGCCGGTGACGCCGTCAAGCGCCGCGTGATTGAACAGATGGAACTCTGGGATGTCGCCCCGCGCTGGGTGATCCCAAGTGCCCAGGAAGCCGGCGTGACCAATGGGTATGACCACCCGGCGCGCCTCGGTGCCGACCGCTGGGTGGCGATGATAGGTGCGCGGCACCGGCTGCTGGCCCGGGGTATCCAGAAGCCCTGCGTGGTGGTGATGGTGGGCACTGCGGTGACGGTCGAGGCCATTGATTCGTCGGGTAAATTTCTCGGCGGCATCATCTTGCCGGGCCATGGCATCATGCTGCGCGCGCTGGAGTCCGGCACCGCCGGCCTGCATGTCCCGACCGGTGACGTGAAAGATTTTCCCACCAATACCAGCGACGCGCTGACCAGCGGCGGCACCTTTGCCATTGCCGGCGCTGTTCAGCGCATGGTGGAGAACGTCACGCGGCATTGCGGCGAAGCGCCCGAATGCATCATGACCGGCGGCGCGGGGTGGAAGATGGGGCCGAGCATGTCGGTCCGCTTCGAGCTCGTGGAAGGGCTGATTTTTGATGGCTTGCTGGAGATTGCTTCGAGACGCTTCCCGGTCGAGCTTTGATGCCTGCATGATTGAGGCTTTCGCTGCGGCTTTGCTGGTGGGATAAACTGGTTTTCGCCATCGCAGTAGCATCCCGGACTGTGTGCCACCATCCATTTCCCACCTGTTTTTGGAGCCCGCCATGGACAACACCAGCAAAGACAAACTGATCACCGACATGAAGGTCGTCCTCGCCGACGTGGAGGATTTGCTCAAGGCCGCCACTGCCGCCACCGGCGAGACGGCGGCCGCCCTGCGTGAGAAAGCGGCTGGCAAACTCAAGCTAGCGACCGAAAAACTGACCGGCCTGCAGGAAGCGGCGCTGCTCAAGGGCAAGGAAGCCGCCAAGGTCACTGACGAGTATGTCCACGCCAACCCGTGGAAAGCTGTCGGTATCGCCGCTGCGGCCGGTTTTGTGATCGGCTTGCTGGTCAACCGCAAATAGTCCCGGCAAGCATCGGGACAGCGCCGCATGAACCCACCCGAAACCAGCACGTCGCCGCGATTGCTGGCTTCACTGCGCCAGCTCGCGCTGACCGCGCTGGCCATGGCGCACACGCGCCTGGCGCTGGCGGGTGTCGAGCTGGAAGAAGAGTTGCAGCGGCTGGTCGGCCTGTTGCTGAGCCTGCTGGGCTTGCTGGTGTTCGGCCTGGTCGGGGTGCTGACTGTGACCTTCATGGTGGTGCTGGCCGTCGATGCGGCCCAGCGTGTGACCGTGCTGGCTTGTTTTTCGGCGGCCTACCTGGGCCTGGCGGGCTGGTTCGTGTGGCGTGTCCAGCGCATGCTGGCCACGCGGCCACCCTTCCTGCAGGCCACGCTGGCCGAAATGGCGCGGGACCGCGAGGCCCTGCAGTTTGCATCGGGCGGCGACATGCCGCGTCGCGAGGATGCCCATGGGTGATGCCGCGAGCCAAAGGGCGATCAGAAAGCAGTTGTTGTTGCTGCGCTCCGCCACCGAGCGTGCTGAACTGGTCCATACCCTCACCGCAGTGAAGCAGTCGGCGACCGTGTTCGGCAAGGCGGCGCCGGGTCTGGCCATGGGCCGCGGCTTGCCACTGGCGCTCGGCTTGCTCAAACGCTCTCCACTGCTCAGTCCCTTGCTTTCGCTGGCTCTCGCGGGCGCGCGCAGACCGGTGCTGCGTTACGGGGCATTGGCTGCCGGCACAGCCTTTGTGGCATGGAAAGGGTGGCAGTGGTTGGCTGAGCAGCGTGCGCAGGCCCCTATGTCCGCTGATGCCAGCCCGAAACCGAATCCGAATGCTCCTGAATAGATAGCTGCCTACGACCGCAGTACATGGGCTGGAGGCCGATTTGATCAATAAGCCAAGCTGAGCAGGGTCAAATTGCCTTGCTCCCGTTTTTTTATCATTCAGTTTTTGTTGCAAGTTCGGCGCACAAGTTGTCCAGCGGCACCGCCACCACGTCATTGCCCAGCGGAATCGATTCAGCTCCCGGGTAAACCACCAGCTTGCGCACGGGCGACAGATCGTCACAAGCTGCGTGGAAGCCGCGTTCGACCTTGGGGCTCAACGATCGCTTGACCTCAATGGCCCACAGCTCACCGTTGGGCCAAGCCAGCAATAGGTCTACCTCGGCGCCACCGCTGGTGCGGTAGAAGTAGCCCTGCACATTGGCCGGTGCGCAGCTAAGCAGGTTGTCAATGACAAAACCCTCCCAGCTTGCACCGATGATTGGGTGCCCCAACAAGGTTTCCCTGCTTTCGATGTCGAGCAGCGCGTGTACCAAGCCGCTGTCGCGCAGGTAGACCTTGGAAGACTTGACGAGCCGTTTTCCGATGTTGGCATGCCATGGCGGCAGGCGGCGAACCAGCAGTAGCGCGCACAGCAGGTCTATGTAGTTTTGCGCCGTTTTCGCATCGATGCCGATGTTGCGCGCCAGCTGGGCGACGTTGAGCAGGCCGCCTTGATTGTGTGCCAGCATGGTCCAGAAGCGGCGCAGCGTGTCGGCCGCAATGCGTGGGCCGAACTGGGGAATGTCGCGCTCCAGATAGGCGCGAATGAAGTTTTGCCGCCAGCGCAGGCTGCGCGCGTCGTTGGCCGCCGTGAAACTTTCCGGAAAGCCGCCGCGCAGCCACAGCGCGTCGGATTGCTCCTTGCCGGTTTCGAGGATGTTGAGCGGACCCAGCTCCAGGTAGGCAATACGGCCGGCCAGTGTTTCGCCCGATTGCTGCAGCAGATCGAGCGAGGCTGAGCCGAGCAGCAAGTATTGACCTGCGCGTTTGCCTTCGCGCCGGGCCTGGTCAATCAACCCGCGCAGTACAGGAAATAAGCCAGGCGCACGATGAACCTCGTCGAGGATGACGAGTTTGTCCAGATGATCCGCCAGATAGAGTTCAGGCTGCGATAGCTTGGCGCGGTCGCGCTCGGATTCCAGGTCCAGGTAAATGCTGGAAACCGACTGGGCAGCCTGATGGGCCAGCGTGGTTTTTCCGACCTGACGTGGCCCGAGCAAGGCCACTGCGGGCGAATGCTGGATTTCCTCCGTCAGCCGGGCAAAAAGTTGGCGTTTCAACATCCTTGCAATTATGGAATATTATTCCTGTATTTGCAAGGATAAATAATGGCGCGGTGGCTGGCAACGGCAGGCGAACATTCCGTATTTTATGTAACTACCCCCCGTTTCGCCCTGAGCCTGGGTGATGAGCAGCATGGCTTCGACGAGCTCAGCCCGAACGGTGTGAGGGCCTGAGCAGCTACCTATTCTGTAGAAGAAAAAGGCCTCCAGCCCTTATGTGACGAGATCAAGCAGCTATCAAATCAGGAGTAATTTGATGCATCTACTCCAGCTGGGTTTGCCTCAAATTTCCAGGTTGTCAATCAGGCGTGTGTTGCCCAGCTTGGCGGCGCCCAGCACTACCAGCGGTATCGAGGTATCGCTTATGTCCGGCGGCAGCAGGTCGGCGCGGCGGCGCACGGTCAGGTAGTCGGGCTTCCAGCCGCGCACGGCCAGGGCCTGCATCGCTTCTTCTTCCAGTGCCTCGCGTTGTGCCAGACCTTGCGCCTGCACCGCCTGGCCCAAGGTCTGCAGCGCGCGCGACAGATACACCGCTTCGCTGCGCTCTTGCGCCGACAGGTAGCCGTTCCGCGAGGACAGCGCCAGCCCGTCGGCTGCGCGCAGGGTCTCGCCAGGCACGATCTCTATCGGCAGCGCAAACTGCTGCACCATGCGCCGCACGATCATCAACTGCTGGTAATCCTTCTTGCCGAACATCGCGAAGCCCGCCGGTTTGCCGGCAAACACGCTGGAAAACAGCTTCATCACCACGGTGCTGACGCCGACAAAAAATCCGGGCCGAAAATGCCCTTCGAGGATGTCGGCGAGTTCAGCCGGCGGATGCACCTTGTAAGTCTGCGGCTCGGGGTAGAGGTCGGTCTCGCGTGGTGCAAACAACAAATCACAACCGGCGGCACGCAGCCGCTCGCAGTCAGCCTCCCAGGTGCGCGGGTAGCTGTCGAAGTCCTCGTGCGGCGCGAACTGCAGGCGATTCACGAAAATGCTGGCCACGGTCACGTCGCCCAGCGGTTTGGCCTTGTCGACCAGCGCGATATGGCCGTCGTGCAGGTTGCCCATGGTGGCCACAAAAGCCGGGCGCTGGAAAGGGGCGAGCGCGGCGCGCAGGTCGGTGATGCTGTGGACGATTTTCATGCGGTGGGAAGCAGGTGTTCAAAAGGGGCGACTATACAAGCGTGGCGCCTTGACTTCACCAGGCGTGAATACCATCGACCGGAAAGCGTTGCTGCTTGACCGCTTGCACATAAGCTTGCATCGCGCCCTGCACGCTGTGTGCGTCGGCCATGAAGTTGTGCACGAACTTTGGCATCTTGCCGAGGTTCATGCCCAGCATGTCGTGCAAGACCAGCACCTGGCCAGCGGTGCCGACACCGGCGCCTATGCCGATGGTCGCGCAGTGGGTGAGTTCCGTTGTCAGCGCCGCAGAGAGGGCCGCAGGCACCATCTCCAGCACCAGCATGGCCGCACCGGCGTCCTGCAGCGCGCGCGCCTGGCTGCGCAGCGTGGCGGCGGCTTCCTCGCCCCGGCCCTGCACGCGGTATCCGCCCAGCGCATGCACGGTTTGCGGCGTCAGGCCAAGGTGGGCGCAGACCGGAATGCCACGTTCCACCAGGAAATGCACGGTGTCGGTGGTCCAGCCGCCGCCTTCGAGCTTGACCATGTGGGCGCCAGCCTGCATCAACACAGCAGCGCTGCGCAGCGCCTGCTCTTTGGACTCGTGGTAGCTGCCGAAGGGCAAATCGCCGATCAGCCAGGCGGTGGCCTGGGCACGCCGCAGGCCACGCGCCACACACTCGGTATGGTGCCGCATGGCCTCCAGCGTCACACCCACCGTGCTGCCCAGTCCCTGGCAGACCATGCCCAGCGAATCGCCGACCAGGATGCATTCGACACCGGCCGCGTCGGCGACCGCTGCGAAGGTGGCGTCGTACGCGGTCAGCATGGTGATTTTTTCGCCCTGTGTGTGCATCTCGCGCAGGCGCGGCAGGCTGACGGGCTTGCGCGAAGCGGCCGGTGGCGCGGCGGGCAGGGTACCGTAAGGACTGGCGGGTGCTGCTGTCATGGAAATCCTGTTCAGGTGGCGGCCAGGGTGGGGCGCGGCAGAAGCGGCGCCTGGCCGGCGGGCCTGCTTCTGCCGCGTTGCAGGGCTTGCTGCAACTGGTCTATGGCCGTCTCCGGAGATGCGGCGGCAGTGATGGCGCTGATGACCGCCACACCTGCGGCACCGCACTGGGCGGCCTCTTCCGTGCGTGCGACGTCCATGCCGGCGATGCCGACCACCGGCAGCGGCAGCAGCTTGCACCAGTAGGCCAGGTTGGCATGGCCCTGCGGAATCCACGGCATGGCCTTGGCTTTTGTCGGATGAATCGGCCCGCAGGCGATGTAACTCGGCTGCAGCGCCCAGGCGCGACAGACTTCCCAGTAGGCGTGGGTGCTGATGCCCAGACGCAGACCGGCTTGCTTGATCGCGGCCAGGTCGGCGATGTGCAAGTCCTCCTGGCCCAAGTGCACGCCGTAAGCGCCTTGTTCAATGGCAAGCTGCCAGTGGTCGTTGATGAAGAGCTGGGCGCCCGCTGCGGTTGCGGCATGAATGCTTTGGCGGATTTCCTCGCGCACCATCGCCCGGTGTTGCTCACCTTCTGCATCCTTGATGCGCAGTTGCACCGTGCGCACACCGGCAGCCACGACGCGGACCACCCAGGCGGCGCTGTCCACCACCGCATACAGGCCGAGGTCCGCATCGCTGAGCGCAGCAAAACCGCTGACGGTTGCCGCCTGAGGCAGGCTGAAATTTGGCAGGTTGCTTATGCGCTGCGCAAAATCGGCTCGTGCTTGCAGCGAGCTCGTTCCGGCATATTGGCTCAGGGCATCGCTTCTGGCCATGGCCGCGATGATGATGGCCTCCATGGCGACAAAGCCGCCTTCCAGTGCTCGCGCTGCTGCCTCGGCGAACACCTCGTCCGTTCCGGCATGGGGGCGGTGTGAGGTGGAGTGGCTCAGCCAGCCGCTGGCCTGCGGCGTGTCGGCATAGTCGCCGTCCGCGCCGGTGATCACGACGGATGGGCCAAGGGCGGTGCGCAAACGTGCCGCGGCCTGCGCCACGACCTCCGCGTGGCCCAGCGCGTCAAGGCCCAGCAGCGTCGCGGCCTCGTGGCGATTCAGGCAAAGCAGGGCAGGGCCCGGCGATGCGCTGATTTGCGTGAGCCGCTGCTGTATCTGCTGCGCGTCGGCAGAAAAAGTCCAGACCGTGCGATGCATGGCGGCGCTCACAGGACAAAAGGCCGGCCAGTCACCGGTGTGGACGCGACCGCCATGTCCTGCTGGGCCATGATGCCCGCCTCGTACGCCAGCCGTCCGGACTCGATGCCGAGTTTGAACGCGCGCGCCATCTGCACCGGGTCGCGCGCATGGGCCACGGCCGAGTTGAGCAGCACCGCGTCGTAGCCGAGCTCCATCGCCTGCACCGCGTCGGCCGGGGAACCGATGCCGGCATCGACGATCAGCGGCACACCGGGCAGGCGCGCGCGCAGCGTGCGCAGCGCATAGGGGTTGATCAGGCCCTGGCCCGAGCCTATCGGTGCGCCCCAGGGCATCAGGATGCGGCAACCCGCGTCCAGCAGGCGTTGGCAACTGACCAGGTCGTCGGTGCAGTAGGGAAAGACCTCAAAACCGTCGCGCACCAGTTCGGTGGCCGCCGTGATCAGTTCGAAGGGGTCGGGCTGCAGCGTGTGTTCGTCGCCAACCACCTCGAGTTTGATCCAGTTCGTGCCGAACAGCTCGCGCGCCATCTGCGACAGGGTGACTGCCTCGCGCGCGCTGCGGCAACCGGCAGTGTTGGGCAGCAGGCGGGCGCCGCTGGCCCGGATCATCGAATAAAAGTCGTTTTGCGTGCTCGCGCCACCGGCTGCCATCTGGCGCTTGAGCCCGACCGTCACGACTTCAGCGCCGGAGGCAGCAATCGCCTCCTGCAACACCTGCGGAGAGGGGTAGCTGGCGGTACCGAGGAAAAAGCGGCTGTTGAGTTGTGTATCTGCGATGGAGAAAGTCATGGCCAGGCTAGCCTCCGGTAATGGCTTGAAAGGTGAAGACGGCGTCGCCGTCCGAAAGTGTGGTGCTCGCACGCGCATCGCGTGCGACAAACTCGCCGTTGATGGCGCTCGCGAAAGACTGCGCGGGCTGGCCGTTGGCCGCCAGCGCGTCGGCCAGCGTGCTGCCTGCCGGCAGCTCCCGCGTTTCGCCGTTGAGGGTGATGGTGATGTTGCTGCTTGTCATGCTATTTGTCATTGCGGGCTTGACCCGCAATCCATGCTGGCGAGCCAGGACCGTGGTTCATGCGGGATGGATCCCGGATCGGTCCGGGATGACCAGGGGTGGCGATTCCATCGTAATGCGAGATGTCAGGTTGTTAAGCGTTTGTTCGACCAGCGCCGGCGCGATCAGCCAGCCGTGGCGGAACAGGCCGTTGATGCGCACCAGGCCGGGGGACTGTTCCACGCGCGGCAGATTATCGGGCAGGGCAGGGCGCAAGTTGGTTTCGGAATGAACCACGCGTGCTTCGGCGAGTTCGGGAATGATGCTGTGCGCGGCAGCCAGCAGCTCGACTGTGCTGCGCAGCGAGACCGGTGAACGGTCCTCGCTCTCGATTTCGCTGGCGCCGACAACGATGTGATCGCCTTCGCGCGGCACGAGGTAAACGCGGTGGCGCGGGTGCAGCAGGCGCACCGGGCGCTGCAGTGTCACACCGGGCGCATGCAGCCAGAAAATTTCGCCACGCACGCCACGCACGTCCGGCGTGAAGCCGTCGGTGGAAGAGCGTTCTGCCAGCGCGGGCCGCGCGCCCGTGCCGCGCACATCAAACACGCAGTCGAATTTTTGCCGTCTCTGCAGCGTGTGGATTTCACCGGCTTGCAGGCGCTGCACCGTGATGCCCCAGTGAAAGTGCGCGCCGGCCGCGGCGGCCGCATGGGCCAGCGCCGCCATGGCCTGCACGCTGTGGATCTGCCCTTCGTGCGGCAGCAGCCAGGCCTGAACTGCGCCGTGGATGGCCGGTTCGAGATCGCGCAGGGCGGCGGTATCCAGAGCCTGCGGGGCGTGGTCGCGAGGAGCCTTGTGCTCAAGCAGGTCCACCACGCGGCGCGCTGCGCCTTCGTCGCCGCGATGCGCGAGCAGCAGGCTGCCGCGACGGTGCAGCTGGACCGGCTGGCCCAACGCAGCAACGATGCCCGGCCACAGTTCCAGCGAACGCAGGCCCAGCGCAAACACGTTTTCGTCGGCCGACTCCAGCTCGGCCGTGGGGCTGAGCATGCCGGCCGCCGTCCAGCCCGCGGCGTACACGCCCCCGACCGGCGCCTGTGGGCCGGAGGCAGGATCGAAAACCTCGACCGAATGGCCAGATCGGGCCAGCTCAAAAGCCAGTAGCCGCCCCAGCAGGCCTGCGCCTGCGATACCTATGTGCATGGATGTGTCCGCCTTGTCAGCGTGGGTTCAAAGTTTCTGGATGGGGATGTAGATGTCACTGCCGCCGTCGCGGAACTCGGCCGATTTTGCCTGCATTCCCTGCGCCAGCGCTGCGGCCTCGTCCAGTCCCTGCTGGGCGGCAAACTCGCGCACCTCCTGGCTGATTTTCATCGAGCAGAATTTCGGCCCGCACATGGAGCAGAAATGCGCCACCTTGCTGACTTCCTTGGGCAGGGTTTCGTCGTGGAAGTCGCGCGCCGTGTCCGGGTCCAGCGACAGGTTGAACTGGTCGTGCCAGCGGAACTCGAAACGCGCTTTCGACAGCGCCTCGTCGCGTGCGCGGGAGGCCGGGTGGCCCTTGGCCACGTCGGCAGCGTGCGCGGCAATCTTGTAGGCAATGATGCCCTGCTTGACGTCATTGCGGTCAGGCAGGCCCAGATGTTCCTTGGGTGTGACGTAACACAGCATGGCGGTGCCGTACCAGCCGATCATGGCTGCGCCTATGGCGCTGGAGATGTGGTCGTAACCCGGCGCGATGTCGATGGTCAATGGGCCCAGGGTGTAAAAAGGCGCTTCGTGGCAGTGTTTGAGCTGCTCGTCCATATTGGCCTGGATCATGTGCATGGGCACATGGCCGGGGCCTTCGATCATGGTCTGCACGTCGTGCTTCCAGGCGATTTTTGTCAGTTCACCGAGGGTGCGCAGCTCGGCAAACTGGGCCTCGTCATTCGCGTCGGCGCCGGAGCCGGGCCGCAGGCCGTCGCCCAGAGAAAAGCTCACGTCGTAAGCCCTCATGATCTCGCAAATGTCCTCAAAGTGCGTGTACAAAAAGTTTTCCTTGTGGTGCGACATGCACCACTTGGCCAGGATGGAGCCGCCGCGCGAGACGATGCCGGTGCGGCGATTCGCCGTCATCGGGATGAAGGGCAGGCGCACGCCGGCATGAATGGTGAAGTAGTCCACGCCCTGCTCGGCCTGCTCGATCAGGGTGTCGCGGTAGATCTCCCAGCTCAGGTCTTCGGCGACACCGCCGACTTTTTCCAGCGCCTGGTAAATCGGCACCGTGCCTATGGGCACCGGCGAGTTGCGGATGATCCAGTCGCGTGTGGTGTGGATGTTTTTGCCCGTGGACAAATCCATCACGTTGTCGGCGCCCCAGCGAATCGCCCAGACCAGTTTTTCGACTTCCTCTTCAATGCTGGAGGTCACGGCCGAGTTGCCAATGTTGGCGTTGATCTTCACCAGGAAGTTGCGGCCGATGATCATCGGTTCCACCTCCGGATGGTTGATGTTGGCCGGGATGATGGCGCGGCCGCGCGCCACCTCGTTACGCACGAATTCGGGCGTCACAAACTCGGGCAACTGCGCGCCCATGGGGTTTCCGCGCACGCGGGCTGCGCGTTCGGCGTCACCGAGGTATTCGGCCATCCACTCGCGTTTTGTGTTTTCGCGCAGCGCGATGTATTCCATCTCGGGCGTGATGATGCCGCGGCGCGCGTAGTGCATCTGGCTGACGTTGGCGCCGGCCCTGGCGCGGCGCGGTGTGCGCTGCAGGCCGGCGGCCTGGGCGCGCAGGGAGGCGATGCGCTGGACTTCAGGATCTGTCGGGTCGGTCCGGTCTTCACGTCGCGTGCCGTCGTCCACGGCTTGCGCAGTGCGGCCGATGTACGCCTCGGTATCGCCGCGTGCTTCAATCCAGGGCGCGCGCAGCGCATCGAGTCCGCGGCGCACATCAATGACGGCGTCCGGGTCGGTGTAGGGGCCGGAGGTGTCGTAAAGCGTGGCGGATTCGCCATTGCTCAGGTTGACCTCGCGCATCGGCACCCGCAGGTCCGGGTGCACCTGGCCGGGCACGTAAATCTTGCGAGAGGCCGGAAACGGCTCGCGGGTCAGGGACAGCAACTGGGCGAATTTGTCGGGCGCATTCATCGGAGCATCCTTCACGTGCCGCTAGGCACAAAATGCTCCGAAGGTGTGGCCAGCACCCGCGCGGGTGGTGGTCGTTGACTGGTCAGCCGGGGACCGGTGGCAGTCAGCTCTTCTTACGTCGGTACGAACCGATTCAAGTTCACGGGTTTGGGTTGGCCATCTCAGCTGCCCGACCACCATGGTCGGGCAGCACCCCGGAGCAAGGCCATTCTAGTGCCAGAACCGCTCCGGTCGATCCGGGTGTGTTTCCGGATGTCAGATCGGCCTGGGTGCCTGCTATCTGACGCCGAACACCTCGCGGATGCTGCGTGTTTCGGGCAGGATGTAGACCACGCCACTGCTTGTTTTGAAGGCGGGGCTCACGAAGCGGTCGTAAAACGCGGCGGGCACATTGATGCAACCGTAGGAAACCCGGTTGTCTGCCGGCGTGGCACTCGCCAGCCGCTGCAAGCGCTGCTCCGAGGGCTTGCCCCTGACCACGCGATGCAGCGCCAGCGCAGTGTTGTAGTCGATCCACAGCAGTTCCTGGCCGCGCTTGTCGCGGTCCAGCGAGGCCACGAACCGCCCGGCGGGGGTGGTCCGTTCCGCAGGCAGGATGCTTGAGAGCGGTCGCTCGCCGATGCCGGGTGTGGAGTCGTCGCCGCGTGCCTGGCCCAGCAGCGCAGCGGCCGCACCCTGCAGGCGTCCCGAGGGGTCGAACAGCAGCACCCTGGCATTGACCTTGTCGACGATCATGAAAGGCATGTCCTGGTTGTCGCGCGAGTCGACCACCCAGTCGGCAAACTGCGTTGCCTGTGCCGATGCCCGCTCCTGGCCGAGGTCGGCCCGTCGCGGCGAATCGGTTGGCAGGTTTTGCGATGGCATGCCGAGCGCACCCAATTCCGGCTGCTTGGCGTCAATGGCAGCTTTGGGGGTGGTGTCGCTCGCCCAGGCCGTGGCGGGGTGGAGGGCAAGCGCAAGCAGCGCCAAACTCAGGCCGCGCCCGAGGAAGGCGTGTTTGCGGTGTGGTGGATGGCTCAAGATGGGACTTGACGCCTAGTTGCGAACTGGCCGGGGCGCATAGCGTGGTGCGACATAAGGCGCAGGCGGGATGAACGGGATGGCGGTAGGTACCACCTCTTCCTCCTCAGCGAGCGCCAGGAAAACATCGCCCGTATCGCCAAAGGCAGTGGGCAACAAGCTGGCGGGGAAAGCAAAACTTGGCAGCAATGTCGCAAACAGGGTGGCCCGTGGAAGAAGCGGTGGCGCAGCGGTGATGGTCCCTGTTGTCTTGCCGACAATCGGGCCGCAGCAGGAAGCCGGAAGCGCGTATTGGCTGGCGCTGGCGCCGCCCAGCCTGTAGCCCGTGAACGTCACGATTTTGCCGGTGCCCACATCGACGCTGTTGAAGACGGCGGTACTGCCGGGGTCCGCGATCAGGCTGACCCCTGCCGGGTTGCCTTTGAGCGAAACAAGGGTGGCCGCGACTGTCCCGTCGTAGGTTTTCGTGATTTCAGGAAACACCAGCATCCGCTGGCTCAGGATGCTGTCAGTCAGGATGAACTGCGGTGCGTAATCCGTCGGCGTCGTGTAAGAGGTCGGGTTGTAGTTGATGGTGACCGGCGCGTTCGGGCCGGTCACTGTGGGACGGTCCGGGCCGATGACATTGATATTGACCGTGCCGCCGGCCACGCCGGGACCGGTACCGTCGGTATCTGAAGTGAGCGTCAGGCCGAGCGGCAGGCCCAGGCTGCGGGAAACAATGCTGGTACCCCGTGTCAGCGTGATCTTGGCGTTGACATTCACATCGTTGGCCGAGCACATCATGAGGTTACCGTCGGTGACTGTGATGGCTGCATTCTGGTTGACATTGCGGCCAGCGCTCAGTGAAATGCTGCCCCGGGTGGTGGTGAGGGCGGCGTTGACATTGATGTCCCGGCCGCAACACACCACAAAATTCCCGTCAACAGCCGTCACGGCCGCGTTGATGTACACGTCCCGATCGGCTGTCAGGGTCAGGGTCGTCGGAGTTCCCGCTGCCACCCAGCTCACCGCGTCATTGACAAAAATATCGCCGTTGCCGGGTCCGGGTGCCGTTGTGATGTTGACGTTGTTGTTGACCAGCTGGGCAGAGAGGGTGGCGCCCGAGATGTTGCCGCCGGGGCCGATGATGAAATCCTGCGGGTCGATCAGCCAGGTGCCCATCAGCCCCTGCGGTGCATTGGTGGTGACGCGAACATCGTCCCTGATACGGACATTGGCTGCGGATGTTTCCACGAAGCCGCCGTTGCCGCCGTTGGGTGCGCTGGCGTCCAGCGTGCCGGCCACGTTCATGGTGCCGGTGGTCATATCGCCGAGTAACAGGATGGTGCCGTTGCGGTTTCCTATGGTCTGCGCCTGAATGACCCCGGTGTTGTTGACTGCGGTATGGAGCAGGTTGCCGGCTGCCTGGGCCGTAAGCAGCACACGCCCGCCATCGGCACGAATCAAGCCGCCGTTTTCAACCAGTGCGTTGACTGCGCCTTGTGCCACCGACACATGGAGCATGCCGTCGCCCGCCAGATCGAGGGTGGCCGCCTGTCCGCCGACCAGTGCCACGCTTCCCAGGCGCGCGCTGATCACGCCCTGGTTGATCACGGTTTTGCCCATCAGGGCCACATGGCCGCCATCGGCTGCGTTGATCGTGCCCTGGTTCACCACTGTGCCGCTTCCGGCGTTGGAAAAACTGTAGTCACCAGACATGAATTTCGCATCACTCAAGCTCATGGTTGACGCCACCAGGCCACCCACATTGACTTGCGCACCGCTGCCGAACAGGATGCCATTCGGGTTGAGCAGGAAAACCTTGCCGTTGGCCGACAGGTTGCCCAGGATGCTGGAAGCGTCCGTCCCCAGAACACGGTTCAGGGCCACAGAGCTGCTGCCAGGCTGCACAAACTGCACGCTTTGACCGGCGCCAATGCCAAAACTTTGCCAGTTGATGACCGCGCTGGCCGACGATTGCTGGATGGTCGTGCTGGTGGCTGTGCTGGTGATGGTGGCCGAGCCGGCTGCCACAGTGCCGTTGGCGGGGAGGGCGTGGGCGACGGTCCCCAAAGTGAGCATCAAACACGCCGACAGCAGGTTCACGGCAAAGCGGGGCTGGCCCGCGCTGGCGCCGGCACTGGACGATTTTCCCCTGCCCCTGCCAGCCGCGTTCTCGGCGACGGCGACGCAGGTGCCGGAGCTGGCGCGCCAGATGGTTCTGTAAATGCGGTTCATAAGTTGTCCTTCGGCTTGTTCGGTTCAGGTGGTCGGTTCGCTGGGCTTAGAAATACTTGACGGCCTGTATCCAGAACCGTCCTGATTTGTCCGGTGCCGCCGTGGCGGCAGCGTCACCGAGCTTGCGTGCGTAATAGGTCCTGATCGCAAAATTGCCGGGGTCGCCCCAGGTCAATCCAACCCCGTAGGCGCCGAGATCGCGGTGGTTGTTGCCGGCCGCCCAGGGCTTTTTGTTGATGGTCACGCTGCCGCCATCCACGAAGCCAATCAGATGGACTTGCCCGGGCAGGCTTTCCGGTTTGGGCAGGAGCAGGCGGGCTTCCAGGGTGACCAGGTAGCCCTGATCGCCGAAGGCTTCGCCCTGCGGGTAGGCCCTGACGCCATCCATGCCGCCCAGCACCATCTTCTCGGAAGAGTCCAGGTTTTTGGAGGCGAATTGGCCATTGAAGCCTGCGAAAAGGGAAAGCGTGTCAGTAACGCGCTGCAACCGGCTCGCACTGAAAGCGAGCTTGCCGTAAGAGCCGTTGGTGCGGGCGCTGGCCGCATCTGCGGCCCGCGCGGCGGGTGTTTCAATGTCGAGATTGCCCGCGGACAGGCCCAGCGAAAAGGCGTTGATGCCGCCACCGCCCAGGGTGTCGCGGTGATTGCCGTACAGGCTCCCTGTCAGGACGTTGGCCTTCTTGTTGGTCACCGAGGGGATGATGTCAATGCGGTCCTCGAAGGTCCGGTGGTCGTAGTTGAGGCCCGCGTTCAGATTGGTGCTGCGCGAGCGGATCAGCGGGTAGCTGCCGTAAACGCTGGCAATTTCTGCCGTGCCGTTCGCGTGAAGCGGCGCAAATTCCTTGCCTAGCTCGTAGGCCAGTCGGCTGTAAGCCACACCCCCCGTGGCTTTGCCAAACTGCATCTGGTAGGACGCGCGGCCGTAGTTCAGCCCGGAGCCCGAGGTGACCGCCCGCAGGCTGAACACGTCGCCGTGGCCCAGCAGGTTGTTGAAATTGACCGTACCGCCCAGGCGATATTCACCGGTGTAATAGTTGCCGGCGTTGTCCACGTCCACGCTGCCGCTGACGCGTTTACCCGGCGTGATGTCGACCACCAGGTCGGAGCTGCCGGGCGTGTCGCCCGGCACCAGGGTTGACTTGACATTGACACCCGGTATGTCCGAAAGCAATAGCAGGCGGCTTTCCAGCGTGTCGTTGGTGATCGGATCGCCGCTGTTGACACCGCCCAGGATGTTACGGACCAGGGCATCGGACAAATTGGTCTGATTGTTCAGGACGATCTTTCCGTATTGCCCTTCGCTGACCGCAATCGTGAGGACGTTGTCCCTGACGTTCTGTGCCGGCAGGTAAGCCCGCGCCACAAAGTAGCCATTTTTCCTGTAGTGGTCGGTGATGCGCGCGGTCATGGCATGTAGTTCGGCCAGTGTTAGCTCGGTATTGGGCACAAAGCCTGTGAGCGTCAGAAGCTCGGCTTCGGAAAACAGTCGTGAGCCCGTGATTTGCAGGCTTTTGACCAGAATTTTTGCCGTGCTGGGCGCGGACCGCAGCGGTGCCCGGCCTTCCTGGAGACGGATCTCTGGCGGCGCTTTCTGCGGCACAGGGGTGGGAGGAAGCTGCTGAATCTGGCTTCCTGCGCCGGGCAGCTGTTGCGCCGGGATCGCTTGGCTCAGCGCCAACAGCGCGAGCGGAAGTGTTCCGCGTGCCAGTATGGTGGACAGCGGCGTGCGACCCTGGTAGCGCGTGCGGGCGGTTGATGCGAGGCCGGAAGAGGCCGGCTGGAAGCGTTGCGTGGTCATGGTGGGTTGCCCGGAAGTTCAACCCATGGTGCGTGTAATTTTTGTTAAAAAACGTAGGACAAGCCGCTGGAAGGTCGTGGTTAAATAACTAAAGTAATTATTTAATTACTAATCAGTATTTTTGATAAAAATAATTTTTCATCAAAAATACTGATTGTTGTCCTCTCTTGGCCGGCGCTCAGACCCGAGGCGCAAAGAAACAGGGATGCGACGGCTGTTGCCGTTCGCGACCGCTCGCCAGCGCTGGATCAGGCCGGCGTGTAGGCCAGGCGCACGTAAATCGGAGCGTAGGCCTCGGCCTGGGTTACGTCGACCAGGCCTTCCTTGGACAACTCGAGCAGGGCGATGAAGGTAACCACCAGCACCGGCATGCCGCGCGAGGGCTCGAACAGGTGCTCGAATTCGACAAACTTCTGGCCTTGCAGCTTGCGCAGCACGATGCTCATGTGCTCGCGCACCGAGAGTTCTTCCCGGCTGATCACATGGTGCTGGACCAGTTTGGCGCGTTTGACGATGTCGCGCCAGGCCTCCTGCAAATCCACCACCGTGACATCGGGAAAGCGCGGCTGCAGCGCCTGCTCGACGTAAACCTGCGCACGCAGGAAGTCGCGGCCGTACTGCGGGATTTCGTTGAGCTTGTGCGCAGCGAGTTTGATCTGCTCATATTCCAGCAGGCGGCGCACCAGCTCGGCACGCGGGTCTTCCGCTTCCTGGCCGCCGGCCACCTTTTTCGGCGGCAGCAGCATGCGCGACTTGATCTCGATCAGCATGGCCGCCATCAGGAGGTATTCAGCGGCCAGCTCCAGGTTGGTGGTGCGGATTTCATCGACATACACCAGGTACTGGCGCGTGACCGCCGCCATCGGGATGTCGAGGATGTTGAAGTTCTGCTTGCGGATCAGGTACAGCAGCAGGTCCAGCGGGCCTTCGAAGGCTTCCAGGAAGACCTGCAGCGCGTCCGGCGGGATGTACAAGTCCTGCGGCATCGCGAACAAAGGCTCGCCGTACAGCCTGGCCAGCGCCACCTGGTCGATCACGCCCGGCATGCCGGGAAGGGCCAGCAGGCTTTCGGGCTGGCCGGACTCGGACGGGGGCAGTTCGGTGATGCTGGACATGGGGGATCGGACGCGGATCTTCAGTTGCTATCAAAAAAATAGCTGTCAGCTCCCGTCCAGATTGGGCTGGAGGCCGTTTTGACCATGAATCAAGGCCTACTTGCTGTTCGGGTGGCCGCTGGTGCCGTAAACGTAGGGCTGCTGCGGTACGGCGGCGTCGAGGTAGTCGGCCTGCTCGCTGAGGTCCAGCTTCTTGTCCCACCAGATCGCGCGCCCCTGGCGCTGCTCGGCCTCCAGCGTGGGCTTGTTGGCCTTGAGTTCGTCGATGAAGCTGGTGACTTCCGAGGTGTAGTGCGGCCGGGCGAAGAGGGACATGGGATTAAACTGCCTGAAGCTGAAGTTGACTGATTTTACCGGGGACCGCCATGCACCTGCCTTTTTTTGCTTTCGGGGGGAACGCGGCGCCGGCCTCCCTGCATTTCACAAGGTGGCTCGTTGTCATGGGATTGTTGTCGGCCCTGTTGGGTTTGGTGGGTTGCGACCCCCAGCGCATTGCGGAACTGGAGGAGGGCGTGGCCACCGAGGCCGATGTCCGCACGAAGTTCGGCGAGCCTGAAAAGATCTGGAGCGCTGCCGACCTGGCCGGCAACCCCTTTCCCGGCGCGGCGGCCCAGCCCGGCGCCCGCACCTTCGAATACAACCGCCAGCCCCAGGGCCAGGTCAATTACATGATCACCATTGGCGCCGATGGAAAAATGAGCGCCCTGCGCCAGGTGCTCACGCCGCAGAACTTCGCGCTGGTGCTGCCCGGCATGCCGATGGAGCAGGTGCGCAAGATGCTCGGCAAGCCGATGAAAATCACGCCGATGGCCCTGAAGCGCGAGACCCATTACGAGTGGCGTTACAGCGACGGGCCGAACGCCCCGCGAATTTTCCGGGTCGAGTTCGACAGCGACCTGAAGGTGCTGCGGACCGGATCGGTGCCTGATGAAAGCCAGCCGGGCGTCAATGGCAATGTGACCTGAGACCGTCAAAAAAACAAGCCAAATCGGCCTCCAGCCCTCGACTGGCAAGGGCAGCCAGCTATTGATTTGATAGCGATTCAGGTTTCCTCGATTTTCGCCAGAAAGCCGGAGCGCTCCATCACGCGGCGTGGCTGGGCGTTCAGTCCGGACATCACCAGGCGGCCTTCGCGCAGCACGATGGCCTTGTGCAATTGCCCCAGCACATCCAGCCCCGAGGCGTCCAGTGACTGCAGCGACTGTGCGTCGAGCCGGACCAGCAGGCCGCGCGGTGCACTTTCAACCGCCGACAGGATGGGGTCGATCTTGGCGACCGCGCCGAAAAACAGCGAGCCGTAGAGCTGGAAATGAATCGACTCGTCGCTGCGCGCGGTCTCCACCACCTGGAACAGGGTGCTCATGCGCCGCACAAACAGCACGCAGGCCAGCAGCAGCCCGACCTGCAGCGCCACCGTGAGGTCGAACACCACCGTCAGGAAGAAAGTGCCCAGCATCAGCAACCGGTAGTGGGCGCTGTACTGGCGCATCTGTACAAATTCGTGCCACTCGCCCATGTTCCAGGCCACATAGAGCAGGATGCCGGCCAGTACCGCCAGCGGCACATGCATGGCCAGCGGCGCCGCGGCCAGCACGATCACCACCAGCATCAGCGCATGCACCAGCCCGGCGATGGGCGACGTGGCGCCGGAGCGCACATTGGTCACGGTGCGGGCAATCGTGCCGGTGGCCGGCATGCCGCCGAAAAAGGGCACGACAAAGTTGGCCACGCCCTGGGCCATCAGCTCCTGGTTCGGGTCGTGTTTGGGCAGGCCCGAGAGCTGGTCGGCCACGCGCGCGCACAGCAGCGACTCCACCGCGCCCAGCATCGCAATCGTCAGCGTGGGCGCAAACAGCAGGCGCACGGTGTCCCATGAAAAATCCGGCAGCGCAAACGGCGGCAGGGCGCGCGGAATGCCGCCGAAGCGTGAGCCGATGGTCTCGACCGGCAGGTTCAGAAAGAATGCAAACGCGGTCAGCGTCACCAGCGCCACAATCGGGCCCGGCACCCGGGACGCCGCGCGGGTGGCCCGCACCAGTTGCACCCCTTCGACGGCCTGCACCACCTTGACCAGCCGCGCCGCCAGGCCCTTGCCGGCCGCATCGCGCGGCGCAAACAGCTTGGGCCACAGGATCAAGCCCAGAAAACACACCAGGCCCAGGCCCAGCGCATAGGCGTTGAAGGAGCCCATGTTCAGGCTGATGGCCTTGATCTGCGAGAAAAAATCCGCAGGCATTTTGGTGATTTGCAGGCCAAGCAACTCCTTGAGCTGGGACAGCGCGATCAATACGGCAATGCCGTTGGTAAAACCCACCACGATGCTGACCGGCACATACCGCACCAGCGTGCCCATCTTGAGCAGGCCCAGCAAAAACAGCAGGACTCCGGCGCAGGCGGTGGAAATCAGCAGGTTGGGCAGGCCGTAACGCTCGACAATGCCGTAGACAATCACGATGAAGGCGCCGGCCGGTCCGCCGATTTGCACCGCCGAGCCGCCCAGCAGCGAGATCAGCCCGCCGGCAATGATGGCGGTCCAGATGCCGGCCTGCGGCGACAGCCCCGAGGCAATCGCAAAAGCCATGGCCAGGGGCAGCGCGACAATGCCGACGGTCAGGCCCGCGCCAAAATCCTTGCCGAAGCGCTCTCGCGTGTAGCCTCTCAGCGCGGACAGCAGGCGGGGGCGGAAGGGGGCCAGGTAAGCGGGCAGATTCATCGGAAAATGCAGATTGTCTGCGCCCTGCATCCTGCAAAGTGGGATGGTCAGGCGGCAAGCCCCTTGGTAAAGTCGGGTCTGGCCTGTGACGCAGGCCGGATTTCATGTTGTCCTTACCTATCTTAAGCCGCTGCCCCGCTTTTCATGCACCTTTTTATCCATCGGCTGATACTGGCTTTTTCCCGTCCTGAACTGCGCGGCGCTGCGGCCGGCCGTCGCAGCGGGGGCGCGACGCTGCTGGCCGCCGTGCTGCTGGTGCTGGCCGGGCCGGTTCAGGCTTCGCACCCCAGTCCGCCGGCGACCTGGCAGTGGCTAGGCCCGCATGGCAGTGGCCTGGTCCTCGTCGATGCCTCCGGCCAGCAGACGATCCCTGAGATATGGCAGCGCTTCGAGCGCGGTGAGGGCTTGCCGGCCCAGCCCGACCGCATCATGCCGACCGGCGGGGCGGCCTCGGTGTGGTACCAACTCAGTTTGCCGGAGGTGACTGTTCCCACCTCGCGCGTGCTGGCCGTGCCGCACCCCGGCATGAACCGGGTCGAGTTTTACCGCCCTGGCGAGGACGGCAACTGGCATGCCGAATATTCGGGCGACTCGATCCCGGTAGCCCGCTGGCCACTGCGTTATTTGCACCCCGCTTTCGAGTTTGTGCAGCAACCGGGTGAAGTGCGCCGGACTTACCTGCGCGTCCAGCACAGCCACCCCATCAATGTGCGCTGGACCGTCTGGAACACGCGTGATTTCCAGGAGTCCAGCAAGCATTGGCATCTTCTGCTGGGCGCTTACCTGGGGCTGGTGGCGCTGGTGATTTTGCTGTGCGTGGTCAATGCCTGGACCTGGCGCGATTCCATCCATTCCTGGTATGCGGCCTATGTGGCCGTGGTCGCCATCGGCCAGTTGTCGCTGACCGGCCTGGCGGGCGAGTATTTCTGGCCGCACTACCCCTGGTGGAACGATGTGGCCTCCAACGTGCTGCCGATTGCAGGCGCGGCGCTGGGCCACCTGTTCATGCGCGAGCTCGTGGTGGAGCGCGGCGAGCGCTGGGCGACCCACCTGATGCTGGGGATGGCTGCGGCCGGGGGCGGGCTGGCCCTGTGTTTCATTATTTTCGGCCGCGATCCGTTTTTTGCCATGACCGGCCCGTACTACATTGGCAGTTTCGTGATCTATCTCGGCGTGGCGCTCTGGTATGCCTGGCGCATCCCGCGTGTCGGCCTGTGGATACTCGCCGGCATACTGGCCGTGCTGGTCGGCTCGGTATTTCCCATCCTGCGCAACATGCAATTGGTGCCTTTGTCGTTCTGGACGCAGTATGGCGCGCAGATTGGCGCGGCTGTCGAGATACCGTTGCTTTTGATTGCGCTGTACCTGCGCAGCCGCGAACGGCGTGACAACCAGGTGCGGGTCGGCGCCCTGTCGCGGGTCGATCCGCTGACCGGCACGGCCAACCACCGGGTGATGCTGGCGCGGCTGGAGCACCTGCTGCACCACCAGCAGCGGGACCCGGAAGCTGGCGTGGTGCTGCGTGTGCGTATCGGCAATATTCAGGAGATACGCGCCGAGTATGGCTTGCAGGTTGCGCAAACCGCGCTGGTTCATGCGGGCGCCTGCGTCACCCACGTGGTGCGCGAGGGCGACACAGTGGCGCGCCACCGCGACGGTGATTTTGTGGTGATTCTCGAAGGCCATTTCACGCGCGACCAGGTCGCCGAGATTGGCCAGCGGCTGATTGCACGCGGGTTGGCGCCCAGCGACATCTTGCCGCCGGGCGCGGTGCTGCAACTCAAGGTCGCGGTCGCGGGCCATCCTTTCCAGGCCCAGGGTGTGGCGCCGCTGCTGCAGACGCTGGAAGCAGCCGTCAGCGAACTTGCAGCCCGTCCGGGCAAGGCCCTGCGCTTCGTCGCCTAGCGGACCCGCATGCCGGGCAAAGCGCCGGCCACCGGCTCCAGCACGTAAATGCCGGGCTGGGTTTTGTCATCGGCATGGCTGGCGGCCAGCACCATGCCTTCGCTGATGCCGAACTTCATCTTGCGCGGCGCCAGGTTGGCAACCATCACCGTGTGTTTGCCAATGAGATCTCCCGGCTGGTACGCCGAGGCGATGCCGCTGAAGACATTGCGGGTTTTGCCTTCGCCCACATCCAGCGTCAGCCGCAACAGCTTGGTCGAGCCTTCCACGGCTTCGCAGTTGACGATCAGCGCGATGCGCAAGTCGATCTTGCTGAAGTCGTCGATGGTGATGGCGGGGGCGAGTTCTTCGCCACCGGGTGCTATGGATTCGATAGCTGCTTGCGCTTGTTCTGCCTGGGCTGGAGGCTCAAACAATGCATCAAGTTGCTTGATGTCGACGCGTTGCATCAGGTGTTCGAATTTCTTGATGCGCACTGTTTCGGAATGACCAGCCCACGAATCGAGCGATATGCCGAGAAGTCCGGCCGCACTCGCCGCTGTTTCAGGAAGGATAGGCGCCAGCATTCTGGTCAACACTTCAAAACAACGGATCAGACTGCTGCACACCTTATGCAGTTCAAGTGACGCTCCTTCGCTCTTTGCCAATACCCAAGGTTTGTTTCTGTCGACATACGCATTGACTTTGTCAGTCAAGAGCATGATTTCTCTGGTGGCCTTGCCAAACTCGCGGGAGTCAAAAAGAATGCCCACCGAAACTTGCGCACTGACAATTTCGGCGTAAAGGTTCTGGCCTTCGTCGTCGAGGTCCTGAACTGGCAAAACGTCGCCATTGAAACGTGTGTTCAAAAAGCCCGCCGAACGGCTTGCAATGTTGATGTACTTGCCGACCAGGTCGCTGTTGACTCGCGCCATGAAATCATCGGCATTGAAGTCGATGTCCTCGTTCTTCGCATTGAGCTTGGCCGCCAGGTAATAACGCAGCCACTCGGGGTTCATGCCCAGGCTCAGGTACTTGAGCGGGTCCAGTCCGGTGCCTCGGCTTTTGCTCATCTTCTCGCCGTTGTTGACGGTCAGGAAGCCGTGCACAAAGATGTTGTCGGGTGTCTTGCGGCCACTGAAATGCAGCATGGCCGGCCAGAACAGGGTATGGAAAGTGACGATGTCCTTGCCGATGAAGTGGTACTGCTCCAGACCCGGCGCCGCCATGTAGTCGTCGTAACTCTCGCCGCGTTTGTCGAGCAGGTTCTTCAGCGAGGCCAGGTAACCGACCGGTGCGTCCAGCCAGACATAAAAATACTTGCCTGGTGCGTCGGGGATCTCGATGCCGAAGTAGGGTGCGTCCCGGCTGATGTCCCAGTCGCCCAGGCCTTCGCTTTGCGTGCCGTCGGGGTTGGTGCGAACACTGAACCACTCCTTGACCTTGTTGGCCACCTCGGGCTGCAGTTTGCCGTCCTGCGTCCACTTTTCAAGAAAGTCCACGCAGCGCTGGTCAGACAGTTTGAAGAAAAAGTGTTCTGAATTTTTGAGCACGGGCGTCGCGCCCGACAAAGCTGAATACGGATTGATCAAGTCCGTAGGTGCATACACCGCACCGCAGTTTTCGCAGTTGTCGCCGTACTGGTCTTTGGTTCCGCACTTGGGGCAGGTGCCCTTGATATAGCGGTCCGGCAGGAACATGTTTTTCTCGGCATCAAAAAACTGTTCGATGGTTTTGGTTACTATCAGCGAGCCTTCGGGGTTGTCACGCAGGTCGCGGTAGATCTGCTGCGCCAGCTCGTGGTTCTCCGGCGCGTCGGTCGAATGCCAGTTGTCAAAGCTGATGTGGAAACCGTCGAGGTAAGGCTTGCGGCCGGCGGCGATGTCGGCCACAAACTGCTGCGGCGTTTTGCCGGCTTTTTCGGCCGCAATCATGATGGGCGCGCCATGCGCGTCGTCGGCACCGACAAAATTCACCGCGTGGCCCTGCATGCGCTGGAAGCGCACCCAGATGTCGGCCTGGATGTACTCCATGATGTGGCCGATATGGAAATTGCCGTTGGCGTAGGGCAGGGCGGTGGTGACGAAAAGGCGGCGCTGGGACATAAAGGGGCTTTGTGGCTTTGGAGGCTAACCCGTGATTTTAAGTCGCCCGGCCGCAAAACCCGGAGGCAATCCCCCATGAGCCCCCTGTTTGGTGCACGGCGTTAGACTTGTCGTCAAGTACCCAGGCCGGTCCGGCCTGGTCAGATTCATCGGAGACTTTCCCTCATGGCAGTAGAACAACAGGCCATCCTGAGCGCCTTGCAAGGCGTGCTGGACCCCAATACGGGCAAGGATTTTGTCAGCACCAAGGCGCTCAAAAACCTGCAGATCAGCGGCGACGACGTGGCTTTCGACGTGGAGCTTGGTTACCCGGCCAAGAGCCAGCTCGCCGGCATCCGCAAGCTGCTGATTGCGGCAGTCAAGGGTGTGGCCGGTGTCGGCAATGTGTCCGTCAACGTCAGCTTCAAGATCGCCAGCCACAGCGTGCAGCGTGGTGTGCAGTTGCTGCCGAATGTCAAAAACATCGTGGCGGTGGCGTCCGGCAAGGGTGGCGTGGGCAAAAGCACGACGGCCGTCAACCTGGCGCTGGCACTGGCCGCAGAAGGCGCCAGCGTGGGCCTGCTCGACGCCGATATTTACGGCCCGAGCCAGCCGATGATGATGGGCATCGAAGGCCGCCCCGAGAGCGTCGATGGCAAAAACATGGAGCCGATGGAGAACTACGGCATCCAGGTGATGTCGATTGGTTTCCTGGTAGCGCAGGACGAAGCCATGATCTGGCGCGGCCCCATGGCCACCCAGGCGCTGGAGCAGTTGCTGCGCCAGACCAACTGGCGCGACCTTGACTACCTGATTGTGGACATGCCGCCCGGCACCGGTGACATCCAGCTCACGCTGAGCCAGCGTGTGCCGATGACCGGCGCAGTGATTGTCACCACGCCGCAGGACATCGCGCTGCTGGATGCCAAAAAAGGCATCAAGATGTTCGAAAAAGTGGGTGTGCCGATTCTCGGGATTGTCGAGAACATGGCGGTTCACATCTGCAGCAACTGCGGCCACACCGAACACATTTTTGGTCAGGACGGCGGCAAGAAGATGGCGGCCGACTATGGCATGGGTTACCTGGGTGCGTTGCCGCTGGACATGCAAATCCGCTTGCAGGCCGACAATGGCCGGCCCACGGTGGTGGCCGATCCGGACGGCGAGGTCGCCGGCATCTACAAGTCCGTGGCGCGCCAGGTGGCGATCACCATTGCCGCCAAGGCGAAAGATTTTTCCAGCAAGTTCCCCAGCATCAAGATATCGAAGGACACCTGAGTCCAGGCCAGCCCATGAGCACTTCCGGTTTCCTGCTGCAGTCGCCTCCCGCGGAGGGGGTGCAACGGCCCTGCGTCGATGTCGCGGTGGTGATGCGCCGCGAGCGCATCGACAACCGCTGGCAACCCTGGCGCTGGTCGCTTGGCGACATCGTGCCCCAGGAAGACGGCTTCGGTGCGCAACCGCGCCTGTTGCTCAAGGACGAGCAGGAAGAGCGCTGGCTGCACCCTGGCTTCAGGGTCGAGCTTTTCACCGACGACGCAGAAGGTTATTACCTCAATGTGTCCACGTCCCAGCCCTGTTTTTGGGTGGTCTGGCGCATGGAGGAAGAGCCCGCATTGGCCGAAGAGCCGGTTGCCGTGCCGCAGATCGTGACGCTCAGCTATCACGATGCCGGGCGCTGGCTGGATGCGCAGGAAACGGTGGAGCAGGTGGCTGCGCCGCGCGATGTGGTGGAGTGGGTGCAGGCGTTTGTGGATGCCCATTACGTGCTGGAGGCCAAACGCCGTCAACGCCCGCAAAGCTTCAAGCCGCTGCAGGACAGGTTTGGCAATCCGGCACGCGTGAGCACCGACAAGAAGTCTGGAGGCGGTGGCCATGGCTGAAGAGTCCCCCGGATTTCTGGGCCGTTGGGCCCGCCGCAAGACGGAGGTTGCGCAGGGCAAACCGGTAGCCGAACCCGTGCTGCCGGTGCCCACGCCGGCCGCGGTTCCGCCGGCAGCCTTGTCACCGGGAGAGTTGGCGTCAGCCCCGGCCCCCGTGCCCGAAGCTCCCGGCGAGCCCGAGAAAATCCTGTCGCTCGACGATGTGAAACTGCTCACCAAGGACTCGGACTTCAAGCCCTTCATGGCGGGCAACGTCGGCCCTGAAGTGCGCAACGCGGCCATGAAAAAGCTGTTTGCCGACCCGCATTTCAACATCATGGATGGCCTCGATATCTACATTGACGACTATTCGAAGTCTGATCCCATTCCTGAATCCATGCTGCGGCAGATGACCAGCTCGAAGTTTCTCAAGCTGTTCGACGCTGAAGAAGAAGACACGGACGCAAAGAAACCCCCTGCGGCGGCCTTACCACGGGAAAATGCGAATGATCCTGCAGGTCAAACCGTGGCACAGTCCTATGAACGTCCAGACATAAGCCGTCCGGACCTGCCTCACCCCCAACATTCCAGCCAACCCGAGCCATTGCCTGGCTCCGGCGCCAGCCAAGAAGACCATGCCCACACTGATTTGCGACTGCAACCAGACCATGCCGCTCCAGCCCCAGACGCTGGGCGCGGCACTCAATGAGACCCTGACCCTCCATTCGGCGCTGTGCCGGCGCGAGGCCGGCGCCTTCCAGAAAGCGGTGCAATCAGGCGACGACGTCGTGGTGGCCTGCACCCAGGAAAAACGTCTGTTCGCCGAGGTGGGGCAGCAAACGGCCGGTGCCAGTTCGGTGGTCAAGTTCGTCAACATCCGCGAAACCGGTGGTTGGGGCAGGGACGCCGCGCGCGCCATGCCCAAGATCGCGGCCTTGCTGGCGGCGGCTCATCTTCCGGACGCCGAACCGGTGGCCACAGTGACCTACAAAAGCGCGGGCCGGCTGCTCATTGTTGGCGCGCTGGACCAGGCCGAACAGGTCGCGGCGCTGGTCGCCGACACGCTGGATGTGACCATTTTTGCGCGCGGAGTTTCCACCCAGCCGCCGCCCGGCTTTCCGGGCCAGGAGCGCAAGTACCCGGTCATCAGCGGCGACAAACTCACGCTGACCGGCTGGCTCGGTGCCTTTGAAGCCAGGTGGGACAAAAGCAACCCGATCGACCTGGACCTGTGCACCCGCTGTAATGCCTGCGTGGCCGTGTGTCCCGAAGGTGCGATAGACCTCAGCTACCAGATCGACAGCAACAAGTGCACCTCACACCGCGATTGCGTGGCTGTCTGCAAAGTGGCCGGCGCGATTGACTTTGGCCGCGAGGCACAGCCGCTCAGCGAGGCTTTCGACCTGGTGCTGGATCTGGGCGCAAAACCGCTGGTGGCGCTGCATGCGCCGCCGCAAGGCTACTTTGCCCTGGATGGGTCGCAGGGTTTGGCCTCTCCTGGCCTGCTGGCAACGGTGGTCAAGCTGCGTGACATGATGGGCGAGTTCGAAAAACCCAAATTCTTCGCCTACAAACAGACACTGTGTGCCCACAGCCGCAACGAAACCATCGGCTGCAATGCCTGCGTGGACATCTGTTCGGCGGGTGCGGTCAGCAGCCAGAAAGAACGTCAGCAGATCGTTGTCAACCCCAACCTGTGCATAGGTTGCGGCGCCTGCACCACGGTATGCCCCACTGGCGCGTTGACCTATGCCTACCCGCGCGCCAGCGAGCAGGGCGTGCGCCTCAAGACATTGCTGGCCACCTATGCCAAGGCGGGTGGCCGCCAGGCCGTGGTGTTGTTTCACAGCCAGGGCAGCGGCCAGCAGGCTATCGAAGCGCTGGGCCGCGCCGCGCAGCTGCACAAAAACCTGCAGGGCATGCCCGCCAACATCATTCCCCAGGCTTTGTGGCACACCGCGAGTGTGGGGCTGGACCTCTGGCTCAGCGCCATAACATTTGGGGCGTCCCAGGTGGCCGTGCTGGTGACCGACGAAGAGGCGCCCGCCTATCTGGCGGGGCTGGCTGAGCAAATGGCGGTGGCCCAGGCCGTGCTCCACGGCATGGGCTACACCGGCCTGCATTTTCATTTGCTGCAAGGGCCGGGTGCGCCAGACGCCGGGGCGCTGGCCGCGCTGGATGCCAGCCTGAAAAAGCTGGCCGGTCACCAGCCGGTGGTCCCGGCAACGGCGGCCCGCTTTGCAGTGGCCCAGGAAAAACGCAGCACGCTGGACATGGCGCTGGACCACCTGATGACGCAGGCGCCAACGCCTTTGCCTGAGCTGATAGAGCTTCCCGCGAAGGGCTCACCTTTTGGCAGCCTGCTCGTCGACAAGCAGGCCTGCACCTTGTGCCTGAGTTGTGTCAGTGCCTGCCCGTCCAGCGCGCTGCAGGACAACCCGGAGCGGCCCCAGCTCAGGTTCATCGAAAAAAATTGTGTGCAGTGTGGCCTTTGCGCCACGACCTGCCCGGAAGATGCCATCACGCTGGTGCCGCGCCTGCTGCTCACACCGCAACGAAAGGAGGCGCGCGTTCTCAACGAGAGCCAGCCTTACCAATGCATACGCTGCAGCAAACCCTTCGGCACCCTGAAGGCGATTGAATCCATGCTTGGCAAATTGGCGGGCCACGCCATGTTCCAGGGCGCGGCGGCAGAGCGTCTGAAGATGTGCAGTGACTGCCGCGTCATTGACATCTATTCCGCCGACAACGAAGTCAAGATCACCGATATCCGCTAAATCCCATGACCCTGCCAGCCCAACTCCTGTCGTCGAGCCTCGACGAAGAAACCGCCCGAGCCGAAGTTTATGGCCTGCTGGCTGCGCTGTATTACGCGCCGCCTTCGGCAGAGTTGCTGGGCAATTTGCGGGTGGCCGTGACCGA
Organism: Pseudomonadota bacterium; assembly: GCA_040385775.1. GTDB lineage: Bacteria > Pseudomonadota > Gammaproteobacteria > Burkholderiales > Burkholderiaceae_C > Polaromonas. The sequence continues at coordinate 52,728 of JAZKGR010000084.1, forward strand.
GGCGCCAGCTGCGGGCGCCTTGCTCGAAGCCCCGTGGGGTGAGCTTGTCAAAGCCGCGCGTAACTTGTCCCACGAGGCCATTGCAAAAGAATACGACGGGCTGTTCGGTGGCGTGGGCAAGCCCGAGGTCTATCTGTTCGGTTCCCACTACCTCAGCGGTTTTCTCAATGAAAAACCGCTGGCGGCCCTGCGCACCGATCTCGATGCGTTGGGGCTGGCACGCGACGATGCCATGTCCGAGACCGAAGACCACGTCGCCTATCTGTGCGAAGTCATGCGTTACCTGATTGCGGGCGAAGATGTGGCGGTCGCCAACCTGACGCGCCAGCGGGAATTTTTTGCGCGTCACTTCCAGCCGTGGGTCAGCATGTTGTGCGATGCGGTTGCCGCCCACCCGAAGTCCGATTTTTACCGCAGCGTGGCAGGATTCACGCAGGTCTTTGTCAGTGTTGAAGCGCAAGGCTTTGACATGCTGGTTTGAAAACAGCAGCGTGTTTTTCTCAAAATGAAACAGTTTTGTTCGATTGCTGTTGTTACGGTCAAAGCTAAGCCTACTTATCTTTTCCTATCGTTTTCCCTTAAGTGCGCACTTGATTGGGGCGCTGTCATTGCTCTGTAAGTGGGAGTGACGTAAAGTAGGCATGCAAATCATTTCATAGCAAGCTTCCTTGGAGACTCACATGCAGGACAGCCAGCCAAAACCCTCGCGCAGGGGTTTCTTTTTCGGCGCCGCCGCCACCGGTGCGGTCGCAGCAGTCGCCGTCGCCCTTCCCGGCGCCCAGGTTCCCGAAGTTGCCGCGCAACTGCCCAAGGCAGCACCTGAAAAAGGTGGCGGTTACAGCCTGTCGGAACACGTCAAGCACTACTATCGCACGACTCGCATCTAGTCTCCAGCCCATCCCGGTTTCACTCTTACGGAGAGCTCCATGCTGCTCACGAAAAAATCCCACGGTGTCCACGGCGATCAGGCGCAGCGCGCAGGGTCTGCACGTTTTGTTCAAAGCCTGTCGCGCGGCCTGTCCAACGCGCTGCCCACCATGGACCGCCGCGCCTTCCTGCGTCGCTCTGGCATGGGGGTCGGCGTCGGCCTGGCCGCCACGCAGTTGACCCTCGTCAAAAAGGCCCAGGCTGCGACGCCTGGTGCCGGTGACGGCACCGGGAAAATCGAGGTCAAACGCACGGTCTGCACACACTGCTCGGTCGGCTGCGCGGTGGATGCCGTGGTAGAGAACGGCGTCTGGGTCCGTCAGGAGCCGGTGTTTGACTCACCGATCAACCTCGGCGCGCACTGCGCCAAGGGTGCGGCGCTGCGCGAGCACGGTCATGGCGAATACCGCCTGCGTTATCCGATGAAGCTGGTCAACGGCAAATATGAACGCATCAGCTGGGACGTGGCGCTCAATGAGATCAGCGCCAAAATGCTGGAATTGCGCAAGGCCAGCGGTGCCGATTCGGTTTACGTGGTCGGGTCGTCCAAACACAACAACGAGCAGTCCTACCTGCTGCGCAAATGGGTGAGTTTCTGGGGCAGCAATAACTGCGATCACCAGGCGCGCATCTGTCATTCCACAACCGTTGCCGGGGTTGCCAACACCTGGGGTTATGGCGCCATGACCAATTCGTACAACGACATGCAAAACAGCAAATGCGCGTTGTACATTGGCTCCAACGCGGCCGAGGCGCACCCGGTCAGCCTGCTGCACATGCTGCACTCCAAGGAGGCGGGCTGCAAGATGATTGTGGTGGACCCGCGTTTCACGCGCACCGCCGCCAAGGCCGACGAATTCGTGCGCATCCGCTCAGGCTCCGACATTCCTTTCTTGTTCGGCTTGCTGTATCACATCTTCCAGAACGGCTGGGAAGACAAAAAGTACATCAACGACCGTGTTTATGGCATGGAAGAAGTCAAAAAGGACGTGCTCGCGAAGTGGACGCCGGACAAGGTCGAGGAGGCCTGTGGCGTCAATGAAGCCCAGATGTTCAAGGTCGCCCAGATGATGGCCATGAACCGGCCTTCCACCCTGGTCTGGTGTATGGGTCAGACCCAGCACTCGATTGGCAACGCGATGGTGCGCGCTTCGTGCATCGTTCAGCTTGCACTCGGCAACGTCGGTGTGTCCGGCGGCGGCGCCAACATCTTCCGTGGGCACGACAACGTGCAGGGCGC
>JAZKGR010000085.1:0-81971 GCA_040385775.1 Pseudomonadota bacterium
TCGCCCACAAGGGCAAACATGCCTACAAAACCTCGGTGCGCGGCTTCGAGGCGCATTCCTCGCTGACGCCACAGGGCGTCAACGCGGTCGAGATCGCCTGCGAATTTGTCACCCAGCTCAAGTCCATGCACCGGCGGCTGGTGGCCGAAGGTCCCTTCGACCCCATCTACGACGTGCCGCACACCACCATCCACACCGGCGTGATCGCCGGCGGCACGGCGCTCAACATCATTCCGCGCGACTGCGAGGTGACCTGGGAGATCCGCCACCACCACATGAACTCGCCGGTGTTGCTGTTCAATGAAGCGAAGGCGTTCGCCGACAGCCTGATCCCAGCGATGCAAGCGGTGGCGCCCGACACCGGCATCACCCACAAACTGAATTCGGTGCTGCCGGGTTTTGCCACCGATGCCGACAGCGAGATTGCGCGCCTGTGTTTCAAATGTGCCGATGTCGATGCAGCTTCAGGCGCCGGCAAGGTGTCCTTTGGCACGGAAGCTGCATTGTTTCACCAGGTCGGCGTACCCACCATCGTCTGTGGCCCCGGCCACATCGCGCAGGCACACCAGCCCAACGAATGGGTGACCCTCGAACAGCTGGCCTGGTGCGAACGCTTCATGCGCCGACTGGCCGACGAAATCTGCATCAACTGAACCATCAACACAACAAGGAAATCACATGATCAAGCGTAGAACCCTGCTGGGCGCAGCCATTGCCACGGGCCTGGCCTCCCTCAGCGGCCTGAGCGCGCTGCCAGCCTGGGCCCAGGCCAGCGGCAAAACCGTGCGTGTTGTGGTGCCCTATGCCGCTGGCGGCGTGCAGGACATCCTGGCGCGCGCCATGAACGGCGAGCTGGGCCAGGCCCTGGGCCAGACCGTGATCGTGGAAAACCGCGCAGGTGCAGGCGGCACCATAGGCACCGGTTTTGTCGCCAAGTCCGAGCCAGACGGCAGCACCATGGTCATGGCCGCCGCCAGCCACAACATTGCCGGCTCGCTCTACACCAAGCTGGCCTACGACCCGCAAAAAGACTTTGCGCCGCTGGCCCACATCGGCACGGCCGGGTATGTGCTGATGATCCACCCTGACGTGCCGGCCAAAAACGTCGCCGAGTTCATCCGTTATGCCAAGGCCAATCCCGGCAAGATGAACTACGCCACCGCCGGCATGGGCAGCGCCACACACCTGTCCATGGCTTATTTCAACGGCCTGGCCGGCATCGACCTGGTGCATGTGCCGCTCAAGGCCACCGGCGAAGCCATCAACGAAGTGATCTCGGGCCGCGCCCACGCGGTGATTGCCGCCAGCATTGGTGCGCTGGCCTTTGCCAAGGACAGCCGCATCCGCCTGCTGGGCGTGACCTCGCCGCAGCGCAGCAAGTACCTGCCCGAGTTGCCGACGATTGCCGAAAGCGGCCTGCCCGGTTATGCCTTCGACTCCTGGTTCGGCCTGCTCGGCCCGGCCGCGACACCGCTGGCAGAAGCCACCCGCATCAACACCGCCATGGCCAAACTGCTGAAAGACCCGGTCATCCTGGAACGACTGGACAAGCAGGGCATAGAACCCAAAGCCATGAGCAATGCCGATTTCGGCAAGCTGCTGGCCGTCGACTACAAACGCATGGCAGATGTGGTGAAGGCGTCCGGCGCGAAGATCGAATAAAAAGGATGCGCGGAGGGAGCGCAGCTCAGTCGCGCACGCAGCGCGCCTTCAGCGGCAGCGCCGGGTAGGTCAGCAGCGCTTCGCGGCCGTTGGCACCGAGACCGAACTCGGCGCGCATCTTCGCATTGCGGTAGACCGATTGCTGCGGGCCCTGGCCGCCCGCGTCGCGAAACAGCACTTCATTGGCGCGCGTGCCCGCCAGCAAGGCGCTGTCGTCGACAAAACGCACGCTGAAATCGATGCCGTGTTCGCAGCGGTAGCGCTGCTGACCGGACGTGGCCCCGCCTCCGGCACATGCAGACAGGACGGCGGCCACCGGCAGTAACAACAAGACTTTGTTCATGGCGACTCGCTGAAGGTTTATTTTGGCCAGAGCGCCCACAGGCGCAGAGGCTGGTTGACGCGGCTGGCCAACAGCCCCGCTTCCGGTCCCGTCCCCGCAAAATAGTCGGCACGCACCGCCCCAACAATGGCGCTGCCCGTGTCTTGCGCGATCACCAGCTTTTGCAAATCTGCCGCCGCGCCGCGCGAGGCCAACCAGACCGGCGTGCCGTAGGGAATGCTCTCGCGATCCACCGCGATGGAGCGACCCGGCGTCAACGCCACACCCTGCGCGCCACGCGGACCGTAAGACGCATCCTGCTCGGTCAGCACCTCCTCGCGGAAAAAAATATAGCGCGGGTTGCTCCAGAGCAATTGCGCCACGCGCTGCGGGTTCTGCGCCACCCATGCTTTGGTGGACTCTGTCCACGGTGTGCTCATGCGTCCCTGGCCCTGTTCACTGAGCCATTGGATGATGCTGCGAAAAGGCTGATCGTTGGAGCCAGCGAAAGCCACACGCGTGGTGCGCTGCGTGCCGTCGGCCTCGGTGATGGCCAGCCGGCCCGAACCCTGAATATGCAGGGACATCGCATCAATCGGGTCAGCCAGCCAGGCGATTTCCTTTCCCCTCAACGCGGCCTGGGCCTCGGGCAAGGTGTCGATTTCCTGCCGCGTGTACCACGGCTTGCGGCTGCCCAGACCGGCAGGCGGCTGGTAAAGCGGCACGGTGTACCCGGCGCCGGGTTGGCGGGCCGCCTTGAGCACGGGTTCGTAATAGCTGGTGAGCAAGCCGTCGGCCTGACCCTGCAACGTTTCCACGCGGTAGGGTTGAAGCCGACCCATCATCCAGGCACGCTGCTCCTGGGCGCCGGCAATGCTCAGGCGCCGCACCTCGCCGCACAGCGGCGCGAACGCGGGGCCCGGCCGCTCACAGCTTTTGAGCCAGGCGTTCCAGGCCTCAAACAAGGCATCGTTTTCGAAGCCCGGCAACTCGGACCAGGGCACCGGAACCCAGCGGCTTTTGCCCTGCATTTTTGGCGGAGGCAAGCTGGCGCCTTCTCCGGGACGCGGGGCGCCGGCAACCGGCGGCGGTGAAGACGGCGTTGACGACGGGGGCAGGGGCGCAGTCGCGCAGGAAGCGAGCAAGCCCACGAAAGCGATAATGGCAGCGGTGTGAGTTACACGGGAAAAAACAGTCATGGCCTTACTTTTGCTTGAAGCCCTGGGGGCCTTGCTCATCCTGGTGTTCATTGTCTGGTGGACCATGTTTTCCGGTCGCAAGAACGGGGAACTGAAGAAAGACGCCGAGCGCGACACGACCAGCGGCAAGCCCGGAGATCCGTTGTAGCGCTATAAATTGCGTAGCAAGTTAGCGAGCTCCACCGCCGACTTTACGCTCATTTTGTCAAAAACCCGGGCACGATGGACTTCCACCGTGCGCACGCTGATGTCAAGCTGGTCGGCCACCAGCTTGTTCGGCAAACCCTCGACTACCAGCCGCATCACATCGCGCTCGCGCTCGGTCAGGCCGTCGAGGCGGGCGCGCAGGCCGGTGTGCTCGCTGCGCTGGGCCAGCGCCGCCGCCGACTGGGTCAGCGCCTGCTCGATGCGGTCCACCAGCACATTGTCAGAAAACGGTTTTTCGCAGAAATCGAAGGCGCCCCGCTTGACCGCATCAACGGCAGTGGGCACGTCGGCGTGGCCGGTCAGAAAGATCACCGGCAGCGTGGGCAGCAGCCCGCAGGCAATCAGTTTTTCAAACATCGCCAGGCCGCTCATGCCGCCCATGCGGACGTCGAGCAGCGCACACGAGGGGGCGCTGACCTGAAACGCACCGGAAATGCGCTCGTCAAAGGCCTCGGCGCTGTCAAAGGTCTCGCTGGTCAGCCTCCGCGAGCGCAACAGCCAGGCCAGCGCTTCACGCACGCTGGCATCGTCGTCGACGATGTAGACAGTCGCATTCTGGATCGGTTCCATGGCAGTTCCTTTATGACGTCCCGACCGGCAACGCGGCCAGGTCCGGCGATTCGCCGGGACTGACCGCCACCGGCAGGGTGAAAGTAAAAATCGTACCCTGAGGCGACACCGCCTCAAAGCCAAGGAAGCCGCCATGCTGCTCGATCACCGTGCGGCATAAGCTCAGGCCCAGCCCCATGCCTTCGGCCTTGGTGGTGAAGAACGGCGTGAACAGTTGCTGCGCCACCTTTTCCGAGATGCCCTCGCCGTGGTCAATCACGGCGAACTCCACCCAGCGGCTCCAGGCGTTGGATGCGGCCGGCCGCACGCGCAGTGTCAGCACTTTTTCGGTGCGCCGATTTTTGTCGAGCCCCTGCATGGCCTGCATGCCGTTGCGCGCCAGGTTGAGCAAAACCTGTTCAACCATGGTCCGGTCGCACAGCACCGGGCCACAACTGGCGTCCACCTCGATCAGCACCCGCACGCCGAGCTTGCGTGCCTGCAGGCTGACCAGTGGCATCACCGCGTCGAGCAGCGCGCGCGGCGCAATCGGTTCGCGCACCTGCTCGCGGCGGCGCACGAAGTCATGCACGCTCTTGATGACCTTGCCGGCACGCTCGGCCTGCTCGGCAATGCGGCGCATGGCCAGCTGCAGGTCCTCGTTGCTGGAAGGCTGCTGTTCATCTGCGGCCGCACTTTGCAGGAGGTTGAGCGAGCCCGTGGCGTAGCTGGAAATCGCCGCCAGCGGCTGGTTCAACTCGTGGCTCAGCAGCGACGCCATCTCGCCAACCGTGGCCAGGCGTGCGGTGGCCTGGAGACGGTCCTGGCTGGCACGCGACAGCTCCTCGATGCGCCGCTGCTCGCTGACATCGAGGATGGCGCTCATCCAGCCGGTTTGTTTGCCGACGGCGTTGATCAGCGGCGCCTCGATGATCAGCACCGGAAAACGCGAACCGTCGCGCCGCATGAAGACCGACTCGAAACCTTCGCGCGGCAAGGTCGCGCCTATGGCCAGGCGGCTGGCCTGGCGCTGCCCGTATTCCTCGACCTGTTCGGGCGGCCAGTAGGGCGGGGGCAGGTCGCGGTTGAGCAGTTCTCCGGCCTCCAGGCCCACCATCTGGCAAAACGCGGGGTTGACATAGGTCACCCGCCCCTGCAAGTCGCGGGCGCGCATGCCGGTCACCAGAGAGTCCTCCATGGCCTTGCGAAAAGCCAGTGCGTCGGCCAGGTCGTGCTCCACCTTGAGCCGACGCCGCATGTCGCGACCCAGCAAGGCCAGCACCGCCACCAGCGCCATCGACATGGCCGTCACCAGCGCGGTCAGCAGGTTGGGGAACAGGGCCGGTGTCCCGCGCCGACTCTCCAGCCGCAGGACCAGCGTGTTGCCCGGCAGGTCCAGCAGTTGCTGGGCCACGTGGGCCTGGTTGCCGCGGGTCGGGTTGCCGTACATCGCCAGCCGTGTGCCGTCGGCTTCGGTAAAAGCCAGGCCCTGCCCGCGCGCCACTTGCCGGCCCACCATCTCGGACAGGATGTCGGGCAGTGAGTAGGTCGCCACCAGGTAGCCCGCCAGTCGGCCGGCAGCCAGTACCGGTACACACATGTCCAGCACCTCCAGACCCAGGCCGTCGGCCTGCGGCAGGAAATAGCTGATCGAGTAAGCCGGGCCGCTGAAGCGCCGGGCTGCCGCGCAGGCAAAGCCGACATCGGTCTGCGTGCCATCCCGGCCCAGGCGCTCGAACACCGAGGTGCGATAAGGCGTCTCGACGAAGGACAGGGGAACCAGCGCCAGGTCGCGCCATTCCAGGCGCATGATCTCGCGGTTGTTGTGCAGGAGTTCGGTCGCAGGGATGCGCCAAGCTTCCATGCTCGGGCTCTTGGCCTGCAAGGCCTGCAAGCTCTGCACGTTGCGCGTCAGCTCCGTGCGGATATCGGTGGCCATCTGCGCCGCGTCCTGTTCCAGCCGGCTTTGCACCTGGCTGGCTTCGTACCGCCCTGCCAGCCAGACCAAGGTGGACAACAAGCCGGCGAGCAGCGCAACCAGCAGGATCCACAGCGCCCAGCGCCGGCTCCAGCGCCGGCCCGCGCGCTTGCTGAGCACTTTTGGCAAGGGGCTCACAGTACCCCGTGCTTGAGGGCGGGAAGCTGCACACGCACGGCGTCGAGGCGCTCGGCCCGCAACTCGGCCATGACCACAGCCGGGCCCTGGGCGCGCTGCGCAAGAATCTGCCCCCAAGGATCGGCAATCAGGCTCTGGCCCCAGGTGCGGCGCTGGTTCTCATGCACACCGCCCTGGGCCGCCGCCACCACATAAGCCAGGTTTTCAATCGCGCGCGCGCGCAGCAGGGTCTCCCAGTGCGCCTGGCCGGTGGTGTAGGTAAAGGCGCTGGGCACCAGAAGCAGATCGGCTTTCAATGCGCGATAAAGCTCCGGAAAACGCAGGTCATAACAGATGCTCAGGCCCACCCGGTAGCAGTGGCCGTCGACGGACGGCAGCTCGAACGTCACCGGCAGCGCACCGCGCTCGATGACACGCGACTCGTCGTAGTGCTCCTGCCCATTGTCGAACATGAAAAGGTGAATCTTGTCGTAGCGCGCCACACAGCGGCCTGAGGGCGCGTACACCAGCGCGCTGTTGCGCACATGCTGGCTGTCGCTCGCGCGAAGCGGCACGGTGCCACCAACAATCCACAGCTTGAGCTCCCGCGCCGCCTGCGCCAGAAAATCCTGGACGACCCCCTGGCCCGGCGTTTCCTGAACAGCCAGCTTGTCACTGTCTTTCCGACCCATCAGGCAAAAATATTCTGGCAACACGGCCAGCTCGGCGCCTTGCGCGGCAGCCTCCCCGAGCAACTGCCTGGCCGCCTCCAGGTTGGCCTGAACACTCGTGCCGGACACCATTTGAAGGGCAGCGACGTGCATGTTTATTTCTCTCCGGTCTCTTCGCCGGCCTTCGCGCCGGCCACGGATTTGCGCTCAATCTTGGTGATTTTCGGGTTGGTCCAGGTGCCGTCGATGTGAAACTCCTGGGTTGCCGCCTGCGTCAGCGGACGGCGCAGGAAATACTGCGCGAGAAAAGTACCTATGCCTATCGCCGGGTTGATCACGGTGGCGATCAGCGAGGCGGTTCCCGCGTTGATCTCCGGCACCACCACCACCGTGAGGTTTTGCGTCTCCTTCGCAATGTCGGCTGAACCCTCCATCAACACTGCAGCGTTGACGCCTTTCATTTGCAGGTTGTTGGTCACGGCCAGGCCCTGGGTAATGCTGACATCGCCCCGCACAAAGTCAAACGAGAAACCTTCAGAAAACACATCGCGAAAATCCAGGGTCAAGCGCCTAGGCAAGGCTTGCAGGCTGAGGACGCCCAGCAGCTTGGCAATGCCCGGCTCGGCCTTGAGGAACTGGCCCGAGGCCACATTCACATTGAACTGGCCGTTCAGGCTCGGGTAATCCAGGCTCAGGGGCGAGCCTATCCAGGCGATCTGGCCTTCCAGCCGGCCCTTGCCGCGGCGGATGATATCGCCCATGCCGAAGCGCCTGAGCAGCTCGCCCGAGTCCTCGATATCAAGGCGGAAATTCATCGCCGTGCGGCGCCTTTCGGCCGGCGCGCGGCCACCGGTCGCGACGGCCGGCTGCTGCGCGTTGACGGCCACCCAGTTGCCGCTGGCCGTCAGTGTGGCCTCCGGCATGATGATGTTGAGCTTGCTGAGTCGCCACTCCCGCACACCGCCCTCGCGCGCCACGGTGCCGGCCCCGCGGTTGAGCGCCTCGATCTCTACCCGTCCGAGTTTTTTGCCGCGCAGTTCCAGGTCTTCAACCACGATGTCGAGCGCCGGGATACTGGCCGGCTGCTCATCGAGGATCGCCTCAACCTCGTTGGCCGTCCCCTGGCCCAGGCTCAGGCGCGCCAGACGCGCATACAGCCGGCCCGCCCCGGCTCCGCCGGACTGGCGAAAATCGACATAGCCGTTGAGTTCGGTCGCGTCAATGTTGGCGCGCCAGGTCAGCCCGTCGCGCGAGCCACCGAGCACCACGTTGTGCAGCGTGCGCCCCTGCATCAGCAGCTCTTTGGCACGAATCGCGATGCTCGTCGGCAAGTAGCTGAGCACGGCGCTGGCTGGCGTCAGGCGGCCGGGAACGGCTGCCGGGGCCGGCTCGCCGGATGCGTCCAGCACTTTCTCCCAGGCATCGATATCCACGCGCGCCAGGTTGATGTTGGCCGTGACCCCGCTCTCGGGCAAGGGAGCGTTTTCGCCGGCTTCCAGGCCGATCGCCATGGCGCCGCGCAGCACGCGCGCCTCGGCGCTGCTGATGTCACGCACATAAAGCACCGAAGCCAGCCTTCCCACGCTGAGCGACACCTGGTCCTGGGTGGGCGGGCCTGCGCCGCCGCCGGTCTCGCGCACGGCCGTGTTGTCAAAGCGCAGCGGCAGCGTGCTTTCGGCGCTTTTGGTCAGGGGCGCGGGCAGGCTCAGGGCCATGCCCTGCAGGTTGCTGGCCACGCTGATCTCGGTCATGCCCTTTCTGAAACCCAGGCTGGCGGTATAAGCGGCGGCGCCGCTCGCATGCGCACCCAGACGTGCGGCCATGCCGAGCTCTTTCGCCTGGCGCAAGCCTTCGGCAGTGAGCGTGCCCTGGGCGCGAATCACCACCGCAGCGTCCGGGAATTCCTGTGTACCGGCCACGGACCGCGCTGCGCCGGATGACGCGGCGCGGGTGCCGCCTTCCAGCCGGATGTCTCCGCCCAGCATGCGCGCCTGTCCTCCGGAAATCGCAAACCCGCTTTCGCTGAAGCTGACCAGCCCCTTGAGCCGCGTCAGTTGCGGCGTGTCGGGCGAGAACTGGACATCGTTGCCCGGCACGCTGACCGTCCCCTGCACACGCGTGTTGTCCAGCTTGGCGAGCGGCAGAGTCAGCTGGATTTTGTAGTCGGCGGCGCCGCTCGCCACGGTTTTGCTCAAGGCCTTGCCGGTCATCTCGCCGAGCGGCGAGGTATTGACGAAGCCCAGGGCGTCACTGAGCGGTCCCTTGAGCTCCGCGTTGACCTGGACCGTCGCCGAATGCATCAGGTCCGGAATACGCGCATCGGCCTTGATGATTTGCAAACCGGGCAGGCCAGCCACGCGGCCGGTCGCGCCATTGACCTGCAGCGACGCGCGGTCAAACACCAGTTCACCGGACAGTTCGCTCAGCGCGGGCCAGGCGCTGGCCTCACGCGGCTGGATGGACTTCGGCACATACGCATAGGCCGCGTTGGCGACCTTGGCGGATATCCTGAATTCACCGAGTTTCGGGTCTGCAAAAGGCAAGTCGTTGAGGTTGCCTTTGACCTTGAACTTGACATCCGAGAGCGCACCCGCCAGCACGGCGTCACGCACATAGTGGCGAACCTCGTCCGGCAACACCAGAGGCAGGTAACGGTGAACCTTGCTGCCATCACCGCGACTGAGCGCGCCCTGCAGATCGAGCACGCCGGGGAAGCGGCTGTCGCGCCCGGCGACCGGTGCATCGGCAGTGCTCCAGCCGGCTTGCGCCGTCCCCTGGGCATCAGCATTGGCAAACGCGATATTGCGCAACTGCACGTCAATCTTCGGACCGGTCAGCTTCCACTGCGCATCGGCCGAGAATTGATCGAGCAGCAGGCGGGGCTCCTCAAAAATGCCAGGCAGGTCCAGCTCGCCGCTGGTGATCCGGACCTTGGCCTGCCCGCCCTGCTGGGTCAGGTCAAACTCCACTGCCGCGCCGCTCACGCCAGGCCGCCCGATGGACGCCTGGCTGCCCGGTCTGCCCGCGCCGGGAGGCGCCGCCTGCGACGCGAGCTCCAGCCCGGCCACGCGCCCTTTGGCGGAATAGGCGCTGGGCGCGTCCAGTGCACCTTGCCAGCTTGCTTCGACAGTCTGCATCTGCCCTCTGGGCGCCAGCGCAGCGATCAGTCCGTGGGTGGCGCTGCCCAAGGGCAGCCGGTTGGCGATCAGCGCCAGCGCCGCCAGATCCAGCCTGTCCGCCTTGACCTCACCGCGTGCCGGCAATTTTCCCTCGGCGCCGGTGTAGACAATGGCGGCGTTGCCGCCCGGCCACTGCAGCCCGTCGCGAGTGCGGAACTGCAGGTTTTCGGTGGCCACATCGAAGCCATTGGCCAGATGCCTGCCGCCAATGCGGCCGGTCACGGCCTGCAGTGCCAGCGGTTCCAGCGCCCGCCCCAGCGTGGCATCAACCTCCAGCAAGGCGAGATCTGCGGTACCGCCGGTGAACTGGCCGTCCTTCACGTCCACCCAGGCGCGCAGGGCGCCCGTGCCGGCCTTCAGGTCGATGCCCAGCTTGTCCATGCTGACGTAGCGCTTGACTTCAGAGGCATCGACGCGGCTGAATTCGGCATAAAACTGGCCCGCCCATTGTTGCCAGCGACCAGCGCCACCGGACAAAAACGGCTCGCGGAACACCCCGCGCAGGCTGAACCGTTCGCCCCAGGCCGCCGGCGGCGTGGCATCCAGGCGCATCAAGTGGCGCTTGCCGGGATTGCGCGACGTCCAGTCGACCCCGGTCAGCGCCAGCACCGGCGCCTGCCGCAGGTCGTCACTCCAGCGCACCGTGCCGCCGCGGATGACAAATTCGGTCTGCGAGAAAAACCAGTCGGCCCCGGCCTTGCCGTCACTGCGGTTCTGCAGGACGTCCAGGCCGGCCACGTATATTTTTCCGTCGGCGGTACGGCGGATGTCCAGCTCGGGCTGGTCGATGTAGATCTGCTCAAAACCCAGGCGCCACAGGGACGAAGGCGAAACGGCCGCGAGCACCCGCGGCAGGCGCAAGGCTGCCTGGCCCTGGGTATCGAGCAGGGTGACGTCGCGCAGCTCGAAAGAGGGAATCAGCCCCCCGGAACGGGCGGTGATCTGGCCGATACGCACCGGCACCCCCAGCACCTGAGTGGCCGCTGTTTCAAGGCGCGGGCGAAAGTCGGCGATTCGCGGCACAATCCAGCCGTGGAGCACGGCCCAAGCCGCAGCGAACAGGACCCAGAAAGCCAGAACCAGCCCCAAGGCGATGCGCGCAGCTGCGGCGGCAGTTTTCAGACGTCGGGTGGGAAGCACGGGCTGGGGGGTCGATTGATCCATTGACATGAGAATTATGACCTTCAGCGCCTCCTTCCGTTCAATGCTCCACAGGGAACCCGTGTCATGCATGTGCCGTTGAACGGTCTCACGGCCGCATCCGACCATTCCCGTTTTGTCCAGCGCATACGCCGGCGTTATGCCGGCCAGCTGGCGCTGCTGCCGGCCGGCGAGCCGGTGCGCGCCAGCATGCAGGCCGCCTACGAAGCCTTGCAGCCCCTGGAAACCGACACCGGGGTGCGCCTGCGCATCCTTCGCCAGCTCGTTCTCGAACGCCTGGTGGTGCTGGATTGTGATATCGCCCCCACGCTCCCCACTTCGTGTGGTTCGCTGCCCCCCGAGGGGGCTGAACTTGCTCGGGGCGGCCCTTCGCTGCGTTCGCCGGCGCCCGCATCGACCGCCAGCGGTGCTCCGCTGGCAGTGGTGACACGCGCCATGACCGAACTCGCCGAACTGGTGCTCGATATCGCCATCTGCGAATCGCGCGCGCCGCTGGACGCGCTGTATGGACCGCCGCAGGCGCCGTCGGCAGACGGGGCACCGGCCGGCCGCGCCCAGTTGTGGGTGATCGGCATGGGCAAGCTGGGCGCGCGTGAACTCAATGTGTCCAGCGACATTGACCTGATTTATGTCTACGACCATGATGGCGAAACCGCCGGGCGAGAGGACGGTCGGGGCGCGGTTTCCAATCACGAGTATTTCGCGCAGCAGGTCAAGGCCATCCACACCCTGATCGGCGACACCACGGAGCACGGCTTTGTGTTCCGGGTGGATCTGGCACTGCGGCCCAACGGCAACTCCGGGCCGGCGGCGGTCTCACTCAATGCGCTGGAGGAATACTTCCAGGCGCAGGGCCGGGAGTGGGAGCGTTTTGCCTGGCTCAAGAGCCGGGTGGTGGCGCCGCTCGAATGTATCCAGAGCGGCTCGGCCCAGGCCTTGCGCGGCTCGGTGCTGCCCTTTGTCTTCCGGCGTTACCTCGACTACAACGTGTTCGACGCGCTGCGCGTACTGCACCGGCAAATCCGCGAACACGCGGCCAAACGCGCGGCCGGCCATCCCGAGCGCGCCAACGATGTGAAGATGTCGCGCGGCGGCATCCGCGAGATCGAGTTCACGGTGCAATTGCTGCAGGTGGTGCGCGGTGGCCAGTTTCCGGAGCTGCGCACCCGGCCCACGCTCGATGCACTGCAACGCGTCGCCAGCGCTGGACTGATGGCGCAAGCCACTGCCGACGCCCTGGCACGCGCCTACGATTTCCTGCGCCGGGTCGAACACCGCATCCAGTACCTGGACGACCAGCAAACCCATGTGCTGCCGACCCGCGACGATGACCTGGCCTGGATTGCGCAGACCATGGGCTACAGCAGTTGCTGCCCGTTTTTGAGCGAGCTCGACGCCCACCGCGAGCTGGTCGCCCAGGAGTTTGACACCCTGCTGGGCCAGAAAGCCGACTGCAAGGGTTGCGGCAAATCGGCGCCGGCCGCGCCGCAGGATCTCGATGAGCTGCTGGAAAAGCTTGCGACCCAATGGCCCGACAAATTTCGTGCGCGGCTGGAGCTGTGGCGCGGCCACCCGCGTGTGCTCGGCCTGCGCGATGACGCGCGCGCGCGCCTGACGCGTCTGGTGCAACGCACCGCACAGTGGCTGGTCGAAGGCAGGGCCGGCGAGGAAGCCGCGGTGCGCATCATCGACTGGATCGAACCGCTGCTGCGCCGCGAAAGTTACCTGGCGATGCTGCTGGAGCGCCCGTCCGTGCATGAGCGCCTGCTGCGCCTGCTGGGTGCGGCCAAGTGGCCGGCGCGTTACCTGCTGCAGCATCCGGGCGTGATCGACGAGCTGGCCAGCGACGCCATGCTGCACGAGCGTTTTGATGCTGCGGTTTTCACCCAGGAACTGCAGCAACGGCTGGCCGCGCTGCGGCGCACCGGTGAGGACGACGAGGAAAGCTGCCTGAACCTGCTGCGCCGCGCCCACCATGCCGAGGTGTTTCGCACGCTGGCGCGCGATGTCGAGGGCCAACTGACGGTCGAGCAGGTGGCCGACGACCTCAGCGCGCTGGCCGAAACCGTGCTCCAGGTCACCACCGACTGGTGCTGGCAGCGCCTGAAGAACCGGCATCGCGAGGCCCCGCAGTTCGCCGTCATTGCTTACGGCAAGCTCGGCGGCAAGGAGCTCGGTTACGGCAGCGACCTGGACATCGTGTTTGTCTTCGAGGACGAGGACGAACAGGCCTCCGAAGTTTATGCCGCCTTTGTGCGCAAGCTGATCAACTGGCTGACCATCAAGACCGCCGAAGGCGACCTGTTCGAGATCGACACCGCACTGCGGCCCAACGGCAACTCGGGCCTGCTGGTCACCAGCTTTGCGGCCTACGCCAGGTACCAGCAGCAGCGTGGCAGCAACACCGCCTGGACCTGGGAACACCAGGCCATGACCCGGGCACGTTTTGTCCTCGGGGATGAATCACTGCGGGTACGCTTCGATGAAGTCCGCCAGGCGGTCATCAGCGCCTCGCGCGACGTCCCGGCGCTGGCCCGTGAAATCGTCGCCATGCGCGAAAAAGTGCGCACCGCGCATCCGATCAAGGGCGAAAAAAGCGGTGAAAAATTCGACGTCAAACACAGCCCCGGCGGCATGGTGGACGCCGAGTTTGTGGTGCAGTTCCTGGTGCTGTCGGAGTCAGGCACGCACCCGGAACTGATAGACAACGTCGGCAACATCGCACTGCTGCAACGCGCTGAGGCGGCCGGGCTGCTGACCCCCGGCGTCGGCCAGGCGGCGGCGGATGCCTACCGCGAACTGCGGCGGGTGCAGCACCAGGCGCGGCTCAACGAGGAGCCGACGCAAGTCCGCCCACCTGCGCTGCAAGCCGAGCGCGAAGCGATTCTGGCGGTGTGGGCTGCGGTCTTCGGTAGCACCGCCACGGCCTGAACCGGCCGAACCTGTATTTAATTGAAACAGTCGATTTAGTTAAATCAAACGTTTGATTTCATGTGCTCTAATCGGAGCCATGAAAACCGCTCCCCGCCCGCCGCCGCCTCCCCCTTTGCTGCACGAAGCCCGCAAGCAGCGCTCCGACGGCGCCGAGGCCCGCGGCCACCTGCTGCTGGCCGCCTTGCGGCTGTTCGCCGAAAAAGGCTTCGCCAAAACCTCCACGCGCGACATCGCCCAGGCTGCCGGCGCCAATGTGGCGGCCATCAGCTATTACTTCGGCGACAAGGCCGGGCTCTACCGCAGCGTCTTCACCGAGCCGTTGGGTGCCTGCGACGACATCTCGCGCTACCAGCCGGCGCACCTGAGCCTGCGCCAGGCGCTCGAAGGTTTCATCGCGGGTTTTCTCGAACCGCTCAAGCAGGGCGACCTGGCGCAGCAGCTGACCCGGCTGCATTTCCGCGAGATGCTGGAGCCCACCGGCCTGTGGGCCGAACAGATCAAGCTGCAGATCAAGCCGGCGCACGCGGCGCTGGCCGAGGTGCTGGCCCGCCATCTGGGCGTCACAAAAATTGATGACGATGTGCACCGGCTGGCTTTTTCCATCACCGGCCTGGCCATGCAGGTCTTCATCAGCCGCGATGTGATTGAAAACGTGCGGCCCCAGCTGATCGCCACGCCCAAAAGCATAGACCTGTGGGCCGCTCGGCTTGCCGATTTTGCCGAGGCCATGATCGCCGTCGAAGCCGCGCGGCGCCGGCTGCCTGTGACCGACAAGAAAAAAACATCATGAAAAATCTCAAGCGCATTTCCCTGTCCCTGGTACCGCTTCTGCTGTCTGCCTGCGCGCTGCAGTCGCCGCCATCGGCCGTCTCCACGAATCCACCGGCGCAATGGTTCGCGCCACTGCCCGGCCAGCCGGTGGCGGGCTTGCCGCATCAGGGGCAGTTGACCGACCTGAGCCGCTGGTGGCAGCAGCAGGGCGACCCCTTGCTGGTCGAGCTGGTCAACGCGGCCCAGGCCGTCAGCCCCTCGGTCGCCAGCGCGCGATCGCGCATCGAGCAGTCGCGCGCCAGCCGCGTCGCTGCCGGTGCGGCGCTGCTGCCCTCGCTGGACGCATCGGCCAGTGCCAGCCGGGGCCGCAGCCAGCCCCTGGGCGCCGCGCCCGCCCCGGTGGGCACCAGCTCGCAGATCGGCCTGCAGACCGCCTGGGAGCTCGACGTGTTTGGCGGACGGCGTGACAGCCGCGATGCGGCGCAACTGCGTTACGAAGGCGCGCAGGCCCAGTGGCATGACGCACGCGTGCTGGTGGCGGCCGAGACCGCCAATCAGTACTACAGCCTGCGAACCTGCGAGCAGTTGCTGCGCGTGGCACGCTCCGACGCCGCATCGCGCGCGGAGACGGGGCGGCTGGCGCAACTGAGCGCCGACGCCGGCTTCACCGCGCCGGCCACGGCAGCGCTGGGCCGCGCCAGCGCCGCCGACGCCAACAGCCGCGCCACCCAGCAGGCTGCGCTGTGTGAACTGGACATCAAGGCGCTGGTGGCGCTGAGCGGCATGTCAGAGCCCGATTTGAGGCAAAAACTGGCCTCAGCCCCCGCCGGTCCTTCGCAAGCAGCTACTGTTTTAATAGCGGCCGTGCCGGCCCAGGCCCTCGCGCAGCGCCCCGACGTGTTCAGCGCCGAGCGCGAAGTGGCCGCCGCCAGCGCCGATGTCGGCAGCGCGCAAGCTGCGCGTTACCCGCGCCTGAGCCTCAGCGGTTCGGTCGCGGCCAACAACTTCCGCAGCGGCGGCGTCAGCACCGACTTCAACACCTGGTCCATCGGCCCGCTGGCGCTCAGTGTGCCGCTGTTCGACGGCGGCCGGCGCGCCGCCGATGTGGATGCGGCGCAGGCACGTTACGAGGAAGCTGCTGCCATTTACCGTGGCCGGGTCCGGCAAGCCGTGCGCGAGGTCGAGGAAGCGCTGGTCAATTTGCAAAGCACGGCTGCCCGCAGCGAGGACGCCCGCGTGGCGGCCGAGGGTTACCGCGCCTCCTTTGCCGGCACCGAGGCGCTGTACAAAAACGGCCTGGCCAGCCTGGTCGACCTGGAAGACAGCCGGCGCACGCAACTGGCCGCCGAAACCGCCCTCTTGAGCCTGCAGCGCGAACGCGCCTCGGCCTGGGTCGCGCTGTACCGCGCCATGGGCGGCGGCTGGACGCGTGAACTGGAGAGCCCGGGCGGGCCCGCCGTCGCCACCCGCAGCACATCCCGGCAGCCCTGAATCGCATCACCCCTGAATCAACGACAACATCATGAAAAAATTCACGCTCAAACCAGTCGCTATTATTTTGATAGCTGGCCTCGCTGTGGTTGCGGGGGCTATTGCCCTTTTTTCTTCCAAATCCGGGGACAAGGCCGAGCCTGCGGCAAGCGCGCCCAAAGCGGCGCTGACGGTCACGGCGGTCCAGCCCGCGCAGACCCGCCTGCCGATCAAGCTCGGTGCCAACGGCAACATCGTGGCCTGGCAGGAAGCCATCATCGGTTCCGAGTCCAGCAACCTGCGCCTGACGCAGGTGCTGGTCAATGTCGGCGACACAGTCAGGGCCGGTCAGGTGCTGGCGCGTTTTTCAGGCGACAGCGTACAGGCCGATGTGGCGCAAGCGCGCGCCAGCCTGGTCGAGGCCCAGGCCACGGCGGCCGATGCCGCAGGCAATGCCGAGCGTGCGCGCAGCCTGCAAAACTCGGGCGCGCTCAGCACGCAGCAGATCAACCAGTACAACACCAGTGAACAGACCGCCAAGGCCCGTGTGGCCGCAGCGCAGGCGGTGCTGGACGCGCAGCAACTGCGCGGCGGCAACACGCAGGTGCTGGCGCCTGACAACGGTGTTATTTCGGCGCGCAACGCCACCGTGGGTGCGGTGGTGGGCGCAGGCACCGAGCTGTTTCGCATGATCCGCGGCGGCCGGTTGGAGTGGCGCGCCGAGGTCACCAGCGACGAGGTGACCCGCATCAAACCGGGCGCCAACGCGCTGGTGACCGCAGCCAGCGGCGCGCAGGTGCGAGGCACGGTGCGCATGGTGGCGCCCACGGTCGACCCGCTGACCCGCAACGCGCTGGTGTACGTTGACCTGGCGCGCAACCCCGGCGTCAAGGCCGGCATGTTTGCGCAGGGCGAGTTTGAACTGGGCGCGACAGATGCACTGACGCTGCCGCAGCAGGCCCTGGTGCTGCGCGATGGCTTTAGCTACGCGATGCGCATTGAACCCGGCAACAAGGTCAAGCAGGTCAAGCTGCAAACCGGCCGCCGCCTCGGCGACGCCGTGGAAATCACCCAGGGGGCCCAGGCCGGCGAGCGGTATGTGGCCAACGGCGCGGCCTTTCTGGCCGACGGCGACACCGTGGCGCTGGTCGCGGCGGCAGCCCCGGGTGCGGAGCCAAACAAGGTTGCAGCCCCCACTCCTCCTGCGCAAGCAGCTAGCAAATAAATAGCAAATTGCCGGAGAAAAAGCATGAATGTTTCCGCCTGGTGCATACGCAACCCGATTCCCGCGATTATGTTTTTTGTGATGCTGTGTTTTGCCGGCGTGCTCAGCTACCAGAACATGAAGGTGCAAAACTTCCCGGATCTCGATGTGCCCAACATCGTGATCTCGGCCAGCTTGCCGGGCGCATCGCCGGCACAACTGGAGACCGATGTCGCCCGCAAGATCGAGAACGCCATCGCCTCCCTGCAGGGCCTGAAGAACATCTACACCAAGGTGCAGGACGGCGCGGCCACCATCACGGCCGAGTTTCGCCTGGAAAAATCCACGCAGGAAGCGCTCGACGAGGTGCGCTCGGCGGTGCAGCAGGTGCGCGCCGACCTGCCCTCCGACGTGCGTGACCCCATCGTCAGCAAAGTCAATCTGGCGGCGTCCCCGGTGCTGGCCTACACCATCCGCAGCAAGGCGATGGACGACGAGGCCCTGTCCTGGTTTGTCGATGACACGCTGACACGCCGCCTGCTGGCCGTGCCCGGCGTCGGCGCGGTCACCCGCGTTGGCGGTGTCGCCCGTGAGGTGCGCATCGCGCTGGACACCGCCAAGATGGCCGCACTGGGCGTGAGTGCGTCCACCGTCTCGCGCCAGCTCAGCCAGGTGCAGATGGACACCGCCGGTGGCCGCACCGACCTGGGCACCAGCGAGCAGCCGGTACGCACACTGGCCACCGTCAAGTCAGCGGCCGAGCTGGCCTTGCTGGAGCTGGCGGTGGGCGACGGCCGCAAGGTGCGCCTGGGCCAGGTCGCCGATGTGCAGGACACCGTCGCCGAGCAACGCTCGGCCGCCTTGCTCAACGGCGTGCCCGTGGTGGGTTTTGAAGTCGCGCGCAGCAAGGGCGCCAGCGAGGTGGAAGCCGGCCGCGGCGTGCGCGCCGCCCTGAAAGCCCTGCAGCTGAGCCACCCAGACATCGAGTTGACCGAAGCCTTCGACTTTGTGACGCCGGTGGAAGAAGAATACGGCGCTTCACTGACCTTGCTGATTGAGGGCGGCTTGCTGGCGGTGCTGGTGGTCTGGCTGTTTTTGCGTGACTGGCGCGCGACCTTTGTGTCGGCGGTCGCCTTGCCGCTGTCGGTGATTCCGGCTTTTATCGGCATGAACTACCTCGGGTTTTCGATCAACATCGTGACCTTGCTGGCGCTCAGCCTGGTGATCGGCATTCTGGTCGATGACGCGATCGTCGAGGTGGAAAACATCGTGCGCCACCTGCGCATGGGCAAGACGCCGTACCAGGCGGCGATGGAAGCTGCCGATGAGATCGGCCTGGCCGTGATCGCCACAACCTTCACCCTCATTGCGGTGTTTTTGCCCACCGCCTTCATGAGCGGCATCGCCGGAAAGTTCTTCAAGCAGTTCGGCTGGACCGCGGCACTCGCCGTGTTTGCCTCGCTGGTGGTGGCGCGGATGCTGACCCCCATGATGGCGGCCTACATCCTCAAACCCATCGTCAACTATGTGGAGAACGACGGTGCGGTGATGCGCTGGTACATGCGCGCCAGCCGCTGGTGCATCCAGCACCGCCTGATCACCAGCCTGGCTGCCGGCGCCTTCTTCATCGGCTCGCTGATGCTGATCCCGCTGCTGCCCACCGGTTTTGTGCCACCCGATGACAACTCGCAGACCCAGGTCTATCTGGAGTTGCCGCCCGGCACCCGGCTGGCCGAAACAAAAGTGGCTGCCGAGCTGGCGCGCAAGCTGATTGCCAAGGTTCCCAACGTCAAAAGCGTGTACACCACCATCGGTGGCGGCGCCGCCGGCAGCGACCCGTTTGCACCGGGCGGCGCCGCCGAAACGCGCAAAGCCACACTCACCATCTTGCTGACCGAGCGCGGCGAGCGGCCGCGCAAACAGGGCATTGAAAACGAGATTCGCAAGGCGCTGCAGAACGTGCCGGGCGTGCGCAGCAAAGTGGGCTTGGGCGGCTCTGGCGAGAAATACGTTCTGGCCTTGACCGGTGAAGACGCGGTGGCGCTGGCCAGCGCGGCAGCAGCGCTGGAAAAAGACCTGCGCACCATCCCCGGCCTCGGCTCGGTCGCCTCCAGCGCCTCGCTGGTTCGCCCCGAAGTCACGGTGCGGCCCGACTTTGCGCGCATGGCCGATCTGGGCGTGACCAGTGCGGCCATTGGCGAGACGCTGCGCATTGCCACGGTGGGCGACTACGACGCGGCCCTGCCCAAGCTGAACCTGTCGCAGCGCCAGGTGCCTATCGTGGTGCGATTGGCCGATGATGCCAAATCGGATTTGGCCACGCTGGAACGCCTGATGGTGCCCAGCACCAAGCCCGGCGTCGGTCCCGTCATGCTGGGACAGGTGGCCAGGGTCGAGATGGCCGGCGGCCCGGCCGTGATTGACCGCTTCAACCGCTCCCGCAACGTGCAGTTTGAGGTCGAGCTCTCCGGGCTGGCCCTCGGCGACGTGAGCGCAGCCGTGGAAAAACTGCCTGCCATCGTGAACCTGCCGGCAGGCGTGAAACAGGTGGTCATCGGCGACGCCGAGGTGATGGGCGAGTTGTTTGCCAGTTTCGGCCTGGCCATGCTCACCGGTGTGCTCTGCATCTACATCGTGCTGGTGCTGCTGTTCAGAAACTTCCTGCACCCGGTGACGATTCTCGCGGCGCTTCCCCTGTCGCTGGGCGGCGCGTTTGTCGGCCTGCTGATCGCGGACAAGTCGTTCTCCATGCCTTCGCTGATCGGCTTGATCATGTTGATGGGCGTGGCCACCAAAAATTCGATCTTGCTGGTCGAATACGCGATCGAGGCACGGCGCGGGCGCGCAGCCACCGAGAGCCAGCCCGCGCAGGAGCCCATGTCGCGCCTGGATGCGCTGCTCGACGCCTGCCACAAACGGGCCCGCCCGATTGTCATGACCACCATTGCCATGGGCGCCGGCATGCTGCCGATTGCGCTGAGCTGGGGCTCGGCCGACAGCAGCTTTCGCTCACCGATGGCGGTGGCTGTCATCGGCGGCCTGATCACGTCGACCTTTTTGAGCCTGCTGGTTATTCCCGCCGTGTTCACCTATGTGGACGATCTCGAGCAAGGCCTGAAACGAATGCTGGACAAGTTGCGCCGCCACAAGGCAGCGCCTAACGCAGAGCCGGACCAGCGGGGGCAAGTCCATGCCAGTGCGGCCACACTGCCGGCGCCATGACACGGTCACCGGTGGCTTGGGCGGGAAGCAGTAATCAAATCGGCCGCTAGCCGGCGTCCATCATGCGCAGGCAGCTACCGATTTGATAGCGGCAAGGAGATGAGCGCAGCGCTGTGAAACCCGGCTCAGGAGGTCTGCCGGATTTTCTTCACCAGCGCGCTGGTCGAGTAGCCGTCAACAAAGGCCAGCGCCAGCGCCTTGCCGCCATAACTTTCCACCAGCGCTGTCTCGGCCAGCTTGCGCATGTCGTAGTCACCGCCCTTGACCAGGATGTCGGGCCGGAGTTCTTCGATCAGCGCCAGCGGCGTGTCTTCATCAAACCAGGTGACCAGGGTGACAGCTTCCAGCGCAGCCATCACCACGGCGCGATCCTCTTCCTTGTTCAGCGGCCGGTCCGGGCCCTTGCCCAGGCGCCGCGCCGAGGCGTCGGTGTTGAGCGCCACCACCAGGCTGCCGCCCAGCGCACGCGCGTCGGCCAGGTAGCTGACATGGCCTCGGTGCAACACGTCAAACACGCCATTGGTGAAAACAACGGGCGCCGGCAGGGCGCGCATGCGCTGCGCCGCTTCTGCGCGTGAAACGATTTTTTGGGTGAAACGCTCAGGAGGGGATGCAGCTTGCATCACGCCACTTTAACGGAAGGCCACAGCCACCATTTCAACCAGCAGGCCGCCGTCGAGCTGCGCGCCCACCACGGCGCGTTGTGGCCAGGTGGTGCTGTCGTCGCCAATCCATTCGCGCCAGGCGAGATCAAGCTGTTTTTTGTGGCCCAGGTCGGTCAGGAAAATCTGCACGCTGAGCAGGTTGCTGCGCGAGCTGCCGACATGCGCGAGATGGGCATCCAGCATGGTCAAGGTCTGCGCCAGCTGCGCACCGAAATCGGGTACGGCATCGCTGGCGTTGGCCACTGCAAACACCTGCGCGCCGCGGGCAACGACGCGGCTGCGGCCGCCCGACGCGCTTGGCCAGCGCAAGTCCGGCATCAGGCGCCGGTGGCGGTCGGTTTGGCGGCGATGGTCGCCGCGATTTCCCGGCTCAACTCCTTGCGGTAGCGGTTGAGCTCCTGCACGGTCTTGAAGCTCTGGTTCATCAGCAGGCTCATGTTGTGCAGGATGCGCTCGACAACCTTGCCTTCCCAGACTGCATCAAAGTTGATCTGCTTGTCCAGCCAGTGTTCCAGCCACTCGGGGTTGGGCAGGCGCGACTGGATGGTGTCGCGCGGGAACAGGTCCTTGTTGACGTGCAG
Organism: Pseudomonadota bacterium; assembly: GCA_040385775.1. GTDB lineage: Bacteria > Pseudomonadota > Gammaproteobacteria > Burkholderiales > Burkholderiaceae_C > Polaromonas. Next base: position 21,893 of record JAZKGR010000085.1, read on the forward strand.
ATTGGTCGGGTGCAGCGCCTGCGCGGTGCGGCGCGCGCTGGCCATCAGCACACCGACCTTGGTAAAGGCGGCCCTGGCATCGTTGCCAAAGTTGTTGATGGCGCGTTTCATGTAGCGCAGGTAGGCGCCGCCGTGGCGCGCCTCGTCCTGGCTGAGCTGCGTGTAAATCTGCTTGATGACCGGCTCGGTGTGCCACTCGCTGGCGCGGCGGTACCAGTGGTTCAGGCGGATCTCGCCGCAAAAATGCAGCATCAGCGTTTCCAGTGCCGGCGCCGGTTCAAATTCAAAACGCACCTCGTGCAGTTCTTTTTCCGTCGGGGCCAGATCGGGGCGAAAGCGCCGCAGGTACTCCATCAGCACCAGCGAATGTTTCTGCTCTTCAAAAAACCAGATCGACATGAAGGCGGAAAAGTCGCTGTCGTCCTTGTTGTCGCGCAAAAACATCTCGGTGGCTGGCAGGGCGGACCATTCGGTGATGGCGTTCATCTTGATCGTCTGCGCCTGCTCGTCCGTCAGCTTGGAGGCATCAAAGCTGGCCCAGGGAATATCCTTGTCCATGTCCCAGCGGACAGACTCGAGCTGTTTGAAAAGTTCGGGGTAAAGCATGAGACTCCTTTACGCGGCACTCGCCGACTTAGATTCAGGCCGATTCTAGGCGGTGAATGTGACAAATCGCCCAAAATGGTTTTTGCTGCCATTTCATGCGGGTTGATGGCTGTTTAGCCTCTTTAATTGTTTTACACGGTTTGGGGCAGCTTGGATAGCAGCCAAAGTCCTGCACGGGCTTCAGCCACTTGCCCCGTGAATCTGATCAGGCCGGGGCCGCGTATTTTTGGCACACCCTTACTTTGGACATCTCGCCTTTTCAAAGGTGACACCACCATGAACACTCTTTCATTCAAGGCCCTCCTGGCCACGGCCATACTCGCAAGCAGCTTGTTGCCAACAGCGCATGCCTCGACTGCCGCACCCAAGCCGGGCGCCACCGCAACAGCCCCCTGCGCGCCTTTGCTGCAACACAGCTTTTTGCGGCTGCAGGACGAAAAGCCACAGGACCTGTGTCAATACAGGGGCAAAGTGCTGCTGGTGGTCAACACCGCGAGCTTTTGCGGCTTTACCGCCCAATACAAAGGCCTGGAAGCGCTGTATGCCAAATACCGCGACAAAGGCCTTGTGGTGCTGGGCTTTCCTTCCAACGACTTCTCCCAGGAAACCGGCAGCAACAAGGAAATCGCCGATTTTTGCGAAAACACCTTCGGCGTGAAATTTCCGATGTTTGCCAAGTCCAGCGTCAGCGGCAAAACCGCCAACCCCCTGTTCAAACAACTGGCCGAGTGGACGGGCAACGCGCCGCGCTGGAACTTCCACAAATATGTGATTTCCCGGGATGGTCAGGAAGTAAGCAGCTTCGGAACCAGCGTCGATCCGGGAAATCCGGCCTTTTTGAGAGAAATCGAGAAAAAGCTGCTGGCAAAATAATTACCAATCGGTAATAATTCGACCAACAGGTATCAATCTCACCCATTTAAACCTTTCGGCTTCTTTTTACCAAAGTGCTTTTCCACCGTGCCAGCGACCCCATTAACAAATCTTTACGCGATGCCGATTGCATTGTTGGGGAACCGCGCGCATATGAATCAGCTCAGACAGGCATCGGTACAGCGCCCACAGCGCCGTTCTGGTCACACCGTTTTTTTGTTGCGAAGACTTCCCGGCCCCTGTGGCCAGGATGCAATCCCGGGGCGGTTCTCCTCCTCCTCCCTCCCTCCCTTGTTCGCGCCGGGGCGCTTCGCAGCATTTTTATCTTCCGGGCTCTGAGATGGCTTCCAACAGCCTCTCTTCACCCACCCGCCCACGGGTCGCCATCGTTGGTTCCGGCATCTCCGGACTGGCGGTGGCCCATGCCCTCCGGGACCAAGCCGACATCAGCCTGTTTGAAGCCGGTGCTTACTTTGGCGGCCACACCCACACAGTCGATGTCACCCTGCCCACATCGCTAGGCCCGGTCACCCATGGTGTGGACACCGGCTTTCTGGTTTTCAACGAGCGTACCTACCCGAACCTGATCCGCCTGTTTGCTGAACTGGGCGTGGCGACAGCCAAATCAGACATGTCGTTTTCGGTCAAGGTGCCGGGTGCCATCAACGGGCGCGCGCTCGAATGGAGCGGCTCCAGCCTCAACACGGTGTTTGCGCAGCGTGGCAACCTGCTGAACTGGAAGTTCTTGCGCATGTTGCGCGACATCATGCGTTTCAACCGCCTCGCCAGCGCACTGGCCGAAAGCCATGCCGAAGCCGCCATGCTGCAGCCGCTGGGCGACTTCCTCAGGGAAGGCAAGTTTTCAGACGAGTTTCGCGACTGGTATTTCCTGCCCATGCTCGGTTGCATCTGGTCCTGCCCGACCGACCAGATGCTGCAGTTCCCGGTCGCCACCATGATCCGCTTCTGCCACAACCACGGCCTGATCCAGGTGGCCGACCGGCCCCAGTGGTGGACCGTCACCGGCGGCGCCAGAAATTACGTTGAAAAAATCATCGCCGGCATCGCCGACAAACGCCTGAACACGCCGGTGGAAAGCATTGAGCGCGATGCCGGCCTGCTGCGCGGCGGCGTGCGGATTGTCGCCAAAGGCCAGACCGAGACCTTTGACAAGGTGGTGCTGGCGGCGCATTCCGACCAGTCACTGGCCCTGCTGGCCGACGCCGCCCCTGAAGAACGCGCCGTGCTGGGCGCGATTGCCTACCAGCCGAATCGCGCTGTGCTGCACACCGACACCTCGGTGCTGCCGGCCAACAAGCTGGCCTGGGCGGCGTGGAACTACGAACGAGCACGCGATGGCCGGCGCGAGTCCACGCAGGTTTGCCTGCACTACCTGCTCAACATGCTGCAACCGCTGCCCTTCGAGCAGCCGGTGGTGGTCTCGCTGAATCCGGTGCACGCCATCGCGCGTAATCTGGTCATGGGTGAATTTGACTACGCACATCCGGTGTTTGACGCCGCAGCCATACGCGCCCAGCAGGCCCTGCCCAGCCTGCAGGGCCGGCAGCACAGCTATTTCTGCGGTGCATGGACCGGTTACGGTTTTCATGAAGATGGCCTCAAGTCAGGCCTGGAAGTGGCTCGTCTGGTACTGGGCGACAGCGCGGGGATCACCGCATGATCAGCCCGGCAACCAGCGTGTGGGCACCCGCGCGCAGCGCAGGGTCATCCCAGGCAAGCGCATTGGACGAAGTGAAAAGCGTGGTGGCCCCACTGCTTGGTTTCGGCCAGGTGCGCCACACACGTTTGAAGCCGGCCCGCAATGCCTTTGCCTACCCCACTTATTTTCTGATGCTGCCACTGCGCAGCATGAAGGCGAACGGCAACGGCGCGCTGGCGCGCAATCGCCGCAGCGCACTGAGCTTTTTCGACAGCGACCACGGCGACGGCCGCACCGATTGCGTGAGCTGGCTCGATGAGCTGCTGCACAAGGAGGGCATCAACGACGCGGGTGGCGAACTCTGGCTGCACACCTACCCGCGCATTTTCGGCCACACCTTCAAGCCGGTGAGTTTCTGGTATTGCCACCACATCGACGACAGCCTGCGCGCCATCGTGGTCGAGGTCAACAACACCTTTGGCGAGCGCCATTGTTACTTGCTGGACCGCCCGCAGTACGGCCAGGAGCTCAGCGCAGACAAGGTGTTTCATGTATCGCCGTTTTGCACGCTCGAGGGGCGTTACCGCTTTCGTTTCATGCGCATCAACAACGACGAGCTGCAGAAAACCGTTGCCCGCATCGACTATGACGACGCTGACGGACCGCTGCTGGAAACCAGCGTCAGCGGCACGCTGGTTCCGGTCAGCGCCCCAAGCCTGCGCCGCGCGCTGTGGCGCTATCCGGCCATGACCTTCGGCGTCGTCGCCCGCATTCACTGGCAAGCCTTCAGGCTGTGGTGCAAGCGTGTTCCCTTTGTCCGAAAACCCGAGCCACCCCACAGCTTTGTCACCCGATGAATACTGCCAGCAACCCATCATCTTCCACCGCTTCGTGTGTGTCCTCAACGCTGTCGTCGCTGACGCTGCCGGGAGGCGCCCCAGCCGCCGCACGCACGGTGTTGCAGTTGCTGACGCGCCTGAAACACGGCACGCTGCATGTGCAGTTGCCCGACGGTTCGACCCGGCATTTCGGCTCGGGCGAAGCCCCTGTGGCCAGCCTGCGCCTGCACAACTGGAACGTCTGCGGCGCCGCGCTGAAATCGGGCGACATCGGGTTTGCCGAAAGTTTCATCGCCGGGGACTGGACCACGCAGAACCTCAGTGACCTGCTCAGCGTGCTGATCCGAAACCGCCAGGAAGTCGAAGACGTGATCTACGGCACCTGGCTCGGGCGTTTTGCGTACCGCATCAAACACCTGCTGAACCGCAACACCAAAACCAACAGCCAGAAGAATATTCACGCGCATTACGACCTGGGCAATGCTTTTTATGCGCTTTGGCTGGACGGCACGATGAACTATTCGTCGGCGATTTTTGCCACGCCCGAAACCGCGATGAAAGAGGGGCAGGATGCCAAGGTGCGACGCGCGCTGCGCCTGGCCGATGTCGAGGCGGGCGACCGCGTGCTCGAGATCGGCTGCGGCTGGGGCGCGCTGGCCGAAATGGCCACCACCGAATTCGACGCCTCCATCGTCGGTGTCACGCTGAGCACCGAACAACTGGCCTGGGCCCAACAACGTCTGGATCGTTTAGGCGTGCGCCGCGCAGGGCCGCCCCAAGCAAGCACAGCCCACTCGGGGGGCAGCGAAACACACGCAGTGGCGAGCGTGGGGGCCACCCATGACTTGCGCCTGCAGGACTATCGCGACATCGGCAAAACCGGCAATGGCGAAACCTTTGACGCGATCTGCTCGATCGAGATGGTCGAGGCGGTGGGCCGCGAGTACTGGCCCGAGTACTTCCAGACCGTCGCACGCCTGCTCAAGCCCGGCGGCCGCGCCTGCATCCAGAGCATCGTCATCGCCGACAACCTGTTTGAGCGCTACGTCTCGTCGACCGACTTCATCCAGCAATACATCTTTCCGGGCGGCTGCCTTCCGTGCCCGCGCGAATTCCGCGCCCAGGCGAATGCCGCCGGGCTGGAAGTGGTCGATGAGTTTTCGTTCGGCCAGGATTACGCCCGCACCCTTCAGTTGTGGCGGGAAGAATTCATGGCACAAGAGTCACGGGTGCTCCAACTCGGGTTTGACAAAAGGTTTATCCGCATATGGGAGTTCTATCTGGCCTACTGCGAAGCGGCTTTCACCCAGGCCAATACCGACGTCGTGCAGTACACGCTGCGCAAGGCCTGATCACCGCCCTGGCGCTGCTGACCGGCGGGGCGGGCGCAGCCTGGGCGCAGGCCGCCGATGTCAATCAGCGCGCCGAAATCCAGGAGGCCCTGCCGCAGGCGCGGCTGGTGGGGCAAGGGCGCCTGACCTTCTGGGGTTTGCAGGTCTATGACGCGCGGCTCTGGGCCAACCCGGGCTTTACCGCAGACGGCTTTGCGACCCAGCCACTGGCGCTGGAGCTCAGCTACCTGCGCGGTTTCGACAACCAGGCCGTGGCCGAGCGCTCGATCAGCGAGATGCGCCGGTCCGCAACCATCAGCGACGCGCAAGCTGAAAAATGGAAGGCGGCCATGACCAGTGTCTTGCCTGATGTCAAAAAAGGCGACCGCGTCATGGGCGTACACCGCCCCGGTGTCGGCGCGTCGTTCTGGGTGAACGGCAAAGCTGCGGGCGAGGTCCGCGACGCTGCGTTTGCCAGGCTGTTTTTCGGCATCTGGCTGGCGCCCGCCACCTCGGAGCCTGCCCTGCGCAGCGCGCTGCTGGCTGGAGCGGGTACTTGAGCCCTGGCGCCCTCTACCCCTTTGGCACGCGCAACGGGCTGGCTTACGGCCTGTTGGGCCTGCCGCTGGCCTTTGTGGCGCTGCCGCTGTATGTAATTTTGCCCAACCACTACGCGCGCGAATTCGGCGTTCCGCTGGCCACGCTGGGCGCCGTGCTGCTGGGCGCGCGCCTGTTCGATGCGCTGATCGACCCGCTGCTGGGCCGCATGAGCGACCGGCTGTTTGCACGCTCACCGGGCGCCGTGCTCGGTATGGGCGCGATCGCCGCGCTGCTGCTGGCGGCCGGTTTTGCGCTGCTGTTTTTCCCGCTGGTCGACACGCCGGCAGCGCTGGTGGTCTGGGCCAGCGTGACACTGATGCTGACCTATGCCGGCTACAGCGCCCTCAGCGTATCCCACCAGTCCTGGGGCGCGATGCTGGGCGGCGACGAGCGCCAGCGCAGCCGCATCGTGGCCTGGCGCGAAGGCCTGGGCCTGATCGGCGTGGTGCTGGCCTCGATCACGCCGGTGGCTTTCGGCCTGCCGGCCACCACCGCTCTGTTTTTTGTGGTGCTGGCGCTGGGCTGGGTGGCCTGGACGCGCGCCGTGCAACCCCTGCCGCAACCCGCACTGCATGCCGGCAAGGGCACGTCGATCTGGCTGCCGTTTCAGCATGCGGGCTTTCGCCGCCTGTTGACAGTCTTCATGCTCAACGGCATCGCCAGCGCCGTGCCGGCCACGCTGGTGCTGTTTTTCATCCAGGACCGGCTGCAGGCGCCGCAAAAGATGGAGCCGTTGTTCCTCGGCAGCTACTTTCTGTGCGCCGCGCTGTCGATCCCGCTGTGGCTGGGCGTGGTCAAACGCATCGGTCTGGCCCCCGCCTGGCTGCTGGGCATGGGGCTGGCGATTGCCACCTTCGGCTGGGCCACGCAAGTCGGCGCTGGCCAGACCACCGCTTTTGTGATCGTCTGCGCGTTGTCGGGCATCGCGCTGGGCACCGACCTGGCCTTGCCGGGCGCGCTGCTGGCCGGCGTGATCCAGGCCAATGGCCAGTCGGGCCGCGCCGAGGGCGCCTACTTCGGCTGGTGGAATTTTGCGATCAAGCTGAACCTGGCGCTCGCTGCCGGGCTGGCGCTGCCCTTGCTCGCCGTGTTCGGTTACGCGCCCGGCGCACGTGATGCCCAGGCGCTGGACGCCTTGCTGGTGTCGTACTGCGTGTTGCCCTGCCTGCTCAAGCTGGCCGCCGCTGCCTGTCTTTATTTTCTGATCATCAAACATCCGCAAGGGGTCCAGCCGTGAACCATTTTTTCCTAGGAGCCTGTCGGGCTTGGGGCGTCGAAAGCGAAAATCGGCCCCAGCGAGGACAGTTTTTGCCGGATTTGCAGGCCCATAGCCCGGCTATGGGACAAAAAGACGGTGAAAAATGGACTGCTGCGGTCGATTTGCAGCCGACGATTCCCAAGTCCGGCAGGCTCCTATGGGGCGCTGCCGCGCTGCTACTGTGTCTTTCCGTTCTGGCGGGCTGCGCCGGCCCGCAAATCAGCGACTACGCCGCCGAAAAGCCGGTGCTCGACATGCGCCAATACTTCAACGGCACGATCGACGCCTATGGCGTTTTCACCGACCGCTCCGGCAAGGTGGTCAAGCGCTTCACCGTGGTCATGACCTGCAGCTGGCAAGGCCCACCGGGCGCGGAGACCGGCGTGCTCGACGAGGCATTCACCTACTCGGATGGCAGCAAAGAGCGGCGCGTCTGGACGCTCAAGCGCACGCCGGACGGCAAGTACACCGGCACCGCCGACGACGTGGCCGGGCAGGCTCTTGGCGAGGAAAAAGGCAATACCTTCCGCTGGGGCTACACGCTCAAGCTGCCGGTCGATGGCCGGGTGATCGAGGTGCAGTTCGACGACTGGATGTATTTGATGAATGACAAGGTCATGCTCAACAAGGCGGTCATGAGCAAGTTCGGCTTCAAGCTCGGCGAGGTCACGCTGTCTTTCGTCAAGCGCTGACACGGCTACCGTCTCACCCAATTTTTAAGCAAAAAAGGCCTGTAGCCCTTATCCAGCAAGCGCAAGCAGCTATCATTTTTATAACAAACACAGCATGTCCCACAACCCACCCCTGAACGACTGGCACGGCAAAACCGTGTGGCTGGTCGGCGCCTCCAGCGGCATTGGCCAGGCCACCGCGCACGCGCTGCACGCGCGCGGCGCGCGGGTGGTGGTGTCGGCCCGAAATGCGCAGGCGCTCGACGACTTTGTGCGTGATCACACCGGCGCGCTGGCCCTGCCCCTGGATGCTTCCGATGCGGCTGCGGTAAAAATAGCCGCACACACCGTTCTGGCCCTGGGCCCGCTCGACCTGCTGATGTATTGCGCAGGGTATTACCGCGAGTTGCGCGCCACCGAGTTCGATCTGGCGGAAATGCTCAAGCACCAGCAGGTCAATTACACCGGTGCGCTTTATCTGCTGGATGCGGTGCTGCCCGCGCTGCTCAGGCGCGGCAGCGGCCACATCAGCCTGGTCGGCAGCGTCGCCGGTTACCGCGGCCTGCCCAAGAGCCTGGCCTATGGCCCGACCAAAGCAGCGTTGATCAACCTGGCCGAAACCCTGCATGTGGACCTCAAGCCCAGCGGTGTCGGCGTGAGCATCGTGAACCCGGGTTTTGTGGAAACACCGCTGACCGCGCAAAATCAATTCAGCATGCCGGCGCTGATCAGCCCGGCGCAGGCGGCCATCGAAATACTGGCCGGCTGGGCGCGTGGGGAGTTTGAAATCCATTTCCCCAAACGCTTTACCCGCTGGATGAAAACACTGCGCGTGCTGCCGTATGCGCTGTACTTTCCGGCGATCCGCAAATTTACCGGACTCTGAGGCAAGCCATGACGCAATCTGTGCATGAGCGCCTGGTGCACTTTTTTGAAACCCTGAGCCCGGACCAGGTCGCGCGCATGGGCGAGTTTTATTCGGCCGATGTGTACTTCAAGGACCCCTTCAACGAAGTGCACACGCTGGCGCAGGTGCAGCACATCTTCAGCCACATGTACGTCGCGCTGGACAAACCGCGTTTTGTGGTGACCAGCCAGGTGGCCGAGGCGGGACAATGTTTCCTGACCTGGGACTTCGAGTTTTATTTCAAGACGCACCGGCCGACCGTGATGCAGACGATTCGCGGCAGCTCCCACCTGAAGTTCGATCCGGCGGGCCTGGTCAGCTACCACCGCGACTACTGGGACGCAGCGGAAGAACTCTACGAAAAATTGCCGCTGGTGGGCGGCTTGATGCGCTGGCTCAAAAAACGAGCTGGGTCATAGCACCACACGCTCCCTGATGGATCTGGACGTTCAGCGCAGCTGCTACTGATTTGATAGCTGTTTGCCCATGTCACACCTGGGCCAAGGCCCGATTTGACTCTTAAGACTCAGGAGGGCAGGGTGTCGACGAAGCTGGGGCGTTGCGCCAGCTTGTCATAGAGCCGGGCCAGGTTCGGGTGCGGCGTGCGCCAGTCGATCTGCGCAAAACGAAAATCCAGGTAGCCTAGGGCGCAGCCGACGGCGATGTCCGACAGGCTCAGGTGGATGCCGCTGCAAAACGGTTTGTCGCCCAGCCCAGTGCTCATGGCCTGCACGGTGTCATCGATTTTTTTCATCTGGCGGTCAATCCAGGCCTGGCTGCGCTGCTTGTCCGTGCGGCCGGACCAGGTGGCTTCCAGCCGCGCCAGGATGGCCGCGTCCATCAGGCCGTCGGCCAGCGCTTCCCAGGTTTTGACTTCGGCGCGCTCGCGGCCCTGCACCGGAATCAGCTTGCCGACCGGCGACAGGGTGTCGAGGTACTCGACGATCACGCGCGAATCGAACACAGCTTCCTCGGAGCCGTTGGAGCCTTCCATCACCAGGCAGGGCACCTTGCCCAGCGGGTTGGACTCGGACATGTGGGTGCCGGCGGCCCAGACGTCTTCAATGACAAACTGGTAGTCGAGCTTTTTTTCGGCCATCACAATGCGCACCTTGCGAACATAGGGACTGCCGTTGGATCCGATGAGTTTCATAGATGTGGTTTTATAAGCGTGGGGCCGAATTCTGGCGTCATTTGCATTCTATCGAGTAAGCCCTGGCCGGTAAGCCTGCGCCACCGAAACCGGCGCAAGCGTCGCAATGGCGGCACAGGCCGGCCGCCTACAATTGGGGCATGAACCCGTCCACCAGCTTCACCATCACCGCCCTGTCCCCGCTTGACGGACGTTATGCCGCCAGACTGGCACCCCTGCGGCCGCTGATGTCGGAACTCGGTTACATGCACCGCCGCGTCCAGGTCGAAATTGCCTGGTTCATCGCGCTGTCGGACGCCGGCTTTGCAGAATTCAAACCGCTAACGCCCGGAGCACGCACTTACTTGCTGGGCCTGGTCAAACATTTTTCCGAAGCCGATGCGGCGGCCATCAAGGAGATCGAGAAAACCACCAACCACGACGTGAAAGCCGTGGAGTACTGGATCAAGTCGAAATTCGAGGCCAGGCCCGAGCTCGAAGGCGCAGGCGAGTTCGTGCATTTCGCCTGCACCAGCGAGGACATCAACAACACCAGCCACGCGCTGCAGCTCAAGAGCAGCCGCGAGCAGGTGCTGTTGCCGGCGCTCGACAAGGTCATCAGCCAGCTGCGCGAGATGGCGCACCGTTATGCCGACCAGGCCATGCTCAGCCGCACCCACGGCCAGACCGCCAGCCCGACAACCGTCGGCAAGGAAATCGCCAACGTCGTCGCCCGCCTGGTGGTAGCACGCGAGCGCATCGCCGGGGTGCAGTTGATGGCCAAGATGAACGGCGCCGTCGGCAACTACAACGCCCACCTGTCGGCCTGGCCCGACTTCGACTGGGAGGCGCTGAGCCGCCGCGTGATCGAGTCACCCGAGCCGCTGGGCCTGGGTCTGACTTTCCAGCCCTACAGCATCCAGATCGAGCCGCACGACTACATGGCCGAACTGTTCGACGCGGTGGCACGCACCAACACCATCCTGATTGACTTCTCGCGCGACGTCTGGGGCTATGTCAGCCTGGGCTATTTCAAGCAGCGCCTGAAGGCCGGGGAGATCGGCTCCAGCACCATGCCGCACAAGGTCAACCCGATTGATTTTGAGAATGCTGAAGGCAACCTCGGCCTGGCCAACGCGCTGCTGCGCCACCTCAGCGAAAAGCTGCCGATCAGCCGCTGGCAACGCGACCTGACCGACAGCACCGTGCTTCGCAACATGGGCGTGGCTTTCGGTTATGCCGTGCTGGCCTACAGCTCGCTGAGCGTCGGCCTGGGCAAGCTCGAGCTCAACAGCGAGGCGCTGGACGAAGACCTCGACAGCGCCTGGGAAGTGCTGGCCGAGCCGATCCAGACCGTGATGCGGCGTTATGGCGTGCAGGGCGCTTATGAAAAGCTCAAGGAAGTCACGCGCGGAAAAACCGTGACGGCTGAAGCGCTGCACGGGCTGATCCGCTCGCTGGAAATTCCGCAGGCCGAGAAGGACCGGCTGCTGGCGATGACGCCGGCGACTTATGTCGGCAAGGCCGCGGAGCTCGCGAAACGGATCTAGCCCGCCGGCATGCGGGCCCCGCAGGCCCAGCACGCCTCGAAGCCGCCTTCCACCGTTTCGCCGCAAGCGCACAGCCAGTGCCGCTGCGGCGGGTTTTGCAAACTTTTCAGCAGCAACTCGGCGCGCGGCTTTTCGTGGTCATGGGCCAGCCAGATCTCGGGCTGGCACTGGTCGGGCGGCAATTCGCCGGCGACGCTTCCGAGGAAATAACGCTGCACGCTGGCCGAGAACCCCGCCTGCTGGAGGGCATCAGCCCACAGCGCCGCGATGGCAATGTTGGGAGCGCGGGCAAGTCTCAGCATAAGCCCAGTCTACTCCTGAATTGATAGCTGGAAGCCCCCGCCAAATGGGGGCCAGAGGCCGAAAAAGCTTCAGGACTCAGGCGGTGGCGGCTCGGGCGGCTCATCCTTTTTTTCCAGCGCGCGGTCGGCGTAGCGACCAAAACGCCAGGCCGTGTCTTCCTGGGTGATGCGCCGCCAGGTGGCACGTTTTTCTACCGGGCTCATCTCGGGCCAGTGCTGAACCTCTTCAAATGTGCGGCCGCAACCCTTGCACAGGTCGTCGCCCTGGCTGGTCGAACAGATCGCGATGCAGGGCGTGTCGGCGGTGCTGTCGTACCAGGCACGCCAGGCCGCCATGGCCTTGGGCGGAAAACCCGTCTCGTCGGCCTCCTCCTCATGGTAGAAAACCATCAACGCATAGACCTCGGCCAGCGCCCGCAACTCGGGCGCCAGCGTGACGCCGTCCGGCGACGGTTTTTTCTCGCGCCAGTAGTTGATGGCGGCTTCAATGTCGGTGATGTGGATGCCAGGCATTCGGGCTTTGCGATCGGAAGAGAAAGGGGAGGCAGAAAACCGGGCCGCCGCTGGTGACGGGGTTTGCCATTTCCGGCTGGGCCATGAATGATAGGCCAAGCCTGTGTCCATCCCGTGGGCCCGACTTTTTTCCAGCCACGCAACGCCAATTTTTGCAAAAATTTGCAATTTGTTGTCAAATATAGGCTTCCGAAGGGGAGTAACTCCCTCGTCCGGCAGATCGGGACCGTCCCGCCGCCAGACGTTTCAGCAAGTCGTCATTACGAAGTTCACACTTCCGGCTTGCTGGGCATGCAGTGCAACGCATGTCGAGCCAGACCTTCGATTGAAACCTGAACAGGTTTGATCGAGGCGTCGCGGCAACCACTCCGCCCCTCTACCTGCCTTGTCTGGTTTTTAACGAAGCCGGAAGTCCGCCCGCCGGATTTCCATGTCGCAACCTGACGTGAAAGTGTGAAATGGAATTATTCTCAACGCCCTGGTGGTCTGCCCTGCTGGCCATCATCCTGATTGACCTGGTCCTGGCCGGCGACAACGCCATCGTGATTGCGCTGGCTGCGCGTAACCTGCCGCCTCATCTGCAGAAAAAGGCCATCGCCTGGGGCACCGTGGGCGCCATTGCCGTGCGCTCCGTCATGACGGTCGGCGTGGTCTGGCTTCTCAAGATCCCGGGCCTGATGCTGGTCGGCGGCCTGGGCCTGCTGTGGATTGCCTACAAGTTGCTGGCCGACCAGGGAGAGAAAGAGCACGACGGCCCGGTGGCCAACACCTTCTGGGGTGCGATGAAAACCATTGTGATCGCCGACGCGCTGATGGGTGTTGACAACGTACTGGGCGTCGCTGGTGCGGCCCAGGGATCGTTCGACCTCGTGGTGATCGGCCTGCTGATCAGCATCCCGATCGTGGTGTTTGGCAGCACCATGGTGCTCAAGCTGGTCGAGCGCTACCCCTTGATCATCAACATCGGCGCTGCGGTTCTGGCCTTCACGGCCGCCAAGATGATTGTGAGCGAGCCCCTGCTGGACCCTGTCTACGGCGGGCCCGGTGCGCCGGCCGCCTCTGCCACCCTGACTGCGGCCGCGCAATGGGTCACCTACGCGGTGGCCGTCGCCGGTGTGCTGGGTGCCGGATGGTGGACGACCCGCCGCACCAAAACTGCCGGTGACAACAAGCTGGTTGCAGAATAAGCCGTCGATGGGCAAGATGCGGCGGTCTGTCAGGCCGCTGCATCACAGCCTGGGAACCACAGAGTCCGCACAACAACAACACGTAGAACCCGGAAAACTTTATGGACAACATGATTGTGTACATCGACGAGGCCGCCTACGCGTTGACCATGCTGACGCCCATGCTGCCGGTGGGCCAGACCCGTGCGCCCATCCGCTGGATCGTGGTCGGATGTGCCCCGCGTGTCACCCACCACGTGAGCAAATGGGTCACCCACAGCGCACGCCAGAACTGGCGCAGCAAGTGGGCCGAAAAGATCTTTTCCCAGGTCGTTCCCCGGCTGCAAGGCCCCGGCGACGCGGTGATCACCCAGGTCGCCAGCGGGCCGCTGTGTGATTTGACGGATGCGCTGATGGCCCAATACGGTGCCGGTCGCGTGCTGGACGCGCGCCGCCCCAAGGTCGGCAACGAATTTCAGCCGGTCACGCGCCAGCCCACGCCGCAGGTACGGACTCTGTGGAGTTATGCCGCGATGATGGCAAGCACCGGCATGTTGCTGGCGGCGGACTGACGCCGGCCTTTTGCCCTGCCGGCAAACGCGTGCCGCGGGTGCTATTCTTGCGTCCATGAAACTCATCATCAAATGGCTTCTCAGCGCTGCGGCCCTGCTGGCGGTGGCTTATCTGTATTCCGGCGTCACCGTCACCAGCTTTCCCGCAGCCTTGCTGGCGGCGGCCGTGCTGAGCGCGCTCAATACTGTCGTGCGTCCCATCCTGGTGCTGTTGACCCTGCCGGTGACGCTGGTCACGCTGGGGCTGTTTCTGTTCGTCATCAACGCCTTGATGTTCTGGGCGGCGGCCAGCCTGCTCAGCGGCCTGCACGTCACAGGTTTCATGGCGGCCCTGATTGGTTCACTGATTTACTCACTGCTGCAGCTAGCGATCGAGTTTCTCCTGGAGCGCTTGTTCTCGAAGTAACTGGTCGATTTCGCGCGTGCGCGTATCAATGATCGAGCCGTCGATGTGCGCGCTGGCGCCCGAACCGGTGTCGCGCCCGCTGCGCATCAGGTCTTGCGCCGCCTTGAAGCGGTCCCGCGCTGCGCCGTAGTCGAGTTGCGCCACGCGGCTTTCAGCATCAGCCCGAATCGCCCTGAGCGTCTGGCCCTGCTGGCCTTGAGCCGTCGCCAGCACCTGCCAGGCCATCGCGTCTTTGGGATGGGTGCTGACCCAGCTTTGCAGGCGTTCCGACACATCCTGCGGGCGCCCCGCCGCCAGGTCGGCCTGGGACTGCAACAAGACCGCCGCACGGCTCTTGCCGTTGGCAAGTTTGGGGGCCTGCGCCGCACGACCCGCTGCGATATCAAGTTCCAGCGACAACAGTTCAAGCGCATCCGTCATGGCTGGGTTTGCAGCAGTCGCTGATTTCAGTTTGTCCGCCAGGCTGCGTGCCTGGCTGTGCTCGCGCAAGCGGGCGGCCGCCAGCGCGCCCGCGTACAGGGCGCCGGCATCACGCGGCTTCAAACCCTCAGCCGTGGATGAGGGCACGCGCTGCGCCTCGGCCAGCAACAGGCGCATGGCTTCCGCGCTGGCATCACCCAGCAGGCGCGCGCGACCGGCCATCATCGCGTGAACCACGCGCGCCCGACTGGCCTCTGCGGAAACTACGGGGGGCGCAGAGCCCTCCAGCTGCAGCCGGCCTTTGGCTTCGCCAATGCGTTCCGTGGTCAGGGGGTGACTGCGCAAATAGGGGTAGGAGCCGTTGTCGTTGAGCCGCGAGGCATGTTGCAACTTGTCGAACATGGTCGCAAAACCCTGCTTTTCGAAGCCGGCATCGGCCATCACGCCAAAACCCACCCGGTCGGCCTCACGTTCCATGTCCCGGGAAAAGTTGAGCTGGTTCTGGACCGCGATGGCCTGGCCCCCCGCGATGGCGGCGTTCGCAGCGTCGGGATTTTTGCTGGCGGCCAGCATGCCCAGGATCATGGCTGCCAGCATCCACGGCATTTGCTGGTTCTGTTTGCTCATCAGGCGTGAAATATGACGCTGCGTCACATGGCTCAACTCGTGCGCCAGCACAGAGGCCAGCTCGTCACGGCTTTCCACGACACTGATCAGGCCGAGATGCACACCCAGATACCCACCGGGCAAGGCGAAGGCATTGATGGTGCGGTTGCGTATCAGCATGACTTCCCAGGCGAAGCGTTCTTCCAGTTCGACACCGAGCTCGCCCCGCGCGCGTGCCGCCGTCATCAAGGGCTGCCAGATGCTTTGCAGGTAGTCGCCGAGCACCGGATCGTCCAGATAATCCGGGTCGCGGTAAATCGTGCTGGCGATACGGTCGCCCAAGCGCCTTTCGACACTGGCCGGCAGCTCCGATGTGTCACCCAGCACGGGCAAAGAGCCGCTGGAGCGAACCGGCGCCTGGGCCTGTGAAAAGCCGGCAGATGCTACTAAAAATATAGCTGCCAGCACATACCTGGTATGGGCTGGAGGCCTTTTTCTCTTGCTAAATTCAGAAGAAGTCAATGAAAACAAAGGCAATCACCTCGGTAGGGTTGAGATCGGGCAAGGCCGCCCACGGTCTGCTGGTGCCCAAGGCCGACGCCAGCACGGCGTCAAAGCCAATGGCCCCTCCCAAAAGCGGGGCTTCAGGTCGCGCAACTGTCCGGCGTCCGCGATGATTTGGGACGGGATGAACATGCTCTTATGATGAAGGATGCTTGTAAAGGTTTCGTAACAGTATGACCACGACTTCAACGCTGACACATTTCGACGGGCAGGGGCAAGCCCACATGGTGGATGTCGCGGCCAAACCCGCAACCCACCGGGTCGCCGTGGCGCAAGGCCGTATTGCCATGAATGCGGCCACCCTGTCCATCATCCTGGAAGGGACGGCGAAAAAGGGCGACGTGCTGGGCATTGCGCGCATTGCCGGCATCATGGCCGCCAAAAAAACCAGCGATTTGATTCCGCTGTGCCATCCGCTGGCCTTGACGCGCGTGGCGATTGAGTTCAACGCCGATGTGGCCAGTGCCAGCATCAGCTGCCTTGCCACCGTTGAAACGGTAGGGCCCACCGGGGTGGAAATGGAAGCATTGACCGCAGTACAGATTGCATTGCTGACGATTTACGATATGTGCAAGGCGGTGGACCGTGGCATGGTGATCAGCGATGTCAAATTGCTGGAAAAGCACGGCGGTAAATCAGGCAGTTTTGTGGCTGCGGCGTAAGGCCTCGCCGGCCTCAATTGGCCAGCCCGTTCGGCATGATCAGCGCCTGCCGCCATCGCGCATGGTCGCTCGGGAAGGCCGCACGGTAGCGGGCCAAATGCAGCAAGGCCTCGTCGTCGCGCCGCAGCATCACGGCACTTTCAATCACCTTCTCGATCACCCGGGGCTCGGGCGAGTAATGCAGCAACTCACTGCTCAGCGTGTATATCTGTAGCGCATTCGCCGGGGTCAGCGGTGTCAGGCTTAGCGCTGCGAAGTCGAACTGGTGGCGGAACAAGTACGTGTCACGAATTTTCTCCAGGGTGTTTTCGCGATAAGCAGCATCGCGCTGAGCCGGCACCAGATAAATTTGCCTGACTCGGTGGTAATCCCAGGCTGCGTATGCTGCAACCGCCATCGTGAGCACCGCTGTCGTTCCCAGAAAATAACGGCCATACGCCCGCCTGGTATCAAGGCCTGCTTGCGAGTGCCGTGTGGGTTCATGTCGCTCCCGCGTCGTCCAGAGCAGGTACACACACAAGCCGAAGGTAATTTGAAACGGTCCGTACCACAGGGGGTATTCAAGCAGGCTGTGCAGCAGGATCAGTGCGAGTATGCCCCAGGCCATTTGCCGAGTCGGATCGGTTTCACACCAAGGTCGGGCACGCAGCACCAGCCAGCCAGCGATACCGCAAAACAGCACCGCCACAGGAATGCCAAGCTCCACGGCCAGATGCAAAGGCAGGTTGTGCGCATTGTCCAGGATGTCGCAAAATCGTTCGCCGGGGTACAGCGTCATGTAATGTGCGTAATCAAGTTCGCCCCAACCCCAGCCGAACCAGGGTTTCTGACCGATCAGCGCGACAACGTTGGACCATAAAGCGCGTCGGCCAGCGCAAGAGGAGTCGTCCGCTGCCGCTCTACTGAGAACACCGCCGCTGATGTCTGTAATCTCCGGCAATCCCCAAGCTGTCAGCCAATAGGCCAGCCAAACCACAATCACCAAACGCCCGGCCGAGGTGCTCCCGACAGCGATTCGCCAATACCCATAGGCGAAAGTCAGCCATACAAGTTGAAGCAGGCCGGTACGGGAGGCGGAAACGGCATTGCCCACCCCGAGAAAAATGGTGGTGCCATACAGCACCAGCGAGTGGAAACGGTGTTGTGCCCTGGTTGTCTGGACGAACCATATCAGGCAGAAGAAGCCGATATTCATCAACGAGGCAAAGTGGTTGCGCTGGCGCAAATTGGCAAAGGCCTCGCCGGCACCGGTCTGGTTGACCCACGGCCCAAGATGCAATGACCCGCCAAGATACTGAAACAGGCCCAGTACGGAACTCACGAGCGCCGCACAACACAAGGACAGGGCAATCACGTGCGGGGACAAGACTGCGTGACCCTGGCAGGCAGCCTTGCCCCCTGAGACGACGCCACAAAGCAGCGCCAAGCAGCCCAGGCTCACGAGCAGCGGCACTACGGCGGGTGATGGTCCTGGTGCAAAGGGACTCAGCCAGGGCAGCGCCAAAATCAGCACCAGGCCCGCCTCGGTCACCGTCAGGTTTGCATGCCATTTCATTCGGGTTGAGTCGGGCCCCGTCCAGACCACGCAGCTTTCCAAGGTTGATAAGTCTCAGCAGGAACCAAAAATGTCAGCGCTCAAGGCTGCTTCAACGTCTGTCCCGAACCAGGAGGCTCAGGCAGTTCCGACACGGGCCATGCAACGGTTGCGATTTTTGCATTGGCCTTCGACTGCATGGCCCATGCTCGTTGCACGGCAACGCACTGAAAAGGGCTTGCTATTTTGCACACCCGGCGCAACCACCATAACGCCTCTTCCGGACGGTCGTTCAGGGCGAGCGCTGTTGCCAACTTGTGGAAGAAGCCAGCGCTGGGGTACAGGCGCGTCAAGGCGCGCATTAGCTCGATATCGCTGGCATTCATGCCCTCAGAAGGCTCCAGCCGGACGTACCAGACAAACCCCTTCCACTGATCAAGCAACATGACCTCAGGCGGTTGTGCGGACGCCTGTTTGGTGTACCCGGCCCACTCAAAGCGCAGCACCTGGTAGGCACGCTCTACCCGCGAATAATCCCGGATCAGCAGCATCAACAAAACTGCCAGCACCAGCCAGATACCCACGGCCGTCTTACGACCTGACCTCCACAAGGCAGGCACATTCGAGCGGCTATCCAGGGCTCCCATTACCAGCCCGGCAGGCAAAAGGAAATACGCGTACTGCAGGGGAAACTCCAGCATGGCGTGATTGAAAACAACCAGTATGAAGAGAAGCATCAGTGCGGTTTCTGCGCTATCGGTTCTCTTGAGCTGAAGCCACAGCCATCGGGCCAGGTAGCAGATGACCGCCAAGCCCACAGGAATTCCGCACCAGAGCACCAGATCCAGTATGAGATTGTGGGAATGGGAATAAACAGTATTCAACACCGGATGGTCCGGGGCCACCTCAATCTGCGCAGAGGACAAGGGGCCCCAGCCATATCCAACGAATGGATGTCTGAGCACAGCGTCTACAAACATGGTCCAGATCACCGGACGGGTTTCTGTACCTACGCGCGCGATATCCTGGGGTTCAGCCGGCGCAATCATCAAAATTTCGCTCAGCGTGCCGATGGACAGAACGTATATCGCAAAAATCGCCGCCAAGCCCGTCACCAGCCACGGGATCCATTTATTTACCCAAAGCTTGCGCCAAATCCAGCAAGCGGCCACCAGCAACAAGACCGCCACCCAGGCGGTGCGCGACCCGGTCAGCGCCAGCCCGAACAGCAGATAACTCGCGTGAGCCAGCGCAATAGGCAGGCCAAGCTGGCCTCTTCTGATGGCCCATGTTATGCCCAACAAGGCCCATAGCAGCAGAGTGCCCAATTGATTGGGTTGCCCGAAATTGGCAAAGGGCCGGCCATACCCCTGCCCCATGGACCAGATGTCGAGAAGGTCCAGCATCAGCCACTGATGCAACTGAAGACCCACAGAAATCAGCGCAGCCACGCTGATCGCCAGGAAGAGAAAGTCCATGACTTGCCCCGGGCTGGTCGACTCCCACCGGCCGCCGACCAATATGGCCAGGCACAGGCCCAAAAGATAAGCGCAGGCAATCCAGCTTGTGCCTGACAGCGGAATCAATTCCCCGGCATACTGAATCCAGGGAATGCAGCACAGAACCGCCGCCATCACCGCCAGGCCATGCCAGGCAATTTCCCGCGGGGAACGCAGGATGACAGCCAGGGCAAGCGCTGCGAGCACCAGTGCACTCCAGGCATCCATATGAAAGGACGACCAAGGCGGGTAGTGATTGGGCAGAATCCACGCCAAAGACAGTGCAACTGCGCCCGCAACCAGCCAGAAGCGAGGCAATGCCGGTCTCGATATCACTGCAAGTTCCATTCGTCTTTCATCCCGGACAAGGGCAGCTCGCGGGAACATGTTCACAATTCACAGGCAAAAAAAGGGCTTCCAGAGGAAGCCCTTTTTGCAGAGAAGCTACTACTAGCTCGCTGGCTTACTTGCAGCTGGCGGGCATGTATTTGGCAGGCATCAGCACCGTGACGCTGCCTGCGATTGGCGCGGCCAAACAGGTCCAGAGCACCTGTCCATTGCCTTGCACCACACCATTGAACTGAACACCGGCGCCGTTGATCTTCGGCTCACCTTGCGCGACGGCAACGATGGACCCAGTGCTGGCGTCGCCGTAGATGAAACCTACGCCGGAGACATACTTGGACACTTGTGTATCGACGGTCACACTGGCCGCCAAAGGCATCACAGAATACACCTGAGCCGCTTCAGACACGGACGTTTTTGCCGAAGAGCCAGCCAGAATTACTTCCGACACCTTTGCACGGACGGTGTAGTCCTGGTAAGCCGGCAGAGCCACGGCAGCCAAAATACCGATGATCGCGACAACGATCATCAATTCGATCAGGGTAAAACCCTTTTGTATGGAACGATTCATAAAAAACTCCTTGGTTAAGAAACTAGCCCGGACTTAGTGCAGATTTTGTGCCAAGCCATTTACCGGGAAAACTTCTCATTTCTGGGCCACTGCTTGCCAAAAGAAAGGCAATTTTGGTCAGTCCGCGAAAATATGAGGACAATTTTGTCACTTGATGCAGACCGACCGAACCATCTTCATATCCGTCAGCCCCATCAAAACCTTTTCCATCCCGTCCATCTTGAGCGTACGCATTCCGCTGTTCACGGCCGCTGAAAAAAGCTCGGCGACGCGCGCCCGTTCCTGAATCAGTTTTTTTGCCGCATCGTCGGCAATCATCAACTCATGCAGACCGATGCGCCCTTTGTAGCCCGTTTGGTTGCATTTGTCGCAGCCAGTAGCGCGGTAAAGGGTGAGCTTGCCGTCCTGGCCATAACGCGCCATCCAGTCGTCCAGCAGTTCTTGCGCCGCGCCGCCGGGGTCGTCCTTCCACGCCTCTGTATTGCGCAGTTCTTCGGCGTATTCCTTGATGAAGTCCTTCAGCTCCTGCGCATTCGGCTGGTAGGCCTGCTTGCAATCGCACAATTTTTTCGCGAGCCGTTGCGCAAGAATGCCTAGCAGGGCATCTGCAAAATTGAATGGGTCCATGCCCATGTCCAGAAGCCGGGTGATCGACTCAGGCGCCGAGTTGGTGTGCAGGGTCGAAAACACCATGTGCCCGGTCAAGGACGCCTCTACACCCATGGAAACAGTTTCCTTGTCGCGCGACTCGCCGACCATGATGATGTCCGGGTCGGCACGCAGAAAAGCACGCATGACAAGTGCGAAATCGATTCCGGCTTTTTTATTGATCTGCACCTGGCGCAAGCCCTTTTGCGTAATCTCCACCGGGTCTTCAGCCGTCCAGATTTTGGTGTCTGGCGTGTTCAGAAACTTCAGGATGGAGTGCAGCGTCGTTGTTTTGCCGGAGCCGGTCGGACCGCACACGTAGAAAAGTCCGTAAGGTTTGGAAACGGTTTTCTCCAGCCGCTCCCTGTTGTGCGCGGTAAGTCCGAGTTTCTCCAGAGGTATGGGCTCGCCCGCCGCCAGTATCCGCATGACAACATCTTCCACCCCGCCTGCCGACGGAATGGTGGCCACACGCAACTCGATATCGAGCGGGCCATATTTCTTGAACTTGATCTTGCCATCCTGCGGTTTGCGTTTTTCCGAAATGTCGAGATCACACATGATCTTGAGCCGGGTCACCATGGCTTGGCGGAACTGAGCCGGCACTTCGATATACGGCTGCAGGGTGCCGTCAATGCGAAAGCGAATGCCAGTCTTGGCCTTGCCCGGCATGGGCTCAATGTGGATGTCGGACACCTTCTGCTTGTACGCGTCAATGATGACTTTGTTGACAAACTTGACCAGTTCGTTGTCGGCAGCAGCAGACTCCAGCGCCGAGTCATCGCTGGCATCATTTTCCAGCGGCGAGTCCATGTCAGCAAGCAGCTGATCAATGGAGCCCCCCTCGTTTCCTGCACCGAAAAGCTGGCTCAGCGTTTCGTCAAATTCAGTTTGCGTCGTCACGCAGTAGGCAAACTTGGTGCTTTTGGGAAACACTTGGGGAACGACCCGTGCGCCGCGCACCGCCTCGGGGTCTACACACATGATGACCAGGCCGTCGGGGGTTTCTTCCAGCGGCATCCAGCCTTGCTGCTCGACAAAATGCCGCTTGAGCAACCCATGCAGCATCTCCGAACGAATTCGCCCGGAGTTGAATCCCTCATACGGCACGCCAAAGAATTTAGCCAGTGAAGCGCCTATTTGTGCCGGCCGGATCCGGTAGTCGGCCATCAACAGATGCTCGACCGACTGCACTTCTTCACGGGCTTTCTGCACGCACTGCAGCAACTCGTCCTGCGACAACACGCCATCGGCCACCAGTCCATCGTATTTCGTCGCCCTGCGCCGCTGGACATCCTCCACCTTCCGCAAACGCTGACGAATGGCGATGCCGAGGGTCTTGCACAACTGCTGGGCGCCGTCTTCCTCAAGCTTGGCGAACGGTTGATCGCTTCGGTTGTTGATGACCTGGAGAACCCCATACAGGGTGCTGCCATCCATCACGGGGGCAACCAGCATTTGTTTGGTACGGTAGCCGGAGCGCTTGTCCACCTCTTGCAGGAAACTCAGGTTGGGGTGGATTTTCTTGAGTGCTTCATCGTCGTACACATCAGCGATGTTCACCATGGCCTTCGACAGCGCCACATAACCCGCAATGCTCTGCGCGCTGATAGGCAACTTCAGGTCGCGGCTGGTATTGAGGCCCGTCTTGACCTTGGAAACAATCGACGTGCGGTCTTCGTTGAGGGCGTACAGGGTCAGCCGGTCTGCGTTGAAGAGTTTGCAGATGTCCTGGCTGGCTTCCAGCATGATCTGATCAATATTTTCAGTCTCGTGAATGCGGTTGGTCACCAGTTGCAACTGGCGAAAATACAGCGCTTCAAAAGTCACCCCCCGCTCCTGCGGAGGAAGCATCTGCGAGTCGAAAAATTCGTCTTCGTGGTCTCGTTGCAATACGGCGCTCATAGTTCAAACTCCTGACCCGCACGCAACCAGCGTATGTCGTGGGTGACGTTGGGACCAAACGGCGCCGTCTGGTCAAAGCGCTGGATTTCGGCCATGATCAAATCGGTTTCTGCCGGCTTGGTATGGGTGATGTAAATCGGGTAATTTTTACCTTTGTCGATACAGTCGAGTTCGCTGGCAAGCGCATGAGGCGACAAATGCAGGCTGCGCCTGGCCAAGTCGCGCTCCCTGTTGCTGAAGGCGGTCTCAATCACCAGCATGGCGACGTTGAGCTGGTTGATACGGGCCCAAAGCGCGGGGTTGCGCTCGGTGTCGCCGGTAAACACCCAGCAGCCTGCACCCGCGGCCACCGAATACCCGACCGCCGGCACCGTATGAACCGCTGGCAGTACTTCCACAAATTTTCCGGCAAGCAACAGCGTCTGTCCAATCGTCAGCGGATGAAAGCTGATAAAGGGCGCCTCCGGTGTGGGAATTTTCGAGAAATCCGGCCAGATGGTGTTGTTGAAGATGTGTGCCCTCAGCGCATCTATCGTGCCCTGCAGCGCATGGATCTGTATCGGGCTTGTACGCTGCGCCGCAATCGCATCGACCATCAGTGGCAGGGCCGCAACGTGATCGAGATGGGAGTGTGTGAGCAGGACGTGGTCAATGCCACGCATCTCATCGAGCGTGAGATCGCCAACCCCCGTCCCGGCGTCGACCAGCACATCATGATCGAGCAGGAAAGACGTGGTTCGGCAGTCTTTGGCAATGGCCCCGGAGCAACCCAGTACACGTACTTTCATGTTTTTTTACGTTTGATTGCGCTTACTTGGTTTCGAAATTGGTTGCGCCGTCCCACTCGGGATCAAACGGCAGCAATCTCATGGAGGCTACACGCTCCGCGTACAGACGGTAAAGGTACTTTTGCGCATTCATGCGCTGTAAGTTGAGCAAATGCACATCGCAAGCGTCCCATGCCTGATCACGGTAGGCCTTGAGAGCCAGGGCCCACTCTTTTAATTCGGCGCCTGTTCGCGCATCCATCAGGGCCAAAGGCGCCAGCGGGGAAAAAATGGCCACCGCCTGGTCTTTGCCCTTGACCCGCACCCTGTCCAGCTCTTGCCAGGCAAAATCTGTAGCGAGCTTGCGGGTCGAATCACTGACCACGGTATCGACACCATAGGTTTTGGACAGCCCCTCCAGTCGTGAACCCAGGTTGACGGAATCACCAATCACCGTGTAACTGCGGCGTATGTGGGAGCCCATGTCTCCGACACACATGCTTCCGGTGTTCAACCCGATTCCTATGCCTATTTCCGGTAACCCCTGGGCACGGTGCTCCTCATTGAGCTGGCGGATTGCCTGCGCCATTTCGATGGAGGTTTTGACCGCCAGGCCGGCGTGCTCCGGCGTGTCCACAGGCGCGCCCCAGAAAGCCATCACGCAGTCTCCCATGTATTTGTCGATGGTGCCGCGGTTATTGCGGATCAAGTCAGTCAGCCTGCTGAACACGCTGTTGAGCAAGGCCTGGAGCTGCGTAGGCTCCATGGTCTCGGACATCTTGGTGAAGCCACGCATGTCACAAAACATCACCGTCAACTCTTTGGCTGAGGCTTTCATGCTGTAGCTGTCGGGGTCTTTGACCATTTCATCGACAAGCTCAGGCGGCACGTAGGTGCCAAACAGGTTGGCCAATTCGCGTTTCGAGCGGCTTTCGACAAAGTAGCCATAACTCATGTTCAACGCAAAGGCGGTCAGCGCCATCACCAGCGCGGTGGCCAATGGCAGCACCAGTCCATACGCCGAGTACAGCCAGAAATTCAGGCCGACCAGCAGGGCGACCATGCCCACGCTGGTTGCCACGGCCTTGGGGGCAGACAGCAGGGGCAACGCAAATGCCAGCGTTAGCCCGGACAAAATCAGTATCAGTACGTCATACCCTAGCGCATAGTCCGGCTTGACGAACACTTTGCCATCAAGAAAGCCGGAAATCACGTTGGCATGTGTCTCCACACCCGGGTAGGTTTCACCGACAGGCGTGACTCTCAAGTCGAGCAACCCCGGCGCGGTGGTGCCAAGCAAAACAATTTTGTCTTTCAGTTGGCCCGGCGCTACTTTTTTGGCCAGCACATCTGAGGCCGAGATATACCTGAAAGAGCCGCCGCTGGCACCACCCGGCCCCCTGAACGGCACCAGGGTGGCCACCCGGTCGTCTACAGGAATAGCCAGGGTTTTGTTGCCCTGCTTGAGCAAAATGCTCTCCAGGCCCTGGTAATTGCGGGTCAAAAATCTTTCCTGCGGAAAGCCGGGCTCGACGCTTGGCAAACCAACCAGCATCCGAAACATTGCCAGGGAGAGGGATTCGTAATACTGGCCTTTGTATTCGGCCAGCAAAGGGATGGAGCGAACAACGCCGTCCCCCTCGGTGATGGAGTTGAAAAAGCCGGCCATCGGCGCCGCTTTGGCAATCGCGTCGATATTGGCGCCAAAACCATTCCAGCTGGTGACCTTGATCGGCCGGCCTTTCATCGCCTCCCGGTCCATGACCGGGGCAGGCAATACGCCGTTGATCCGCCCGTCCCGGTCACTTGTGAAGTAATAACCGAGAACAACCGGTCGCCTGCTGATTGATTTGGCAAAGACAGCGTCGTAGTCCAGACTGTCTTGTATCTGGCCCAGTTTTTCGGCGAATGCCGGCTGGTCCTTCATTTCGTTTTGCGCCAGTTGCCTGAGCCGCTTCAAGCCGGAGCTGTCATCGGCCTCCGCAAAAACCACGTCAAAACCCAGCATGGCCGCTTGCTGGCGGTCCAGCAATTCTTCGACCAGTTCAGCCAGCTTGTTGCGCCCCCAGGGCCAGCGGCCCACCTCTGCAAGGCTTTTTTCGTCAATGTCCACAATGACGATGCGCTCGTCGACCGTCCTGGGCATGGTGGCGCGAAGCCGGGCATCGTAAAGAATGTCGTCAAGCCGCTGCAGAACGTCCAGCCGAAGCACGCCCCCAGCATGCAGCAATGCAAAAATCAGCGGGATCAGTGTGACGGCAATGCGAGGCCAGTGCCGGAAAAGAACTCGCATAAGGCCTCTCAGAGTGCGGCGCTTGAAATCGGTTTTCCGGTCAACGCCAAACAACCACCCGGATCAATGCTGTACAAACTGCATTTGTGTGCCTGCCAGCTCCAGAAGATCGCCGTTTTTAAGCGGGACAGGCTCCGCGCCAATGGCCGCACCATTCAGGGTCGGCCGGTTGTCACCTTCCACATGCGCAACAACAAATCCATGCGGCCTTTTGGTAATGGCAGCAACCGCCACACCGGGTTTGCCAATGGTGGTAACCACCTTGACCAGGGCAACCTCACGACCAGCCGCAGCACCGGACATCACCTTGATCGCTGCATTGCCCGTGCCACCCTCCACGGGAGGGGCCGAAACCGCGCTGGCGGCCGGGGCGACCAGGCCCGCCGAACCCGCCTTGATGATCATTGTTTTCTCGAAGCCGGCGCTTGCAGCTTCGTTCACATATTTGATCTTGTACTTGCCGATCTCGACAGTGTCACCATTGCTGAGTTGCTGCTTTTTGACGGCTTTACCGTTGAGATAGGTGCCGTTGGTGCTGTTCAAGTCTTCGACAAAAACTTCATTGCCCGACATTTGCAGAACCGCATGCTCGCCACTGACGGCCAGGTTGTCGATGACGATGTCGTTGTAAGGCCGCCGACCCAGGGACGTACGGTCCTTGGTCAGTTGCACCTCCTTGATGACGACACCGTCAATAGAGACGATCATTTTCGGCATGGCCGACTCCTGTCACTTTTTAATTTGGCGCTCAATGGCTATTTCCCCAACATTCTTGATAGTAGTCCGCGTTTAACCGAGGCTTCCTTGGCTTGAGCCAGCAACACTGAAATATTATCCCGCCCGCCCCCGTTATTGGCCGCAATAACAAGTTGCCTGGCGATCTGATCGAGCGATTTCGATCCCAATAGAATAGCCGCAATCTCCTCGTCACCGATCATGTCCGACAGGCCGTCTGAGCACATCAGGTAGATATCACCCAACTCCACGCGGTGTTCGTTGACTTCCAGCAACACAGCATCCTCCACCCCCAACGCCCGCGTGACCAGGTTTTTGTTGACCGACGTAAGCGCTTGTTCGGGCGTGATCAGCCCGGCATCAATCTGTTCCTGCAGGAGCGAGTGGTCCTTGGATATCTGCTGTAACTGAGCCCCCCGCAAGCGGTAACAGCGCGAATCACCGATATGGCCCAGCATCAGGCGCATGCCCTGGAATACACCGACAACCAGCGTGGTGCCCATGCCGGAATACTGGGGATTGGAGTTGGCCGCATTGAAAATGGAATGGTTGGCGTTTTCAACGCAAATTTCCATGGCCCGCCGCACCTCCTTGGAGTTGGCGTTTTTGCCTGCCTGGGACAACCATCGTCCCAGCTCCGACTTGATGAAAGCGGTGGCCATACCGCTGGCTATTTCTCCAGCGTTATAGCCACCCATGCCGTCGGCCAGAATGCAAAGGTTGGTAGCGGCATCAAAAGTTACCGCATCTTCGTTGTTGTCCCGGGTCAACCCCGGATCAGTCTGAGTGCAAATCTCGTAGATCATTGTTTTTTTTATGGCTTCAAATCTTTTTCGGCATAGCCTGCCGCGGCGTCGGAAGAGGTCTGGGTAAGGACTGTTTTTTCAAATGAAGGCATCTCTGCGGCTGCCAGAACAACGGTTTTTTCACCGGCGTCTGCCCCCTCTACCGCCGGCAACGCCGCCACAGAAGACGGCGAAGTAACGGCGCCCGAGAGCTCCGCAATCACAAGGCGCAAATCAGCGGCAAACTGCTCGCCATCCTGATACCGGGTCTCGGAGTTCTTGCTGAGCGACAAGGCCACGATATCCGCCAGGCGCCCGGACAAGTCCTGGCGGATGATGCGGATGTCCGGTGCCGGCTCATTGGCGATTTTGTACATCAATTCCGCCATCGAGTCACCGCGAAACGGCAGCACACCTGCAAGCATCTGGAAAAGCATCACACCCAACGAATAGAGGTCCGAGCGGCCATCGACCTTTTTGCCGGCAATCTGCTCCGGCGACATGAAGCTTGGCGTTCCAAGCACCATGCCGGTTTTCGTTTTGCTGGAGTCGGTGATGCGGGCAATGCCGAAATCAGTCACCTTGACGGTGTCGGTCCCGGGGTCATACATGATGTTCGCCGGCTTGATGTCCCTGTGCACCACGTTTTGCTTGTGCGCATACGCCAGCGCCTCCGCCACGCGCGACGCGATCGAAAGCACTTTGGGGACAGGCAGCAGATGACCGTCTTTGGTCACGTCCGCCAGGTCCTTGC
Organism: Pseudomonadota bacterium; assembly: GCA_040385775.1. Lineage (GTDB taxonomy): Bacteria > Pseudomonadota > Gammaproteobacteria > Burkholderiales > Burkholderiaceae_C > Polaromonas. Next base: position 50,367 of record JAZKGR010000085.1, read on the forward strand.
CCTTGAGAAACTCCATGGCGATATAAGCCAGATCATGCTCTTCGCCGGCATCAAAAATCGTGACGATGTTCTGGTGTTGGAGACGCCCGGCGGTCTCCGCCTCCCGGAAAAATCGTTCGCGCGCATCAGTCAGCTCATCGCCTTCGAACTCCTGGCTCAGGGCCATGGTCTTGATGGCGACGACGCGGCCGATCTTGGGGTCCTTGCCAAGATACACCACACCCATGGCGCCCTTGCCCAGCTCTTTTTCAACCTGGTAGCGTCCCAGCATGGGTTTTTCAACTCCCCCGCCATCGAGCAGCATGGTGCCGCCGGGATGGGCGCCGCTGCCGCCGAGGATCACGGTCTCCGACAGGTTCTTGGCGCGGTTGAGTTTGGCCTGCAGGTCCTTGTGGTTCTTGTTGTGGCCGGCCATGTACTCATACACCGCCTGCGCCTTATTGAACTGGCGCTTGCGCTCAAAATCAAGGGCAAGATTGTTCAGGTTGTCCATCAAGGCGTCGGTAAACGGCACCCGGCGGAAGCGGTCAAAGGCCATGTCGAGCTGGCCCTGGCCCTGCAGGGCCAGACCCATCATGCGGCTGGTTTCTGCGGACTCCTCGTCCGAGCGGATCTTGCCGGCCTCCGTCATCAGGAAACGTTTGGTGGTCAGCGCCAGGTGACCGATCAGCAGCAGCGCGGCAGGGAAGACCAGTTTGAGCCAGGTCGCCGATGCCGACAACAGGCCAAACTCGGCAACCAGCAGCAGCAAGAACAGTCCCAGCGTCACCAGGGCCGCCTTGCCCGCCGACAAGCGCGGCAAACCCGCGATGAGGTACGCGGCGATCACCAGCAACACGGCCAAGGTGGCCCAGATGCCCCAGCCCGGTTGGACGATGAAATGCTCGCTCAAAATGCTCGACGTGATGTGGGCAATGGTCTCGGCCGGCGACAATCCGGGGCCGGCGGGTGTCGGGAACTGTGTGCCCACGCCGGCTGCCGTCGCGCCGATGATCACGATCTTGTCGGCGTACTTGCCGGCGGGGATCTTGCCCGACAGCACGTCATAGAAGGAGTCGACAGCAAAGGCCGGCCGGCCGTCGCGGCCTTTGTAGAACTGCGGCAACATCAGGGCGGCCTCGTCCGTGCCGATGCGCAGCTTGCCGATCTGCACCGACTCACCATTGTTGAGCCGGATATCAGCCGCATCGAGATTCAGGCTTTTGACCGCCGCCAGCAAACCCATGGACGGCACGGCCTTGCCGAAGTAGTTGATCAGCAGCGGCTCCTGGCGAACGGCGCCGTCCACGTCCGGCAACTGGTTCAGGTGAGCGATGCCGGCCGCGCTGTTGCCGATCAGCGCAATCGGCTGCTGGCCACGAACAGCGGGCAGCGAAAAATTGTTTTGTTCTGCGACGGCGCTCTTCAGCGCGTAGTCGGGCAACGGGCTGTCGGGCCGGCCCTGCGGTTCCCCCAGCACAAAGACAGAAGGCACCAGCACGTTGCCGGCCCTGGCCATGCTGGCCGCGAGCTTGGCGTCGGTGTCAAGCGCCAGTTCCGCCTCGGCGATCACCTTGCCCAGTTCTTCAGTCAGCCCGCCAGGGGCCGCCGCAGGATCGGCCACCGGGCCCAGCGCTTCCTTCATCTTGCGAATAAAAACCAGGCCGCGGTCGGTCTGGGGTTCCAGAAAGAACACGGTGTGGGCGATGGTCTTCGCCTTGGCTGCCGCGAGCTGGTCGATCAGCTGGGCGTGCACATCGCGCGGCCATGGCCAGCGGCCGATGTTGGCGATGCTCTGGTCGTCAATGGCGATGATGGCAATGCGATCCGAGGGCAGGCGCGAGGTGCTGGTGCTGGCAAAGTCGTAATAACGGCGCTCCAGCGTGCCAAAAAAATCCGTGACGCTGTGCAGAACCAGCACGGCCAGCACGACAAGGACGCCCACAAACCAGTCCGCTCGCCAGAATTGCCTGCGCTTACTTGATGATGATGTGGCCACGTCCCGCCTTTTGTCCTGCTTCGCTGTGCATATCCGCTCTGACCGATTTGTGACGCTCTCGGCCACGCGGCCACGTTACATCGCGGTTACAAATCTCCCGTTTGCGGACGTTAACAGACGCCTTGAGCCCGGACAAGGGACTTTTGCACACGGCCGGAGCCTTGTGTTGCAAATTGACGCCGCTGCGCAGCGGCCAGCGCTCAGGCCGTTTTGGCAGGCTTGTGTCGCGCCTGCATGACCTTCCCGGCGACGAAAACCAGCAAGGCACCCGTAACGGCAGCGGCATAACCCCATACCGGCGAGGCCGGCAGGTAAGGCTTGAGGGCGGGGTCGGTCCAGGCCATCTGGCCGGCAATCCAGCCGAGCAGCATGGCGCCCAGGGTGATGATGACCGGGAAGCGGCTCATCAGCTTGAGCACCAGCTGGCTGCCCCAGACAATGATGGGAATGCTGACCAGCAAACCGAAGATCACCAACGGCAGTTGATGGTCCTGGTGCGCGCCCTGGGCGGCGCCCGCGATCGCCAGCACGTTGTCCACGCTCATCACCAGGTCGGCAATGATCACCGTTTTGACCGCGCCCCACAGCTTGTCGCTGGAGCTGATGTTGTGCGCATCCTCAGCCTCGGGTTGCAGCAGTTTCACGCCTATCCAGAGCAGCAAAATGGCGCCCACGATCTTGAGGTAGGGCACGGCCAGCAAGGCCAGCGCAAAGGCAATCAGCAACACGCGCAACACAATCGCGCCCATGGTGCCGTAAATGATGCCCTGCGTGCGCTGCTTGGCAGGCAGGTTCCGGCATGCCAGGGCGATCACCACCGCGTTGTCGCCACCCAGCAGGATGTCGATCATGATGATCTGGCCAACTGCAAGCCAGAAGCTTGCTGTCATGAACTCTTCCATGGAAACCTCTCAAAGGAAATCGAAAAGGCCGATTGTCAGCGAAGACAATCGGCCAGACAGTTGACCGGACTCAATTTTCCGGAATTTACAGCAAGGCTTTCAGCAATTTCGCCATTTCTGACGGGTTGCGCGTCACGGTGAAGCCGCAGGCTTCCATGATTTCCAGCTTGGCGTCCGCCGTATCGGCACCACCCGAGATCAGCGCACCGGCATGGCCCATGCGTTTGCCGGCAGGAGCGGTCACACCCGCGATGAAGCCGACGATGGGCTTTTTCATGTTTGCCTTGCACCACATGGCGGCTTCAGCCTCGTCCGGGCCGCCGATTTCGCCAATCATGATGACGGCATCGGTGTCCGGGTCTTCATTGAAGGCGCGCATCACGTCGATGTGTTTCAGGCCGTTGATCGGGTCGCCGCCGATGCCGACCGCGCTCGACTGGCCCAGGCCGATTTCGGTCAGCTGCGCCACGGCTTCATAAGTCAGCGTGCCGGAGCGGCTGACCACGCCGATGCGGCCCTTGCGGTGGATGTGGCCGGGCATGATGCCGATCTTGATTTCCTCGGGCGTGATCAGGCCAGGGCAGTTGGGGCCGAGCAGCAGCGTACGCTTGCCGCCGGCCGCTTCCTTGGCTTTCATGCGGTTGCGCACTTCCAGCATGTCGCGCACGGGAATGCCTTCGGTGATGCAGATCGCCAGGTCCAGGTTGGCTTCCACGGCTTCCCAGATCGCTGCGGCAGCGCCTGCGGGCGGCACGTAAATCACCGACACCGTGGCGCCGGTGGCCTGGGCGGCTTCCGTCACATTGGCGTAAATCGGGATGCCTTCGAAATCTTCGCCGGCCTTTTTCGGGTTCACACCGGCGACAAAACATTCCTTGCCGTTGGCGTAGTCGCGGCACATGCGGGTGTGGAACTGGCCGGTCTTGCCGGTGATGCCCTGCGTGATGACTTTGGTGTTTTTGTTGATGTAGATGGACATGTTCTTGGCTCCGGGCTTATTTGACGGCGGCGACGATTTTGGTCGCGGCTTCGGCCATGGTGTCTGCGGCGATGATGGGAAGGCCCGAATCGGCCAGCATCTTCTTGCCCAGGTCCTCGTTGGTGCCCTTCATGCGCACCACCAGCGGCACCGACAGGTTCACGGCCTTGCAGGCGGTGATCACGCCGTCGGCGATGGTGTCGCACTTCATGATGCCGCCGAAGATGTTGACCAGGATGCCTTTGACATCGGGGTTCTTCAGCATGATCTTGAAGGCTTCGGTGACTTTTTCCGCCGTGGCGCCGCCGCCGACGTCCAGGAAGTTGGCCGGCTCGCCGCCGAACAGCTTGATGGTGTCCATGGTCGCCATGGCCAGGCCGGCGCCGTTGACCAGGCAGCCGATGTTGCCGTCCAGGCTGATGTAGGCCAGGTCGAACTTGCTGGCCTCGACTTCGGCCGGGTCTTCTTCGTCCAGGTCGCGGTAGGCGACGATTTCAGGGTGGCGGAACAACGCGTTCGGGTCGAAGTTGAACTTCGCGTCCAGCGCCTTGATGTTGCCGTTGCCTTCGAGGATCAGCGGGTTGATCTCGGCCAGGCTGCAGTCGGTTTCCATGTAGCACTTGTAGAGCTTTTGCAGCACGTCCACGGCCTGGGCGGTGGAGCCCGGCGGCACCGTCATGCCGTCAGCCAGTTCTTTCGCCTGTGCATCGGTCAGGCCCAGCGCCGGGTCGACAAACACCTTGATGATTTTTTCGGGCGTGGCGTGCGCCACTTCCTCGATGTCCATGCCGCCTTCGGAAGACGCCATGAAGGCCACTTTCTGGGTGGCGCGGTCGGTCACGGCCGACACGTAATACTCTTTCTTGATGTCGGCGCCGTCTTCGATCAGCAGGCGGCGGACTTTTTGCCCGGCAGCGTCGGTCTGGTGCGTGATCAGCTGCATGCCGAGGATTTCGCCGGCGAGTTTTTTGACTTCATCGATGCTGCGCGCCAGCTTGACGCCACCGCCCTTGCCGCGGCCACCTGCGTGAATCTGGGCCTTGACCACCCAGACCGGGCCGCCGAGTTTCTGGGCGGCTTCGACAGCTTCCTGCACGGTGAAGGCGGGAATGCCGCGCGGCGTGGGGACACCAAAGTTGCGCAAGATTTCCTTGCCTTGGTATTCGTGAATTTTCATGAAATTACTTCCAGGAGTCGGTAAAAAGGGGCGTCAGCGGGGGTGATGTGGATCTGCCACATTTCGAAAAAATCACCAAAATGTAACGCCGTCGATCACTGCAGGCAGCAGCGCAGAACTGTATCATGTTGCGATGCACAATTATTGTGCGCGCTCGACACCTCTGTAATTAGCAATTTCCACAGGAAGACGCCTCCATGGCCAAGGTTTTTATCGACGGCGAAGCGGGAACCACGGGTCTGCAGATCCGGGAACGCCTGCAAGCCATGCCCGCCATCGAACTGGTCAGCATCGCGCCCGAACTGCGCAAGGATGCAGCGGCCAAACGCGCGCTGATGGGCACGGTCGATCTGGTGGTGCTGTGCCTGCACGATGACGCCGCGCGCGAGTCGGTGGCCATGATTGACGACCTGGCACGTATCAGCGGCAAAAAAGGCCCGAAGATCATTGATGCCTCCACCGCGCACCGCACGGCGCCGGGCTGGGTGTTTGGTTTTCCCGAGCTGGCGGCCGGCCAGCGCGAGGCCGTGGCCGCTGCCGACCGGGTCGCCAACCCCGGCTGTTATTCGACCGGTGCGATCGCGCTGATTCGCCCGCTGGTTGATGCCGGCCTGCTGCCCAAAGACCATCCGCTGGCGATTCCGGCGGTCAGCGGCTACTCTGGCGGCGGCCGGACCATGATCGAGGACTATGAAGCCGGCAAGGCGCCGCTGTACCAGATCTACGGCCTGAACCTCAAGCACAAACACCTGCCGGAGATCATGAAGTACACCGGGCTGACCCGCCGCCCGGTGTTCACGCCTTCGGTCGGCAACTTCAAGCAGGGCATGCTGGTGCAGTTGCCTCTGCACCTGGACCTGCTGACGGGCAAGCCCACGGCCGCCCAGTTGCAGGACGTGCTGGCCCGTCACTACGCCGGCAGCCCCTGGGTCACGGTCGAGCCGGTCGGTGACAGCACCTCCATCGATGCGCTGGCGCTCAATGACACCAACAAGATGGAAATCCGCGTGTTCGGCAACGAGGAGTTCCGCCATGCCGTGCTGATCGCGCGGCTGGACAACCTCGGCAAGGGCGCTTCCGGCGCTGCGGTACAAAACCTCGAGCTGATGCTGGGGTTGTAGTCCATCATTCGCTCTTGAATTGATAGCTGTCTACGTCCGACCAACAGGGGCTGGCGGCCCATTTGGCTTTATAAAAGCCATGGGTAGCGGGTCAAGCCCGCAACGACCACCAGGAAGGTGTATCGCTTAATCGTCTTCCGACTGCGACACCACGCGGTGTATCGCCTCAGTCGTAATGCTTTTGGGGGTCGTTAAGCTGACAACCAGATATGGCGAACCGTGATATCCCCCGAAACACCACCGTTAGGCAGCGGTAGCGGCCTTTTGTGTCTGGTTATCGTGACTGAAACCGAACCGCTGTTATCAACAACCGATGCACAAACCGGCACCGTGTGTGAAGTTGGTTTTTTTACCCAATATTTTTCAAGCTCAATTTTTGCCTGCGGCGCCGGGTCAAGATCTTGAACGTAGGCCAGCATCCCGGCATGCGGCATTCCCCATGCATAGCGTTGATCGCAAAATTTCATTAGCCCCTCATCGACGTAGTCAGAGACTCGTCTTGTAGGAGAAATTCTTTTGCATTCAAAAAAGAGACAGTTGTGTTGGGTATAAGGTATTGAAGAAATTAAGCGGATCGAGATGTCGGGGCGTTTTTCCAATTCAGTCGCTTTCACGTTTTCAAGCTCTTGACCACGAATTGGAGGACAAAATCGCCGCCCATTGAACCCCTTGATGGATTTCGAATTCAGTAAACCCTCAAGAATATCAATCAGTTTTGCCGACACTTCGATTTCGGTCGCATTACTTAAAAGATGCAGCGCGTAAGCATCCTTTAGAAGAGCATCGTTAACGATGCATCTCCAAGCTGATGCAATGGCGAGCTCCACGACGTGAATATTCTCTTGACTCCATGCGGGATAGGGTGCATCAAGCTTGATGGAGGGCGGCGATCCAATGTTGTTAAACATCGTGGATCAATCGTGCGCACTTGAAGAAAACAGTTCGGACTCACTCAATTGAAGTGCGAATAATCGCGCTTTACTTTTCGACCAATAACGTCCTTGGCTCGGTTGACCCAAAATCCATTGATCGGGGCCTGTTTGCAAGCGTATTTGCGTTACCCAAAACGACTTCTCGCTTGCAATTTGAGTTACCAATGAGGATAAATTTGCATGTACGTCACTGCTTTTTTCTTGGCCATCCGTCGATCTTGTGATTTCAAAGAATAGCCATTCACTTAGCAATGGCGTCGTCACCATGCGCGCCGTGAACGATTCGTCCCCCAAGTCACTCAACGAAGCTTGTATTTCTTCGATGAATCCCGAAAACTCTTCGGATTGCTGGTCAATTGGTGCTGCGGCTCGTCTTAGTGATAACGAATATGGAGACGAATAGGTTATAGCGTCCGTAATGAGCTGCCAATCCAACTCAGTAAGCTGGTAGACCGCCCTGACGAATATCTCCACCTCAATCCAAGGACATTCACCTGCTCTAATTTCCTCCGCCAACTTGCGGCATTTTTCTCGTAGTGATTTTGAAAGCCGAGAATTGGGCGCAATTGGAAAATTACGAATGTCTTCAAGATAAAACGTTTCGCGTTCGATCCCAAACTTTGCGCTAGTAAGCAGAGCCCAATAAACAAATAGATCGCTGTAAGAGAGAACAAATAGGTAGTCAGCCGCAAAGGATTGCTTAACGGCGAGCCCGTAATAAGAACGACTAAAAGCCACATCTCTGGAACACCAAACAGCGCCCCTCATTTCTCTTACCTCTTTAGGTGCTTCTCTAAAAAGAATTAAAGGCCCCGTGTAAATTGTTCGCGGCCGGGGCCGCTCCATGCGCAGTGCCGGATAGCGCATGCGTACCGTCTTTAATAAAGAAGCGTCTACCTCAAAGACCGGATCGTCGTTAGCCTCTAAGCTGGGAAGGTCGGCCAAGTCCACGGCGCTAACTAACTTTTCCCCACGAGGCTTGTATCCCAAGTGAGCATTTGTTTTAAATATGCTGCGAACATAGTCATCAAACGACGCCCTCGAACCATCTGTGAGTCGATCCACTAAGGCTAAATCTAGGGAATTTCCTTTAAACAATGCTTTAAAAACATACTGGTTGCTCGCCACCAATTTAATAGGCACTGGAATCGCCGAAATGGGATCGAGTCTAATTTCTCCTAGTGACTTACTAATAGGCTCCGCATGCGGGTTTAGGTAGTAGAAAGAGTCCGATGATTGAGGTTTAGTATTGATGGCAACTAACGCGCAGAACGGTTTGGTATGTGATGGCCAAACGCGTTTTTCCCTTCTAAGAGCTGTAGCGTTTAAGACGCCAGTAACCTTCAACAGGGTAAAAAGCAACCGTCTAGCTTCAAAGTGATCGGCATTAAAGAGCAACCTTGCATCCAATAAGTAGCCGATTGCGCCGCCTGGCTTGCACCACTGGAAGGATTTCCAAAGAAATGCTATGTCAGGGGCTTGTCTGGGTACCAAACTGGTTATTTGTCGAAACTCCTCACTCGTTAATAACGGCTTAACGGCAGTGTTTGCAACGGCGTCAAGAAACTTCTTATCTGATCCCGGAAAAACAGTCCAAGGAGGATTTCCAAGCACGATGTCAAACTGGCCGATATGGGGAATGCCGGAGGCCAAGCTGCCCAAATGCGCATCGGCACCCTTTAAGTGTTTATCGTCAACACAGTGAAGAACGGTTTCAAACAGTTTTTTGAATTTCAGGTCTGAAAGCGGCTGAGGGTCGGGATCAAGTTCTAGGGCCGCAAGGTAAAGACTAAGCGCGGCAATCTTCAGTGACTCTGGATTGACGTCCATGCCACAAAGCTGCTTATCTAGCAGCGTCCTAATTTGCTTTCGATCCGGCCGTTGTCCTTGCCTAAACCATAGCTCCCCAACTAAACGTCTAAATGCCAGTACCAGGAAAACACCGGCCCCGGCGGCAGCGTCAAGCACCGTAGCATCAGCCCGTTTCTCTGACGGCAATGCTGTGAACGTACCGTCTACGATAATCTCAGCAATTCTGCGGGGTGTGTAGTGAACACTAGTTTTCTTGGCTAGCTCGGGAAAGTTTTCATGGGCAAAGTGCTCGTACACCTGGCTCAAAACATCCACAGGAATATGCTTGAAGCGCAGACCGCCCCAATCCAGTGAAAGTTGACCTCCAGGTGCATTCCACATGATGTTGCCAAGAGTTCGGCAAACTAGCGCGGCTGTGTCACCCAAAGAGTCAAAGAAATTGCTGTAATCGGGATTGCTGAGATGAAGCAGATTGCCATTGAAAGTGTCATCAAGCCACCGGAACGAAGCCGATGCAGCTAGCGGCGTGTCGAATAGCTTTAAGGCATCTGTGGCCCCCTCGATAACGCCGCCCAGCTCAGAACTCTTCAAAATACCTCGGTCAACCAAGAATCGAGTGAATAGCACGCGACCAATTAGGGAGATAACATCGCCATTCGAAAGCAAGCTTTCAGGCGCGGCGTCTCGTATCTCCTTCGCCGCCCCCTTCAACAATTGAAAGAGGTGTCCCTCGAGCCATTGTTTGTCTGAGTTACCCGCTGAATTTAGTGAGGGCAAGTCCAATCCAGAAATCAAGTTTCGCAAACGGAAATTACCTGGCCGCACCTGAAAAATTGATTTGTGTTCTTTGGCCGTCTCAAAAAACCCGACTTTATAAACTGTAACGACGCCTGGGCGAATCAATGCCAAATATCGCGCATCAGCGCGGCATGCAAGCGTACGGATCAAATCCTGTAATTCTGCTTCCGGCAGGACCGCGTTACCCAAACCTCCGCTAACTTTGAAATATATGGACGGGCGAGCTGCAGACTCAATAACCCCACTGGGTAAGGCTCCTGTTTCAGAGTCGCCATCTGCTTTAAATAAATCCAGATAACGAACTTCGCGCGGGGTAGGCATGGCGCCAAACTCGACCACCGCCTCTTCAGGTATCCCGTACGTCAACAGTTCAGCCGAAATGCTTTTCATGCGATTAGTCGCCGTTTGTTGGAGTTGCCCACAGGAGTTAGCCCGAGCTGCAAATTACTTTGCGTCCAATCAGACGTAAGTCCCAAAAACTGATGAACTTGGAGCCAAGTTTCAGCGACATCCATCGTTAAATTGAACTGAGTGTCGTGGACGCCATCAACGCCTATTGACCACCCTTTGGAGTTGGCATAGTTGAGAGTTACGCAACGGGACTCAATTGAGAGATCTGATAGCTTGGCCAAGTCATTGCGCATGCATTCTGAAAAACCTGCAATTGCACTTAGTCGCAAGCCAACTTCATTAACCAAAATCCGAACTGTGGCAAAAAACACTAAATCACGCGCGTCAAATACTCGCGCCTTTCGTGCTTGGGTCTTGTGCGCTGCATATGGGGGCAGCAATGTGAGCCAACGTTGAAACTCCGTTCGACCCACACCGACAAATTCACGAACGTGATTGGCTGTTAAACGCATAGACCCCATCTGACCTCCTCAACTGCACCAAAAAAGAAGCAGTACTGAGCGCAATTCTAGCGGGCAAGCATCAAAGCCTGGCTCGGCATCAACCCGAATCTTATCGGTGTACTGGTATTTGTAGCGCCTGCTTTCAATCGTCCTCTTGCCACTGCGAGAGCACACGTTGGATCACGTCGCCCCCGAACCCGCGTGCCGCCAGAAAACGCATCTGTTTGCCGCGCGCTGCCGCGTCCGCGGCAGGCTCACCGAATTTCTTGCGCCAGACTTCGCGGGCCCGTTCGACCTCGCTGGCCTTGAGGCCACTCACGGCGTCGGCCACCGCTTCGGGTGCCAGGCCCTTGCCCTGCAGTTCATGGCGGATGCGCGCCGCGCCAAAACGGCCGGCGCGCCGGTTGATCACCGACTCAACCACCCGGGCCTCGCTGATGAAGTCCTTGGCCTGCAGTTCGTCGAGCACCTGCGCCAGTTGCTGAGGCGACTCCGCATGCGCCGCCAGCTTGCGCTCGAGTTCGGCGCGCGAGTGTTCACGCGCCGCCAGGTAACGCAGGGCCCGACCCTTGAGCGAGAGGCCGAAACCTGGGGCCGAAGCCACTTTGTCCGCCCGGCCCCCATCCAGCCCCTTTTCGCTACTATTTTGATAGCTATTCATGCTTGTTGGACGGGGGCTGGAGGCCGATTTGATGCATAAACCTGGGCTGGAAGGCTCAGGCAGCCAGCACTTTCGGCGCCTTCTCGGTCTTCTCGGCTTTTTCGGCCTTTTCCGGCTTGTTGCCGACAGCGTCCTGGATCAGCGGTATGCCCAGCGACTCGCGCACTTTGTTTTCGATCTCGATCGCGAGGTCCGGGTTTTCTTTCAGGAACTCGCGCGAGTTGTCGCGGCCCTGGCCGATTTTCTCCCCGTTGAAGGCATACCAGGCGCCGGCTTTTTCGACGATGTGGCCGGCCACGCCAAGGTCCAGCACCTCACCGAGGCGGCTGATGCCCTCGCCGTAAAGAATGTCGAACTCCGCCATCTTGAACGGTGAGGCGACCTTGTTCTTGACCACCTTGACCCGGGTTTCGTTGCCGACGACTTCCTCGCCCTTCTTGATGGAGCCGATGCGGCGGATGTCCAGGCGCACCGAGGCGTAGAACTTCAGCGCATTGCCGCCGGTGGTGGTTTCGGGGCTGCCGAACATCACGCCGATCTTCATGCGGATCTGGTTGATGAAGATGACCATGCAGTTGGCCTTCTTGATGTGGGCCGTCAGCTTGCGCAGCGCCTGGCTCATCAGGCGGGCCTGCAGGCCGGGCAGGGAGTCGCCCATTTCGCCTTCGAGCTCGGCCTTGGGGGTCAGTGCCGCCACTGAGTCGATCACGATCAAGTCAACCGCGCCGGAGCGGGTCAGCGAATCGACGATTTCGAGCGCCTGCTCGCCGGTGTCGGGCTGGCTGATCAAGAGGTCCTGCAGGTTCACGCCGAGTTTCTGGGCGTACTGGATGTCCAGCGCGTGTTCGGCATCCACAAACGCGCAGGTACCGCCCAGTTTTTGCATTTCGGCAATCACCTGCAGGGTCAGCGTGGTTTTGCCGGACGACTCCGGGCCGTAAATTTCAACCACGCGGCCGCGTGGCAGGCCGCCGACGCCCAGCGCGATGTCCAGCCCCAGCGAGCCGGTGGACACCACCTGGATGTCCTCGATCACCTCGCCGGCGCCCAGCTTCATGATGGTGCCTTTGCCGAACTGCTTCTCGATCTGGGCCAGGGCAGCTTGCAGGGCCTTGGCTTTTTCGCTGTTGAGGGCGGGGTTGCTGCGATTGGGCATGTCCATGAAAAACTCCTTGAATGTCAGTAAGGGAAAACTTTTGGCTTCGGATTTCAGCTCTGCTTTTAATCACAGTACTGGGTGCATGACCAGTACTTTATGGCCGCGATATAAATAAGTAAACCCTATTTTTAGTCAGTTTGCCTGATCAATTGACGCTATCATTTTCACCATGGATTCCAGCCTCATTGCCACCCCCAACACCGCACCTGCCGACGAGGAAAACTGGCGTCTGACCCACCTCGGCCGGCTTCTGGGGCATGCGTTGCGGCGTTTTGACGAAAGGGTGCTGGTGCTGATGGCACGCAATGTGGACGTGCCCTTGGCCTTGTCCAACCTCGCCGCGCGCGCCCAGGTCGGCGCAGCGCACATACATATCACGCGCCACCTCGCGGTCGGCGGCTCGCGCCTGACCGACCTGGCGCACAGCGCCGGCATGAGCAAGCAGGCCATGGGCGACCTGGTGGACCAGTGCGAGGCCTGGGGCCTGGTCACGCGCGAACCCGACCCGCACGACAAACGCGCCCGTGTGGTGATTTTCACCGCGTCCGGTCTGCACTGGCTGCAGGCTTTTCGCACAGCGGTGAGCCAGGCCGAAGCCGAGTTCCGCCAGGCTGTTGGCACCGATGTCGCGACCGTGGTGGCGCTGGGCCTGGAAGCCTATGCCGGCGCTTGATGTCTGTCAGCAAACCCCGGTGGATAAAAGCCTAGAATTTGGAAAACAGCCCCAGAGCCGTTTCCGCCTGCGCCTCCGCCGGAGCGTGCAGTCATCCCTCAGGAGACAAGCATGCGTATTTTGATTGCCGAAGATGACCAGGTCCTGGCCGACGGCCTGCTTCGCACCCTGCGTGCATCAGGCGCAGCGGCCGACCATGTGGCCAGCGGCACCGAAGCCGATGCCGCACTGCTGACCAACACCGAGTTTGACCTGCTGATCCTGGACCTGGGCCTGCCGCGCATGCACGGGCTGGAGGTGCTCAAGCGCCTGCGCGCCCGCGGCTCGGCCATGCCGGTGCTGATCCTGACCGCAGCCGACAGCGTCGAAGAACGCGTCAAGGGCCTGGACTACGGCGCCGACGATTACATGGCCAAACCGTTTTCGCTTCAGGAACTCGAAGCGCGCGTGCGCGCGCTGATCCGCCGCGGCATGGGCGGCGCCAGCAGCACCATCAAACACGGCCCGCTGGTCTACGACCAGGCCGGGCGCGTGGCGACCATCGACGGCCAGATGGTCGAGCTGTCCGCGCGCGAACTCGGTTTGCTCGAGGTGCTGCTGCAGCGCGCCGGCCGGCTGGTCAGCAAGGACCAGCTGGTCGAGCGCCTGTGCGAATGGGGCGAAGAGGTCAGCAACAACGCGATCGAGGTGTACATCCACCGCCTGCGCAAGAAGATCGAAAAAGGCCCGGTGCGCATCGCGACGGTCCGGGGCCTGGGCTACTGCCTGGAGAAGATTCCTGGATGATGTTGCCCCCACGGTCGCTCGCTACGCGTAGCTCCCTGCCCCCCGGGGGGGCCGCCCCGCCTGCGGCCCGGCAAAGCCGGTTCCGCGTCTCGGACTTGAATGGGAAGCGACACCTTCGCCTGCGTGGTGCATGGCACTGAGGCTTTTCCAGCGTGAGCGCCGCAGCCTGTTCGGCGAGATCCTGGACTGGATGCTCACGCCGCTGCTCCTGCTGTGGCCGATCAGCCTGGCGCTGACCTGGCTGGTGGCGCAGAACATTGCCGGCAAGCCTTTTGACCGCGCACTTGAGTACAACGTGCAGGCCCTGAGCAAACTGATTGTGGTCAAGAACAAGCAGGTGCAGTTCAACCTGACCGCGCCGGCGCGTGAAATCCTGCGCGCCGACGATACCGACCTGGTGTTCTACCAGGTGCTGGGCACACGCGGCGAATTCATCAGCGGCGAGCATGACTTGCCGCTGCCGCAGGACGAAGAGCAGTCCACCAATGGCGAGGTCCGCTTGCGCGAGGACACCATGCAGGGGCAGGAAGTGCGCGTGGCCTATACCTGGATCAAGGTCGATGCGCCGGGCGCCTACCCCATTCTTGTGCAGGTGGCCGAGACGCTGGAAAAACGCAAAACCCTGGCCACCGAAATCGTCAAGGGCGTGATGGTGCCGCAGTTCGTCACGCTGCCGCTGGCGGTGTTGCTGGTCTGGCTGGCGCTGGTGCGTGGCATCAAGCCGCTGGACCAGCTGGAAAAACGCATACGCGCTCGCAAGTCCGACGACATGAGTCCGCTCGACGAAAGTGTGGTGCCCGAAGAAGTGGCGCCGCTGGTTTCGTCGATCAACGACCTGCTGAGCCGGCTCAAGGTGCTGCTGACCACGCAAAAACGCTTTCTGGCCGATGCCGCCCACCAGCTCAAGACACCGCTGGCCGGCCTGCGCATGCAGGCCGACCTGGCGCAGCGCGAGACCGATGCCGACGAGCTCAAGAAATCGCTCAAACAGATTGGCCGTGCCAGCGTGCGTGCCACCCACACTGTCAACCAGTTGCTGGCGCTGGCGCGCGCCGAGACCACCGGCCGCAGCCTGGCCAAGCAGAAGCTGGACGTCGTGCAGGTGCTGTCCGACGCGATCCAGGACTCGGTGCCGCGCGCGCTGGAAAAACACATCGACCTGGGCTACGACGGCCCACCCGCCGGCGAGCAGGCGAGCGTGCTGGAGGCGAACCCGACGCTGCTCAAGGAGCTGGTGCGCAACCTGCTGGACAACGCGCTGAACTACACGCCCGACGGCGGCCAGGTCACGATGCGGCTGCTGACCGACCGCTTCAGCGGCGTGGTGGTGCTGCAGGTCGAGGACTCGGGTCCGGGCATCCCGGCGGCCGAGCGGGCGCTGGTGCTGCAGCCCTTTTACCGCGCGCTGGGCACCAATGTCGACGGCTCGGGCCTGGGCCTGGCCATCGTCGAGGAAATCGCCAAGCAGCATGGCGCCACGGTCAGTGTCGAGGACGCCCTGCCTGGGCACACACCGCCCGGCACGCGCGTGACCGTCCGCTTCATGGGATTTGCCGACCTGCCGCTGGAATGAGGCCTTGTCCGGCGCGACGATGAGCGTCCGTCCGTAAGCAGGGGCATGCCGGCCTGCCTACACTGGGGCATCGCATTTCCGGAGATTTGCCCCGTCCATGAGTCCCAAGTCCCACACCCTCCCTGCCGCCGAAGCCAGCGCCAGGGAAAGCCGGCGCCACATGCGCACCCGCCTGAAAATCGGCCTCTCGGCCTGCTTTTCCCACGCCGATCCCACCCGCTCCCTGTTCACCGGCAAAACGCTGCAGTATGTCGAGCAGACCGTAGCCCACTGGATCATGTCCTCCGGCGCCATGGTCGTCATGGTGCCCTGCCCGACGGGCGCAACACAACGCGGCGATGTGAACTTTGACGACTATGCGCAATGGCTGGACGGCCTGGTGCTGCACGGCGGCGCCGATGTCTGGCCCGGCAGCTACGGCGAGGATCCGCTGGAGGAGCGCTGGGCCGGCGACCGGGTGCGCGACGACTACGACAAGGCGCTGGTGGCCTCATTCGAGAAAGCCGGCAAGCCGGTGTTCGGCATCTGCCGCGGCCTGCAACTGCTCAACGTCGCCTTCGGCGGCACCCTGTACCAGGACATCACGACCCAGGTGCCCGAATCCTTTGTGCACCGCGATGCCGTAAGTTACGACCAGAACTTCCACAGCGTGGAGATTGTCCAGGGCACGCAACTGTCGCGGCTGTACCCCGGCGTTGAGCGGGTCCGGGTCAACAGCATTCACCACCAGGGCATCAAGGACCTGGCGCCCGAGTTCGAGGCCGAAGCCTTCAGCGTTGATGACGGGATCGTGGAGGCGATACGCCGCAAGGATCCGGACAAAAGTTATATCGCGGCCCTGCAATGGCACCCGGAGTTTCACCAGCCGGGTTCGGACACGATTGACGATGCAGCGGTGCTGGAGGATTTTCTTTCCGCCGTGGCGGCGGCAAAGAAACGGCCCGCGGCCTGAGCAGAATTACTATTAATTCGATAGCGTCTCGTGCCCGTTCGGTAAGGGCTTGAGGCCTCAAAGGCACTCAAAACTCAGATTTCGATCTTGCTGCCGAGCTCAACCACCGAGTTGTTCGGCAGGTTCAGGAAGTCAGCCGCGCCGCCCGCGTTGTGGTGCATCTGGGCAAACAGCTTCTCGCGCCAGGGCATCATGCCGCCGCCTATGGTCGGCACCACCACGTCGCGTGACAGGAAGTAGCTGGTGGTCATGGTCTCCAGCTCACAGCCGCGCGTGCGCATCTGCTGCAGCGCCTTGGGCACGTCCGGGTCGTTCTTGAAGCCGTAATGAATGACCACCTGCCAGCAGTTGTGGCCCAGCGACTCGATCACCAGGCGTTTGTCCAGGCCGATCCAGGGCACCTCGTGGTTGTGCACCGTGACAAACAGGTTCTGGTCGTGCAGCACCTTGTTGTGCTTGAGGTTGTGCAGCAACGCATTGGGCACCACGCCGGCCTCGGCCGTCAGGAACACGGCCGTGCCTTCCACCCGCGCCGGCGGGCTGACAAACACCGCTTCCAGAAAACTCGGCAGGTCGATGGCGTCGGCGCGCAGCTTCTGGTTGAGCAGCGAGCGCCCCTGCTTCCAGGTCATCATGATGGTGAACATGCCCAGGCCGATCAGCACCGGGAACCAGCCGCCCTCGACAAACTTCAGCGCGTTGGACGCGAAGAACAGCAGGTCCACCACAAAGAAAATGCCGGTGGCCGCGACGCACAGGGCCAGCGGCAGCTTCCATGCGTAACGGATCACAAAGAAGGTCAGCACGGTGGTGATCAGCATGTCGGTCGTGACCGCGATGCCGTAGGCCGATGCCAGGTTGGTGGAGTTCTTGAACAGCGCAACGGCCACCACAATGGCGACAAACAGCGACCAGTTCACGGCGGGAATATAGACCTGCCCGGTTTCATGCACCGAGGTGTGGCGGATCTGCATGCGCGGCAAATAACCCATCTGGATCGCCTGTTTGGTCACCGAGAAAGCCGCCGACAGCAGCGCCTGCGACGCAATCACCGTGGCGGCGGTGGCCAGGATCACCAGCGGCACCAGCGCCCACTTGGGTGCCATCAGGTAAAACGGGTTGGTCACGGCTTCGGGCGTGTAGATCAGCAGCGCACCCTGGCCGAAATAGTTGATCAGCAGGGCCGGCATGACCAGCACAAACCAGGCCATGCGGATCGGTTTTTTGCCGAAGTGGCCGAGGTCGGCGTACAGCGCTTCGGTGCCGGTGACACACAGCACAAGCGCGCCCAGCAGCACAAAGGTGGTGCCCGGGTGCTGGAAGATGAAGCGCAGCGCATGGTGCGGGCTGACGGCGCCCAGCACCTCTGGGTGCGCCCAGATGTGCGGAATGCCCATCACGGCAATGGTGACAAACCACACCAGACAGATCGGGCCGAACAGCTTGCCGATGCCGGCGGTGCCGTTTTTCTGCACGTAGAACAGTCCGAAGATCACCACCAGCGCAATCGGCATGATGTAGTCATGAAAGGCTGGCGACAGCAGCTCCAGCCCCTCGACGGCCGACAGCACCGAGATGGCCGGCGTGATGACGCCATCGCCGTAAAAAATCGCGGTGCCAAAGATGCCCACGGCCAGCAACCAGCGCCTGAGCCTGGGCTTGTCGTTGACGGCGTTGGTGGCCAGCGCCAGCATCGCGATCAGGCCACCTTCGCCGTTGTTGTCGGCGCGCAGGATCAGCGTGACGTATTTCAGCGAGACGATGACGGTGACCGTCCAGAACACCATGGACAGGATGCCGTAGACATTGTCCGGGGTCAGGGGGACGAAGCCCGAGTTGAAGACGACTTTGAGGGCATACAGCACGCTGGTGCCGATGTCGCCGTAAACAATGCCGATGGCGCCCACGGTGAGCGCCGCAAGAGAAGATTTTTTTCTGGACACAAAAAAATCCCGCTGGGCTGGTCAGGCGGAAAACGCCAGCTGCGGGAAGGTTGCCTTGGGGAGGCCTATTTTGCGCCCGGGCCTGCGCTTGGCAAGTCAGCGCAGACCCCTAATCGCGAGAAACCGGGGTTTTGTTGCACTGCAACAACTTGTAACCGCGGCCCCGCCGGGGGGCAGGGGACGTGGCAGCTGGCGACCGACCGGCAAGCCGCTATATTTTTTATAGCTGCTTATGCCCGTCAATCAAGGGCCGGAGGCCAAAAAGGCCTGTTATGGTCGGTTTCGGTACCGGTTCGCATGTCTAGTCATAGACTTCGGCGTCCGGGTCCGTGGCTTCCAGCTCGTAGCTGGCAGCCAGCATGGCCAGCCGGCCGATCACGCCATACATATAGAAGCGGTTGGGGCCGCTGGCGCCTGGCGGGACGCCCGGTTGCGGCAGGCGGCCGCTGTCGGCAAAGGCCAGCGGCACAAAACTGGAGCCCGGCGCGTTGAGGTTTTCGTCGATGCCGCGGTCGGCATGCACGCGGTAAAAACCGCCCACCACGTAGCGGTCCATCATGTAGACCACCGGTTCGGCCACGGCGTCGTTGATGCGTTCGTGGGTCTGCACACCTTCCTGGATGATGACCTCGGACAGCGGCTGGCCGTCCTTGGTGGTGCTCATCTTGTTTTTGGTCTTGCGGTTGAGCTCGTCCAGGTCCTTGACGTCGCGCACCGTCATGATGCCCATGCCGTAGGTGCCGTTGTCGGCCTTGACGATGACAAACGGCTTTTCGTTGATGCCGTATTCCTTGTACTTGCGCCGGATCTTGGTCAGCAGCGCATCGACATTGCTGGTCAGGCAGTCCATGCCGGCGCCTTCGGCCAGGTTGACCTCGCCGCATTTGGCAAACATCGGGTTGATCAGCCAGGGGTCCACACCCAGCAGCTTGCCGAACCGCTTGGAGACTTCCTCATAAGCCTGGAAATGACGCGACTTGCGCCGCACCGACCAGCCCGCATGCAGCGGCGGCAGCAAATACTGCTCGTTGAGGTCTTCCAGCATGCCGGGGGTGCCGGCCGACAGGTCGTTGTTGAGCAAAATCGTGCAGGGGTCGAAGTTTTTCAGGCCCAGGCGCCGGTCGGTGCGCACCAGCGGCTCCAGCGTGATCTGCTCGCCGGTCGGCAGCGTCAGCGTGGTCGGCTCGGTGATGTCCGGGCTCAGCGAGCCGAAACGCACGTTCAGGCCGGCCTGGTGGAAGATGCGCTTGAGCTGCAGCACATTCGACAGGTAGAAGGTGTTTCGGGTGTGGTTTTCCGGGATCACCAGCAAATTGCGGGCTTCGGGGCAGATCTTCTCGATCGCTGCCATCGCCGCCTGCACCGCCAGCGGCAGCATCTCGGGCGTCAGGTTGTTCCAGCCGCCGGGATAGAGGTTGGTGTCCACCGGCGCCAGCTTGAAGCCGGCGTTGCGCACATCAACCGAGCTGTAAAACGGCGGCGTGTGCTCCATCCATTCCAGCCGGAACCAGCGTTCGATCGCCGGGGTCATGTCGAGGATGCGCTGTTCGAGCTCGTTGGTGGGGCCGTTCAGGGCGGTAAGGAGGTGCGGAACCATGGAATCCTCTGGAAATCACTGAAAACGGACAAAAGACCCTTCGAAGCTGGGGACAAAACCGGAGGCTTCAAGCCGGCCCTATCTGCCAATGCGCTCAGCTGGTCTTGAGGCGTGCCAGCGACGGGTCGGTCGCGTGGATGGCGAGCAGGTTGATGCCGATCTGGAAGCAATGATAGCCCTGGTCATCGAGCAGCTTTCGCACGGCGGCGGCATCGGTCTTGATGACCTCAATCAGCATCTGGGGCCGGTGCCGGGCAATCGACCTGGCCGCGCCCTCCAGCGCCTCGAGCTCCATGCCCTCGATGTCCAGCTTGAGGAAGTCGAGCCGGGGCAGGTCCAGCCCGTCCACGCTGATCATGCGCACGGTGTCGCCCTGGGCCTGCGCGTAGTCGATCGCCTGCCCGATGAATTCGTTGTCGGCGCGCTGGCGCAGTTCCAGCGAACCGAAGCTGGCGGGCTTCAGGTAGTTCGGCCGGGGAATGGTGATGCTGCCTTCAGCCGCACCGAGCGCCGCATGAAGCACCGTGGCGTTGAAGCAGTTGTTGATGGCCACATTGCCGGCCAGCGCATAAAACACGCGTTCCTGGGCCTCGACACCAATCACGCGCCCCCAGCCGTGCATCTGTTTGGCCCACTCAATCGTGTGCACGCCGATGTTGGCGCCACCGTCAATCGCCACCACGCCGTCGCCGAAAAACTCGCGCCGGGCGCCCAGAAAGTCCAGCGCCATCATCACTTCCTGGAAGTCGAAGCTCGAGGTCTGGAAGATCTGGTGGCCGACGCCGTAGCCCTGCGTCTCATTGATCATGCGGTAGTCGTTGCGGTTGACGATCATGGTGCCGTGGTCGGACGACACAAGGACAAAAGGCAGCGGGCGGTGGTTGATGCGCATGGCGGGCCAGGTTAGTCCCGCCGAGGCTCAGGCGGTCGGAAAGTCAGAAAAAAGCCGCCGGCTGTTGCTTGTGGGCAGGGCCTGAAGCAGCACGGGTTTGCTCGCCGCTTCTCAGCCGCGCACTTCGCCCTGGCCCAGCACCACGTACTTGAGCGAGGTCAGGCCTTCTATGCCGACCGGTCCCCTCGCATGGAACTTGTCGGTAGAGATGCCAATTTCGGCGCCCAAACCAAATTCGAACCCGTCAGCGAAGCGGGTACTCGCATTCACCATCACGCTTGCAGAATCAACCTCACGCAGAAAGCGCTGCGCATGAACGTGGTCGCGCGTGAGGATGGCGTCGGTATGGTGGCTCGAATATTTGTTGATGTGGGCAATCGCTTCGTCCACGCCCGCGACGACCTTGATGCTGATGACCGGCGCCAGGTATTCCTCGTACCAGTCCTGCTCGGTGGCGGGCAGGACCCTGGCCCCGGGCAACGGGGCGAGGATGGCCTGGGTCTCGGCATCGCAGCGCATCTCGACGCCTTTGGCGGCATAAATCGCGCCGATTTTCGGCAGAAACTCGGCCGCCACGCCGCGCGCGACCAGCAGGCCCTCGCTGGCGTTGCAAGGGCTGTACTTTTGTGTTTTGGCGTTGTCGGCGACGGTCACGGCCATGGCGATGTCGCAGGGATCGTCAACATACACATGGCAGTTGCCGTCCAGGTGCTTCATGACCGGCACCTTGGCGTCGCGGCTGATGCGTTCAATCAGCCCCTTGCCGCCGCGCGGGATGATCACGTCCACATACTGCGGCATGGTGATCAAGAGGCCCACGGCTTCGCGGTCGGTGGTGGGCACCAGCTGCACAGCGTCGACGGGCAGGCCGGCATCGCCCAGCGCCCGCTGCACCAGCGCGGCCAGCGCCTTGTTCGATTCAATCGCTTCGGAGCCGCCGCGCAGGATGCAGGCGTTGCCGCTCTTGATCGCCAGCGAGGCGGCTTCAATCGTCACGTTGGGCCGGCTTTCGTAAATCATGCCGAACACGCCGATCGGCACCCGCATCTGGCCGACCCGGATGCCGCTGGGCTGCTGCTTCATGCCGATGATCTCGCCGATCACGTCGGGCATGGCGGCGAGCTGCTCGCAACCAAGGGCGACGGTCTCCAGGGTTTTGGCGTCCAGCCTGAGCCGGTCCAGCATGGGCCCGGCCAGGCCAGCCGTTGCCGCGCGCTCCAGATCGAGGGTGTTGGCGGCCTGCAGCGGACCCGTCTGGCTGCGCAGCAAGGCGGCCAGGCCCGAAAGCGCTCTGTTTTTTGTAGCTGATGAGGCCCGCGCCATAAGGGCTGAAGCCGTTTTTGCCTGCGAGCCCAAAGCCTGCATCAGGTGCGGGAGATCGCTGCGGGCAGCCAGGGCGTTGGGGGAGTCGGGCGCGTTCATGGGCCCATTTTCCTCTAAAACTGGTACCCCCACGCTCCGCCGCCGCGCGGGTCGCCGCACCGTGCAGGCCGCCGCTCGCCAGAGGCTTCTAGGCGCGGCCCTTCGCGGCGCACTGCTCACACACCATGCCCGCCAGCCGGTGCAGCGCCTGCCAGCCGTCCTGCGGCCAATCGGGTTGCTTGAGGCCCTTGACGATGCCGTCGACCTTGTGCGCGGCGTGCAGCAGGTTGGACAGCGTGGTGTCGCCGATTTGCGGCAGCACGCGCTCGAACAATTTTTCCTTGATGCCCCAGACACGGTTCTCGCGCAGCGCCATCGGCATCGGACGGCCGGCGCTTATCGCGTCTTTCACACGTTTCATGCTGCGGATGTCCTCGGCCAGCGCCCAGTGCACCAGCACCTCGGACTCGCCCTCGGATTGCAGGCCGTCGAGCATGCGCTGCACACGCAGCGCCTGCCCGCCGAGCACGGCCTCGGACAGCTTGAACACGTCGTAACGCGCGACATTGAGCACCGCGTTTTCGACCTGGTCGAAGCTGAGTACGGCCGAGGCCTCGTCGGCGCCGGCCGGGTAGAGCAAGCCCAGCTTCTGGATCTCCTGGTGCGCAGCCAGCAGGTTGCCTTCGACACGGTCGGCAAAAAACTGCAGGGTGCGCTGGCCTTCCTCGCCGGCGGCGACCCGCTGCCCCTGGGCCTGCAGGCGCTGGGCAATCCAGGCCGGCAGGCTGCGCCGGTCAATCGGGTCGAATTTGACGGTGGTGCCAAAACTCTCGAGCGCGCCGAACCATGCGCCCTTGGTCGTCATGCTGTCCAGACGCGGCAGCAGCACCAGGGTCAGCGTGCTGTCGTCGCCCTGCGATCGCTCGGCAATCTGCTGCAGCGCGACCGAGCCGTCCTTGCCGGGTTTGCCGCTGGGGATGCGAATCTCGATGATCTGCTTGTCGGCGAACAGGCTCAGCGATCCGCCGCTGGCCAGTACCTCGCTCCAGTCAAAGTGCGCGCCGGCCACGGTGTGCACCGTGCGCTCCGTGTAGCCCTGAAGGCGGGCATGGGCGCGCAGCGCATCGGCAAACTCCTGCACCAGCAGCGGTTCGTCGCCATGCAGGGTGTAAAGCGGCTTCAGGCCGCGCTGCAGGTGCTGCTGAAGCTGGTTGGGCACGAGCTGCATGGCGGGAGGCTCAGGCGGCGCAGGTTGCAGCCATGGTCACAGCTGCTTGACCGCCGCGAGCCGGCGCAGCACCTGCTGCACGATATCGCTTTGCATGTCGCGGTAGAGCAGGGCTTCTTCGGTTTCCTTGGCCAGCACTGCCGACTCATTGAAGGTGATGTCGCGGGTCAGCACGATTTCGCTGGGCGGGATCAGGATCTTGCCCGCCAGCGTTCGCAGCCGGAAGGTGAAACGCGTGCGCAACTGGAACTCGCGCACCTGGCCGGCCGCGTTGACACCGACCACGGTTTTCTCGCGCTGGTCCGTCACCACATCAAAGATCACATCGGCCTGATCGATCAGGCGCGGGTCGCGGATCACCTTCACCGTGCCGCCCGCCTCCAGGTTGCGGTTGAACTCGGTGCCCAGCGTGGAACCTTCGGCCGCCGTGTTGAACAGGGTCTTGAAGGCATAGTTGGGCGCCTGGCGCAGGGCGAAGCCGCAGGCGCTGAGACCTGCGGCTGCCGCTGCGGCCAGCAAAAAGACGCGACGTTGCATGGGGAGCCCCTTCAGATGACGATGTTGACCAGACGGCCCGGCACCACGATAACCTTTTTCGCGGGCGCGCCGGCAGCCTGTTTGACAAATGCCTCCGACGCCAGCGCCGCGGCTTCGATGGCTGCCTTGTCGGCGCCGGCGGGCACGGTGACGGCGCCACGCAGCTTGCCGTTGATCTGCAGCACCAGCTCGATCTCGTCCTGCACCAGCGCCGAAGGGTCCACGTCGGGCCAGGGGGCGTCGAGCAGATCGCCGTGGTCTTTTGCAAAACCGAGGTCGGACCACAGTGTGTGCGACAGATGCGGGGTGGCGGGGTAGAGGCAGCGCAACAGGATGCCCATGCCTTCACGCAGCGCGAAGGCCGATCCACTGGAAGGCTGGCCCTTGAAGTCTTCGAGTGCATTGAGCAACTTCATGCCGCCCGATACCACCGTGTTGTACTGCATGCGCTGGTAGTCGTAGTCAATCTGCTTGAGCACCGTGTGGATCTCGCGGCGCAGCGCCTGCGTTTCCTTGTCAAATTGCCCTCCAGCCCTTTGTGGGCGGGGGTCAGTAGCTCCTAAATTCATAGTATCCAGCTTGACGCCGTAGTTCCAGACGCGGCGCAGGAAACGGTAGGAGCCCTCAACGCCCGCGTCGTTCCACTCGAGCGTCGCTTCGGGCGGCGAGGTGAACATGGTGTACAGGCGCGCGGTGTCGGCGCCGTATTTCTCGATCAGGTCCTGCGGGTCCACGCCGTTGTTCTTGCTCTTGCTCATGGTGCCCACGCCTTCGTAGGTGACCATGGAGCCGTCCTTGCGCAGCTTGGCGCCCGTGACCTTGCCGTGTTCGTCGTGCACATCGTCAACGTCGGCCGGCCAGAAGTACTCGACGCCGCCCTTGTCGCCCTTGCGCGAGTAGATGTGGTTGAGCACCATGCCCTGCGTCAGCAGTTTGGTGAAGGGCTCGTCGACCTTGACCAGATCGAGGTCGCGCATGACCTTGGTCCAGAAGCGCGCGTACAGCAGGTGCAGGATCGCGTGTTCGATGCCGCCTATGTACTGGTCCATGGGCATCCAGTAGTTGGCGCCCTCGGCGACCATTTTCTCGTCGTTCTTCGGGTCGCAATAACGCATGAAGTACCAGGAGCTGTCAACGAAGGTGTCCATGGTGTCGGTTTCGCGCCGCGCGGCCTTGCCGCAGACCGGACACACCACGCCGGCGTGGAAGCCAACATGTTTGTGCAGCGGGTTGCCGGAGCCGTCGGGCACGCAGTCCTGCGGCAACACCACCGGCAAATCCTTTTCCGGCACCGGCACCGCACCGTGTTCCTCGCAGTGGATGATGGGGATCGGCGTGCCCCAGTAACGCTGGCGGCTCACCCCCCAGTCGCGCAGGCGCCATGTGGTTTTTTTCTCGCCCAGGGCCTTGGCTGCAAGGTCGGCCGCCACCGCGTCAACCGCGGCCTTGAAGGCCAGGCCGTTGTACTTGCCGGAGTTGACGGCGATGCCGTGCTGTTTGTCGGTGTACCAGTCCTGCCAGCGGTCCGTGCTGAACTGGCAGCCGTCGGCCGGCGCGAGCTGGGGGTCGGGCGCGACCACCTGTTTGATCGGCAAGCCGTATTTTTTCGCGAATTCGAAGTCGCGCTCGTCATGCGCCGGCACGCCCATGACCGCGCCGTCGCCGTAACTCATGAGCACGTAGTTGCCGACCCAGACCTCGACTTTGTCGCCGGTCAGCGGGTGCGTGACAAACAGGCCGGTGGCCTGGCCCTTTTTCTCCTGCGTGGCAAGTTCAGCCTCGGTCGTGCCGCCGGATTTGCAGTCCTCGATGAAGGCGGCAAGTTTCGGGTTGGCCGCCGCCGCATGGATGGCCAGCGGGTGTTCGGGCGCCACGGCGCAGAAAGTAACGCCCATGATGGTGTCGGCACGGGTGGTGAAGACATACATCTTCCCGTCGCCGATCAGGGCTCCGGACGCCTCCTTGATGTCATGCGTGAACGCAAAACGCACACCTTCGCTTTTGCCGATCCAGTTTTCCTGCATCAGCTTGACGCGTTCGGGCCAGCCGGGCAGCTTGTTGCTCACACTGTCGAGCAGTTCTTCGGCGTAGGCGGTGATCTTCAGGTAGTAGCCCGGTATCTCGCGTTTTTCAACCACGGCACCGGTGCGCCAGCCCTTGCCGTCGATGACCTGCTCGTTGGCCAGCACGGTCTGGTCCACCGGGTCCCAGTTGACGACCTGGGTCTTGCGGTACGCGATGCCCTTGTCCAGCATCTTCAGGAACAGCCACTGGTTCCATTTGTAATAGCTCGGGTCGCAGGTGGCGACCTCGCGGCTCCAGTCAATGGCCAGACCCATCGCCTGCATCTGCTTTTTCATGTAGGCGATGTTGTCGTAGGTCCACTTGGCCGGCGGCACGCCGTTTTTCATCGCGGCGTTTTCGGCCGGCAGGCCAAACGCGTCCCAGCCCATGGGCATCAGCACGTTGTAGCCCTTCATGCGCAGGTAGCGCGTGAGCATGTCGTTGATGGTGTAGTTGCGCACGTGGCCCATGTGCAACTTGCCGCTGGGGTAGGGCAACATCGAACAGGCGTAGTACTTCTTTCTGGACGTGTCTTCAGTGACGCGGTAGGCCTCGGACTGCGTCCATTGGGTCTGCGCACTGCGCTCAACATTGAGGTGGTCGTATTTGTCTTGCATGGCGCGCGGAAAAAAGGGGAAAGAAAAAGAAGGGGGCAGCCCCTGGCTGCCAATTGCAGGGATTTTAGGCGCTGGCCGGTCGGGGCCGAAGCAGGCCTTCAGGGCCGGGTGGCAGGGGCCGGTTCGGCAGGCGCATCGGCCACAAAGCCAATGCGGTTCAGCCCGGCCTTCTGGGCGATGCCCATCACCTCAACGATGCGGCCATAAGGCACGGTTTCGTCGGCGCGCAGTTGCACTTCGGTGTCGGGGTTGCGGGCGGCGCTTTGCTGCAGGCTTTGCGCCATCTGCCCGGCTGACACCGGCCGGTCATCGAGAAAGGCCTGGCCGCTTTTGTCGACGACCAGTGTCACGAACTGCGGCACCTCATTGGCTTGCGCAGCATCGCTTCTGGGCAGGTCGAGCCGGATCGAGCTGGCCAGCAGCGGCGCGGTAATGATGAAGATCACCACCAGAACCAGCATCACGTCGACCAGCGGTGTGACGTTGATCTCGCTGAAAGGCTGGGCACCCGGGGTGCGTTCGAGGCGGCCAAAACTCACAAGGCCCCCGGATCCGTGTCCTGCTGCTCGTCACGGCGCGGTGAGGTTTTGCCGGCAGGGGGCGCAAGCAGCAATTCGCGCAGATCGTAGGCAAAGCCTTCGAGATCGGCTTCGATGCGGCTGATGCTGCGCCCGAAAATGTTGTAGGCGAGCACGGCCGGGATGGCCACTGCCAGCCCGGCGGCGGTCATGATCAGCGCCTCGCCGACCGGGCCGGATACCTTGTCGATGGTGATCTGGCCGGCAGCGGCAATGCCCACCAGTGCATGGTAGATGCCCCACACCGTGCCCAGCAGGCCGACAAAGGGGGCGGTGGAGCCGACGGTGGCCAGCAGGACCTGGCCGTACTGCAAGCGGTGCAACACCGCGTGCAGCGCATCGCGAAGCAGGCGGGTGAGTTGCTGCGACCGGTCGCCGGCCGAAGCCAGCGTGCCCGGGGCCTGTGCCCCGGTGGCGGCGATCAGGGGCAACACCAGCGACTCGCGGTCGAAGGCAGCCACCTTCTGCTGCGCATCGGTGATCGCGGGCGACTGCCAGAACACCGCCGTGCTGCGGGCCACATCGCCACTGGCCCGCCGCAGCAGCCAGGCTTTCCAGACAATCACCACCCAGCTGGCCACCGACATGAGCAGCAGCAATACCGCCACCATGCCGGTCACGGCGTCGCCCTGGGTGATGAGCGCGAGCACGTTCATGACCGGCTCATTTCAGGTTGAGTACATCGAACATGTCGAACAAACCCGTCCGCTGGCCCGCGAGGAAACGCGCGGCGCGCAGGCTGCCCTGGGCATAGGTCGCGCGGCTGGAAGATTTGTGGGTGATTTCAATGCGTTCACCGGTGCCGGCAAACAGCACCGTGTGGTCGCCGACGATGTCGCCGCCGCGGATGGTGGCAAAACCGATGGAGGAGGGGTCGCGCTCACCGGTCACGCCTTCGCGTGCGTAGACCGCACAGTCCTTGAGGTCACGGCCCAAGGCGCCGGCGATCACCGCACCCATCTTGAGCGCGGTGCCCGACGGTGCATCGACCTTGTGGCGGTGGTGGGCCTCGATGATCTCGATGTCGTAGCCCGTGCTCAGGGCTTTGGCGGCCATCTCCAGCAGCTTGAGCGTGACGTTGACGCCGACGCTCATGTTGGGCGCCATCATGATGGCGATGTCTTTGGCGGCGGCGGCAATCTCGGCCTTTTGCGCATCGGAAAACCCGGTGGTGCCGATGACCATTTTGACGCCAAGTTCGCGGCACACCGCCAGGTGTGCCATCGTGCCTTCGGGCCGGGTGAAGTCGATCAACACCTGGGAGCCGGCCAGGCCGGCGGCCAGGTCGGCGGTGATGGCAACGCCACTGGCATGGCCCAGAAAAGCCGCTGCATCTTTGCCCAGACCGGGGCTGCCCGCCACATCCAAGGCGCCGGTCAACTGGCAGTCGCCACTGGCACGCACGGCTTCAACCAGCATCTGGCCCATGCGACCACCGGCTCCGGCGACCGCAATGTGGTGGCGGGGGGTGTTGCCGGCCAGGCTCACCGCTTCGGGCTTTCCAGCGGCGGGTAGCTGGCGGTCGGCGGCGCCGTCGGTGCGGTCGGCGGGGTGCTCGTGCTGGCCGGCTTCTTCTCAACGGCCTTGAGCTGCTCGTCGGTCAGTTCGAGCACAGGCACCTTGCCGAGCTTGCGACGGGAGTCGAGCCTGGAGACAAATTCCGTCTCGCTCGGCATGGCATCGCCCTCGAAGCGATCCAGCGCATCATTCTTGAAAAACACCGTGAGCTTGAGCGCCTGCGGCTCGACGCCCTGGCGCTTCAGCGTGAATACATAGTCCCAGCGATCCGCATGAAACACGCTGGTCAGCAGCGGTGTACCAAGCACCTCTCGCACCTGCGCCCGGGCCATGCCTGGCTTGAGCAGTTCGACCTGCTCCTTGGAGACAAAATTGCCCTGCACAATCTCTATCTTGTAGGGCGTGATCCAGTTGACAGGGTTGATCTTGCTGTCGCCGAGCCCGCTGCTCATGCCCTTGATGCTGCCGCAAGCGGCCAGCACACTACACGCCAGAACGGTAAGAGCGGTTGGGATGCCGTGACGATTTTTTGCAGACATGGGATTGGGTGTAGCGATATGATCAATCATTGTAGCGGCAGGGTGTTCGCACCCCCATGGGTGCCGGTCAGCCCGCCGGGCCAGCGCCATGCCCTCCTGCCTTGACCCGCTTTTGCCCACTTTTCTCCGGGATACCGCCATGAGCAATATCGACGAACTCAAAAACACCGGCCTGAAAGCCACGCTGCCGCGCCTGAAGATCCTGGAGATTTTTCAGGCGGGCAAGCAGCGGCACATGACGGCGGAAGATGTTTTCAGGGTGCTGCTGGAAGACCGCTCCGACATCGGGCTGGCCACGGTGTACCGGGTGCTCACGCAATTCGAGCAGGCGGGCCTGCTCAACCGCAGCAACTTCGAGTCCGGCAAAGCTGTTTATGAAATCAACGAAGGCCAGCACCACGACCATCTGGTGTGCCTCGATTGCGGCAAGGTCGAGGAGTTCTACGACGCCGAAATCGAAAAACGCCAGCATGCAGTCGCCAAGGCCAAGGGTTTCACGATTACCGACCACTCACTGTCCATGTACGCCAACTGCACCAAGGACAAGTGCCCCAACCGGCCGCTCACTCCGCGCCACCATGCTCATGGTTGAGCTGCCCCGGTGGCTGCCTCTCAAAATTTAAAGAAAAACAGGCCCTGGCCCATAAGCAGCGGGCATGAGCAGCTATTGAATCAGTAGCGCATCACAAGCAGCGGGCGACCCTGGGGCAGGGTCAGCCGCCCCGCTCCATCGCCTGGCGGTGCCGCTCCACAAACTCCTGGTAGGTGTCGATGCCGCGCAGTTGCAGGATGACGTTGCGCACCGCGGCCTCGACCAGCACGGCGATGTTGCGGCCCGCCACCACCTGGATCACCACCTTGCGCACCGGAATGCCGAGCACGTCCTGCGTCAGCGGCTCATAAGGGATGCGCTCGTATTCGCGTTCCAGGGTTTCGCGCCGCACCAGGTGCACGATCAGCTTGAGCCGCATCTTGCGGCGAACAGCGGTCTCGCCAAATATCGCCTTGATGTCGAGCAGGCCGATGCCGCGCACCTCGAGCAGGTTTTGCAGCAGCTCCGGGCAACGGCCCTCAATCGTGGTCTGGTTGATGCGGTACAAATCCACCGCATCGTCGGCCACCAAGCCGTGGCCACGCGAGATCAACTCCAGGCCGAGCTCGCTTTTGCCCAGCCCGGACTCGCCGGTGATCATCAGGCCCACGCCGAGGATGTCCATGAACACGCCGTGCATGGAGGTGCGGTCGGCAAAGTGTTTGGACAGGTAGGCGCGCAACACGTCGATCACAAATGCCGCCGACTCCTGGGTCGCAAACATCGGAATCTGCGCGCGCTCGCACATCGACAGCAGGGTGTCGGGCGCAACCTGGCCGTCGGCAATGATCAGCACCGGCGGCTCCAGCGTGACAATGCGCGAGATCCGACGGGCGCAATCTTCAGGGCTGCCGTTGCTGAGGTAAGCGATTTCGCGCTCGCCAAGCAGTTGCACCCGGTAGGGGTGGATGTAGTTGAGGTAACCGACCAGGTCGGCGCCGGAGCGGGCGGCACGCACCGCCACCTCGTCAAAGCGCCGTTCGGAGGCGCCCAGGCCGGCCACCCACTCCCACTTCAGCGCGGCGCGGTGGTCCTCGAACAGGACATCGGCGCTGACGACGGTGGGCTTCATGCCTGGAGTTTCAGGGACAGCTGCGTCGGGTCACGGCGCATGTCAGGGACTGACAGCGTGGCTCGACTGCCAGGAGGCGATCAGCTGGTGCAACGCTGCCGCGTCGGTGCTGGCCTTGAGCTGCTCGCGCAAGGCACTGTCACTGAGCAGTTCGGCGATTTCGGACAGGATTTCCAGGTGTTTCTGGGTCGCCGCCTCGGGCACCAGCAGGAAAATCAGCAGCGCGACGGCCTGTTCGTCAGGTGCGTCAAAGCCAATCGGCGCCCGCAGCTGGAACACCGCCGCCATGGGCGCCTTCAGACCCTTGATGCGACCATGCGGAATCGCCACGCCGTGGCCCAGTCCGGTCGAGCCAAGGCGCTCACGCGCGAACAGGCTGTCGGTGATCAGGGCGCGGTTCAATCCATGCTGATTTTCAAACAGCAGACCGGCTTCTTCAA
This sequence comes from Pseudomonadota bacterium, assembly GCA_040385775.1. Classification (GTDB taxonomy): domain Bacteria; phylum Pseudomonadota; class Gammaproteobacteria; order Burkholderiales; family Burkholderiaceae_C; genus Polaromonas. Next base: position 81,703 of record JAZKGR010000085.1, read on the forward strand.
AAGCGCGTTTTTTGCTGGTGGCTTCAACACTCACCAGTACTTGGGCGGAAGGCAGAATTTGCGAAAGACGGTTCATAACGATCTTTTAGTCGGCGAATTATGCACTTTCATAAGCATGGATACCGTCCGGCGCATAAAAAAGCCGCCTGAGGGCACAGACGGCTTTTCCGTATCACTTGGGAGCCCGCCGCCGCAGCGGCTGCGCGCCCGTCACGCCTGGCGCTTGGCGGCAACGTGGTGGTGGTCCTGGGTTTTGGTCTTGTAACGCC
>JAZKGR010000086.1:0-6118 GCA_040385775.1 Pseudomonadota bacterium
TATGTGCTGCAGCCGCTGGACGAAGCGGACCTCAAGCAAATCATCGCCAAGGTCCTTGCGGAACGTGCGCTACCAGCTATCGAATCCATAGCAGCCGAGGCGGTCGACAAGCTGGTGGCCTATGCCGACGGCGACGCGCGGCGCCTGCTCAACACCCTGGAGTCACTCGATGTTGCTGCCCGGCGCGAGAAAAAAGGCGGCAGTGTCAGCGTGACCGGCGCCTGGCTGTTCAAGGTGCTGGGCCAGCAGATGCGACGCTACGACAAGGGCGGCGAGCAGTTTTACGACACGATCTCGGCGCTGCACAAGTCGGTGCGCGGCTCCGACCCCGATGCGGCGCTGTATTGGCTGGTGCGCATGCTCGACGGCGGGGCCGAGCCTAAATACATGGCGCGTCGGTTGATCCGCATGGCCAGCGAAGACATCGGCCTGGCCGACCCGCGCGCCTTGCGGCTGGCCCTCGACGCCGCCGAGGTCTACGAGCGCCTCGGTTCGCCCGAGGGCGAACTTGCGCTGGCGGAATGTGTGGTGTATCTGGCGGTGGCGCCCAAGTCCAACGCCGTCTACAAGGCTTTCAACGAAGCCAAAGCCTTTGTGAAGAAAGACGGCACCCGACCGGTGCCGCTGCACCTGCGGAATGCACCCACTAAGCTCATGAAAGAGCTGGACTACGGCAAAAACTACCGCTATGCGCATGATGAAGAGGACGGTTTTGCCGCCGGCGAAAGTTATTTGCCCGAAGGCATGGCGGCACCCGGCTTTTACCGGCCGGTCAATCGCGGCCTCGAAATCCGCATTGCGGACAAGCTCAACGAGCTGAAGTCAAAAAACGACAAAAAGACCTGAGCGGAACGAATGCTTACGGTTTTGTTTCCGCGCCCAGGGAATAAAATTTCTCAAGGGTAAACCCCGCAAAAACTTCCGCGCTGGCCCGATTCTCGCTAGAGAGCCGTGGCTACAATTTGCGCATTAGCTCGCCACCCAAGCCCAGCCAGTCCGCTGGTTTTGATAGGCGGGCTTTTTGTTAACTCGCGTGATTTCATGGTGATCCCATGCAACGCGGCCCCGCATGGTGCGCGGCAGAGCTGGCAACTGAATTCAAACGGGAGAGTGAGTTATGGAAGTTTTTCTTCAGCAGATCATCAACGGGCTGGTGCTGGGCAGCATGTACGCCCTGGTGGCCCTCGGCTACACCATGGTGTACGGCATCATCGGCCTGATCAACTTCGCGCATGGCGAGGTCCTCATGGTAGGAGCCATCACCAGCTGGACCATCATTGTCTGGATGCAGGAGGCCATGCCTGGAACGCCCGGCTGGCTCATCTTGTTGTGTTCGCTGCTGATTGCCTTTGTGGTGTGCGGCGCCCTCAATTTCTCGATTGAGAAAATTGCCTACCGGCCCTTGCGAAACTCGCCCCGGCTGGCTCCGCTGATCACCGCCATCGGGGTGTCCATCCTGCTGCAGACGCTGGCCATGATCATCTGGAAGCCCAACTACAAACCCTACCCGACCCTGCTGCCGTCCGAGCCGCTGCACCTGGGCGGCGCGGTGATCACCGTCACGCAGATATTCATCCTGGGGGCGACCGTGGTGTCACTGGCCATCCTGATGTATCTGGTCAACTACACCAAGCTGGGCCGCGCGATGCGCGCCACCGCCGAGAACCCGCGCGTGGCGGCCCTGATGGGCGTCAAGCCCGATACGGTGATTTCGGCGACCTTCATCATCGGCGCGGTGCTGGCGGCGCTGGCCGGTGTGATGTACGCCTCCAACTACGGCACCGTGCAACACACCATGGGCTTTCTGCCGGGCCTCAAGGCTTTCACCGCCGCCGTGTTCGGCGGCATCGGCAACCTCGGCGGTGCCGTGCTGGGCGGCGTCTTGCTGGGGCTGATCGAAGCCATAGGCGGCGGCTACCTCGGCACCTGGACCGGTGGCGTGCTGGGCAGCCAGTACTCGGACATCTTCGCCTTTATCGTGCTGATTTTTGTGCTCACGCTGAGGCCTTCCGGCCTGCTCGGCGAGCGTGTGGCGGACCGGGCCTAGAAGGGAAAGGAGAGCATCATGATGAAACAACACCGACTCCTGACCTTTCTGGTGGCTGCGGCCGCCTTGCTGATCCTGCCTCTGCTGCTGCAACAGGGCGGCAATGCCTGGGTGCGCATTGTCGACATGGCGCTGCTGTATGTGCTGCTGGCGCTGGGCCTGAACATCGTGGTCGGTTATGCCGGCCTGCTGGACCTGGGCTATGTCGCCTTTTTTGCGGTCGGCGCCTACCTTTTTGCGCTGCTGGGTTCACCGCACCTGGCCGATGCCTTCCCGGTGGTAGCTGCGGCTTTCCCGAATGGACTGCATCTGCCGATCTGGGCGGTGATACCGATGGCGGCCGTGCTGGCCGCCTGCTTCGGTGTCTTGCTCGGCATCCCCGTGCTCAAGCTGCGCGGCGATTACCTGGCCATCGTCACGCTGGGTTTCGGCGAGATCATCCGCGTCTTCCTGAACAACCTGGATAGACCGATCAATCTGACCAACGGCCCCAAGGGCATCAACCAGATCGACTCGATGAAGTTTTTTGGTTTCGATCTGGGCAAGTCACACCAGCTGTTCGGCTTCGAGATCGCCTCGGTGACCATGTATTACTACCTGTTCCTGGTGCTGGTGATCGTGTCTGTCGTGATCTGCCACCGGCTGGAAAACTCGCGCATTGGCCGCGCCTGGATGGCCATCCGCGAGGACGAGATCGCCGCCAAGGCCATGGGTATCAACACCCGCAACATGAAACTTCTGGCCTTTGGAATGGGCGCCACCTTTGGCGGCGTGTCCGGCTCCATGTTTGCGGCCTTCCAGGGTTTCGTCTCGCCCGAATCCTTCAGCCTGATGGAGTCGGTGATGATTGTGGCGATGGTCGTGCTGGGCGGCATCGGCCATTTGCCCGGGGTGATTCTGGGCGCCCTGCTGCTTGCAGCCTTGCCCGAGGTGCTGCGTCATGTGGCCGGCCCCTTGCAGGCCATGACCGGCGGGCGCCTGGACTCTTCCATCCTGCGCCAGTTGCTGATCGCTCTGGCCATGATTGCCATCATGCTGTCGCGGCCGCGCGGCCTGTGGCCTGCGCGCGAGCACGGCAAGACGCTGAACAAGCCGGCCGGCAAAGACCCGATCCAGTCGATCAACCCTTAAGGAATGGACATGAGCGACACCATTCTCAAAGTCTCCGGCGTCTCCAAGCGTTTCGGCGGTTTGCAGGCCCTCAGCGATGTCGGCATCCATATCGAGCGCGGCCAGGTCTACGGCCTGATCGGTCCCAATGGCGCCGGCAAGACCACCTTCTTTAATGTGCTGACCGGCTTGTACACGCCCGACAGCGGCACTTTCGAGCTGGCCGGCAAGCCTTACAAGCCGTCCGCTGTGCACGAAGTCGCCAAGGCCGGCATCGCCCGCACCTTCCAGAACATCCGCCTGTTTGCCGACATGACGGCGCTCGAAAACGTCATGGTCGGCCGCCACGTGCGGACCAAATCCGGCCTGATCGGCGCGGTGTTCCGCACCTCCGGCTTCAAGGCCGAAGAAGCGGCGATTGCCAAACGTGCGCATGAACTGCTCGACTATGTGGGCATCGGCAAGTTTGCCGCCTACAAGGCCCGCACCCTCAGCTACGGTGACCAGCGCCGCCTGGAGATCGCCCGCGCCCTGGCCACCGACCCGCAACTGATTGCGCTCGACGAACCTGCGGCGGGCATGAACGCCACCGAGAAAGTGCAGCTGCGCGAACTGATCGACCAGATCCGCAAGGACGACCGGACCATCCTGCTGATCGAGCATGACGTCAAGCTGGTGATGGGTTTGTGCGACCGCGTCACGGTGCTCGACTACGGCAAGCAGATTGCCGAAGGGCTGCCGGCCGAGGTGCAGAAAAACGAAAAAGTGATTACCGCCTATCTCGGCGCGGGTCATTGAAGGGAACAGCAGCATGGCAAACACACTTCTCAAGGTCACAGGGCTCAAGGTCGGGTACGGCGGCATCCAGGCGGTCAAGGGCGTGGACTTCGAAGTCCACGAGGGCGAACTCGTTACCCTGATCGGCTCCAACGGCGCCGGCAAGACCACCACGATGAAAGCCATCACCGGTACCTTGCCGCTGGTCGATGGCGACATCGAGTACCTGGGCAAAAGCATCAAGGGCAAAGGGGCCTGGGACCTGGTCAAGGACGGCCTGGCCATGGTGCCCGAGGGCCGCGGCGTGTTCACCCGCATGACCATCACCGAGAACCTGCAGATGGGCGCCTACATCCGCGACGACAAGGCCGGCATTGCCGAAGACATCGAGAAGATGTTCACGATTTTCCCGCGCCTGCGCGAGCGCAAGGACCAGCTCGCCGGCACCATGAGCGGCGGCGAGCAGCAGATGCTGGCCATGGGGCGCGCGCTGATGAGCCGGCCGCGCGTGTTGCTGCTCGACGAGCCGTCGATGGGCCTGTCTCCCATCATGGTCGACAAGATCTTCGAGGTCGTCAAAGACGTGTCGTCGCGCGGCGTCACCGTGTTGCTGGTCGAGCAAAACGCCAGCCGTGCGCTGGGCATTGCCGACCGCGGCTACGTGATGGAGTCGGGCATCGTCACGATGAACGGCGCGGCCAAAGAGCTGCTGAGCGACCCCCGGGTGCGGGCGGCCTACCTCGGCGAATAATTCAAGCCTTTTATGCCTCCAGCCCGCGCGTGGTGGGCATAAACAGCTATTGAATTCATAGCAGTCTCGTCCCGGCCTTGCGGCCGCGCGGGAGACTCGCTGCCCAGGGGCTTAGGGAATCCCACGGTGACGCCGCAGCCGCTTGTTTGCACAATCGGTGCCATGAAAACAAACTCTTTCCCCTTCTTTCCCCTGCAGGCAAGCCGCCGGCTGGCGATTTCGTCGGCAGCGGCTTTGGCCCTGTGTTTCACCGTATCGGCCGTGCAGGCCCAACCCAAGGTCATGCGCATCGTGGTGCCTTATGCGCCCGGCGGCCCGATCGACGTGACCGCACGGCTGATGGCCGAGCGCGTCAAGGACACGCTGGGCACCGTGATCATTGAAAACCGGCCCGGCGGCGGCGGCAACATAGGCGCCGATGTGGTGGCCAAAGCGGCCCCCGACGGCCTGACCATCGGCATCGCGGCCGTGGCCACCCACGCCATCAACCCCTGGCTGTACAGCAAGATGCCCTACAACGCAGCCACTGACTTTGCGCCCATCACCCAGATGCTGCGCGTGCCCAATGTGCTGGTGATGAACGCCGACACCGCCAAACGCCTGAACATCAACAGCCTGGCCGACCTGATCCGCTACGCCAAAGCCAACCCCGCCAAACTCAACTACGGCAGCGGCGGCAACGGCAGCGCCGGGCATCTGGCGGGTGAGATGTTCAAGGCGCAGGCCGGCATCTTTGCGCTGCACATCCCCTACAACGGCGGCAACCCGGCGCAACTGGCCTTGCTGAGCGGGCAGGTCGACTTCAACTTCGACAACCTGGCGACGGCCTCCGCCAACATCAAGGCCGGCAAGCTCAAGGCCCTGGCCGTCACCACGGCCGAGCGCAGCAGCGTGTTGCCCGAGGTGCCGGCCGTGGCCGAGATGCTCAAGGGCTTCTCCATCGACACCTGGTGGGGTCTGGTGGCGCCCGCCGCAACACCCCGGGACGTGGTCGCCAAACTGAACCAGGCTTTTGTCGCGGCGCTCAATTCGCCCGAGGCCAAGACCCGCTTTGCCGCGTTGATGGCCGAGCCGGTGGCCAACACGCCGGAGCAGTTCGGCGCTTTCATGAAAAGCGAATTGGCCAAGTACGAGAAGGTGGTGAAGGCTTCCGGCGCTCGGGTAGACTGAGTTTCAAGCCTTTTCGGGCTCTGGCCCTTGCCAGCTGAGCGTGGATAGCTATTGAATTTATAGCGAATTTCCTGCCGCGAATGTCATCCCGGACTTGATCCGGGATCCATGTTGGCTAGCTCTGATCGGGTGGTCTGCCAGCTAGCCGGGGGTTGCCCGGCAGCAACTTACTTTCTTTTTGCGTCGCCAAAAAGAAAGTAAGCAAAGAAAAAGGCGACCCGATGGTCCGGGTCCCCTGCGCTGCGCTCCGGGGCAACCTGCGG
>JAZKGR010000087.1:0-2233 GCA_040385775.1 Pseudomonadota bacterium
CGGCAACGGCTGGAATTCGCCGCGCTCCAGGTTTTGCACCCGGTTGCCCATGGCGTCCGTTGCATTGAGATCCGCGCCTTTGGCTACCAGTGAATCAAGAATATCTTTGCGGTGGAACAGCGCCGCGTACATGGCGGCCGTCTGACCAGCGTTATTGCGTTGATCGGGCGCGCAGTCAGCGGCGACCAGTTGCCGAGCGATGCTGAGTTCGCCTTTGAAAATCGCCCCCATCAATGCCGTGTTGCCCCTTAGATCTTTGGCGCAGGGATCCGCACCAGCGTTTAGCAGTCGGGTTACGGTAGGTTGTTGGCCGTGGTAAGCGGCGAGAATCAGTGCGGTATAGCCTTTTTCGTCCTGAACGTTCAGATCGAACCTGGCATTGATGAACTCGTTGAGCATGTCTTGGCGGCCGTCTCGGGCAGCCTGGAAAAACAGCTCCCTAAGTTGTGCCTGGGTATCGGCGGCGTTGCGGGTCTCTGACGGGCTGGCGTGGGCCGTGCCCGCAGTGACACACAGCAGCAAGGCATAAAGTGTTCTGCGCATGTGATGTCCTCCAAATGCCCCGACCCGCCGTGCAAACGGGCCGGGGTGGTCGGTCAGTCCTTCAGTGCAGCGGCCAGTTGCTTGACCTTGGCCAGATCGCCCTTGGCAACCTTGGCTACGCCGGTGCCGTACTCCGGATCTGCCTTGTAGAGAAACGACAGCATGATGTTTTTGCTTTCGGTATCGGTGGTCGCCAGCGATTCACCAAAGCTCTGAATCAGATCCTTGCGCTCCTTCTCGCTGTAGGAACGATACAAGTCGCCCGCCTGCTTGAAGTTTTGCTCGCGCTGGGTCTTCGCCTGTTGTGTGCTGCCGGACAATGGCAGTTGGCTGTAGCGCGCCTCTTCAACCGCTGGACGCGGATTGAGTCGGCTTGGCTCGTAGTTCACGCCGGTCGTGGTGTGCCCGGTATTGAGCGTGCCGTCCTGATTGCCGTTGTTGACCTTGACCCGTGGAGCGTTGATGGGCAGGCTCAGCACGTTAGTGCCCACGCGATAGAGCTGCGTGTCAGCGTAGGAAAATACCCGGCCTTGCAGCAGGCGATCTTCCGAAGGCTCAATACCCGGCACGACGTTGGCGGGTGCCATGGCGACCTGCTCGGTTTCCTGGAAGAAGTTGCCCACGTTTTTGTTCAAGACCATCTGGCCGATTTTGCGCTCGGGAATACCTGGCCAGATTTTGGTGGCGTCCAGCGGGTCAAAGTCGAACTTTGCCAAGTCGTCAGGCTTGACCACCTGAACGTACAGGTCCCACTTGGGAAACTCGCCCTTATTGATGGCAGCAACCAGATCGTTGGTCAGGTGACTGTAATCCTTGGACTGCACTTCAGCCACCTGCTTTGGATCCAGGTTTTTCAGGCCCTGCAGGCTTTTCCAGTGAAACTTCACATAGTTGACTTCACCCTTGGCGTTCACCAGTTTGTAGGCGTGCACGCCGTTGCCGTCCATGGTGCGATAGCTGGCTGGTGTGCCTTCGTTGGAGTACAGCAAAGTCAACGTGCGCGTAGCTTCCGGGACGTGGGAAAAGAAGTCGAAACGTCGCGAATCGTCATCCAGGTTGGTGCGCGGGTCAGGCTTGAAAGCGTGGACCATGTCCGGGAACTTGATCGCGTCGCGGATGAAAAACGTCGGGAAGTTATTACCGACCAGGTCCCAATTGCCGTCGGCAGTGTAGAACTTGGTGGCGAAGCCGCGGGGGTCACGCAGGGTTTCAGGGGAGTGGTTGCCGTGGACGACGGCTGAAAACCGCACGAATACCGGGGTGTGCTCGCCTTTGCGGAAGACCTTGGCCTTGCTCAGATCAGAGGCGTCGTCGGAAGCAACAAATTCGCCATGCACGCCAGTACCGCGCGCATGCACTACACGCTCCGGAATGCGTTCACGATCGAAGCGCTGGAGTTTCTGCAGCAATTGCACATCTTGCAACAGGATCGGGCCGGCTGGGCCTGCGGTCTGGGAGTTCTGGTTATCGCCGACGGCGGCGCCGTTGTCGCGGGTCAGGGTATCTGCATAAGCTGCAGAACTGACTATCAGGCTTGCGCCAATCAGGCTGGCAGCAATTGGGGAGCGGCGTAAATACATCTCGGACTCTCTCTGTTTTTGGTTGTTCTGAGAGTTCAAGCCTAGGGTTCAAGCACGCCATTGCTGAATTATTTCTGACTATGTGTTTGATAAATTAACAAATATTGACG
>JAZKGR010000088.1:0-16265 GCA_040385775.1 Pseudomonadota bacterium
AGACCATCAAACACATGGTGGCTGCCGGCATGGGGGTGACGCTGGTGCCGCGTTTGAGTGTGCCCAAAGACGCCCTCTTGCCTGCCGCGGCGACAAAACCGCCGCCGAAATCCAAAAGCAAACAGGTCCCCGAGTTGCCCTCCTACATCAAGTACCTGCCCTTTGAAGGCCATGTGCCGACACGGCGCGTGGTGCTGGCCTGGCGCCGCAGCTTCACGCGGTATGAAGCGATCGCGGCCTTGCGCAACGCGATTTATGCCTGCGAATTGCCGGGCGTGTCGCGCCTGTCCTGAACACGGTCGTTGTTCCGGTGTTTCGTGATGTCTATCAAGGCGATACAGATTGCCTGTTGCGCCAGGCGCCTTGATTGCCTAGAGTAAAACCTGACGTTATTTAAAGGAAGTTCCCATGGCCAAATCTGCTCCCAAAAAAGCCTCGCCCGTCAGCCGCACCGGCGCTCCGCCCATCAACATCGGCATCAGTGAAAAAGACCGTGCTGCCATCACCCAGGGCCTGAGCCGCCTGCTGGCGGACACCTACACGCTCTACCTGACCACGCACAATTTCCACTGGAATGTGACCGGGCCGATGTTCAACACGCTGCACCTGATGTTCATGACCCAGTACACCGAGCTGTGGAATGCCGTGGACCCGGTGGCCGAACGTATCCGCTCGCTCGGTTATCACGCGCCTGGCTCTTATGCCGAGTTCGGCCGCCTGACCTCGCTGCCGGATGTGCCGGTCAAGCCGCCGCAGGCGCTGGAGATGGTGCGTATTCTTGTCAAGGGCCACGAGGCCGTTGCCCGTACCGCGCGCGAATTGTTCCCGCTGGCTGACAAGGCCAGCGACGAACCGACGGCCGACCTGCTGACCCAGCGCCTGACCGTGCATGAGCAGACCGCCTGGATGCTGCGTTCCCTGCTCGAAGAATAAATCCATTTTTCGGGCGAATTGCGTCGTTACGCGGTGCTCGCAATCCTCATGTACTGAAGTACATTCCGGTTGCTGTGCGCCGCGCGCCTCGCACTTCATCCCGAAAATCTGAATTTCTGGATGTGTCGGGCAGCGATTAACATCGCCGGGTGACAAGCCGCCTTCGCCTCTACCTTGAACTGATCCGCTGGGACCGGCCGGCCGGCTGGCTGCTGCTGCTGTGGCCCACGCTGTCGGCGCTGTGGGTCGCTTCGCATGGTTTTCCGGGTTGGCACCTGATCCTGGTGTTCACGCTCGGCACCATCCTGATGCGCAGCGCCGGCTGTTGCCTCAATGACGTCGCGGACCGCGATTTCGACCGGCACGTCAAACGCACGGCGCAGCGGTCGGTCACGCGTGGTGCGGTGCCGGTCCGGGAGGCACTGCTGCTCGGCGCCGTGTTGGCACTGATGGCCTTCGGCCTCGTGCTCACGACCAACACCACCACCATCGCCTGGTCCTTCGCGGCGTTGGCCGTGGCCGTGGTCTACCCCTACGCCAAGCGGTTTGTGGCCATGCCGCAGGCGGTGCTGGGTGTGGCTTTCAGCTTCGGCATCCCGATGGCTTTTGCTGCCGTGCAGTCGCGGGTGCCGGCGCTGGCCTGGCTGCTGCTGCTGGGCAACCTGTTCTGGGTGATTGCCTACGACACCGAATACGCCATGGTGGACCGGGACGATGACATAAAAATCGGCATGAAAACTTCGGCCATCACGCTGGGCCGCTTCGATGTGGCCGCGGTGCTGGCCAGTTACCTGATTTATCTGTCAATTTGGGCTGTAGCCCTTGCGGATATTGCACAACCCGCTATTTATTTCATAGCGATCATCATCGCACTCGGGCAGGCCTTCTGGCATGGCTGGCTGGTCCGCAAGCGCGGCCGCGACGATTGTTTCAGGGCTTTTCGCCTGAACCACTGGCTGGGCTTCACCGTGTTTGCCGGCATCGCGCTGTCGTATGCGCTGGTGGGCTAGCCAATCATTTTGCTACAAAAAATATAGCTGCCTGCCCCCGCTCGCTATGGGCTGAAGCCACTTTTCATTCATAAACCTCAGCCGGCGCCGAACTCGTCGCCGAGCTCCGCAGCGCGTTGCCGGGCTGCGTGCATGGCAAGCATGAACTGCTGTTTCACCCCGGCTTGTTCCATGGCGGTCAGCGCCGCGTAGGTGGTGCCGCCTTTGGACGTCACGCGTTCACGCAGGGTCTCGGGCGGCTCGCTCGATGCTTGTGCCAGCGCCGACGCGCCGACAAAGGTTTCGACTGCCAGCTGGTGCGCCTGTGCGCGGCTCAGGCCCATATCGGTGCCTGCCTGCACCATGGCCTCGATGAAATAAAACACATAGGCCGGGCCCGAGCCCGACAGGGCGGTCACGGCATCCAGCGCTTCTTCCTGGTCCAGCCACAAGTGCTCGCCGGTGGTCCGGATCACGCGCTCGACTGCCAGCCGGTCCGCCGCCGTGACTGCGGGCCGGGCGAAGAGGGCGGTCATGCCCTTGCCGACCAGCGCCGGGGTATTGGGCATGGCGCGCACGATGCGTTCAGTGCCCAGCCAACCGGCGATGCTGCCCGAGCGGATGCCGGCCGCCACGCTCAGGTGCAGCGCCTGGCCGGTGTGGGGCCCCGCCTGCAGCGCGGCCTGCCGGAAGGTCTGCGGCTTGACGGCCCAGACCACCAGGCCGGCCGACGCCAGGGTGGGGCCGGGTTCTGCCTGTGCCGCGATGCCGAATTCGGCCTCGAGTTTGGCGCGTTGCTCAGCCCAGGGTTCGACGATCTGGATCTGGCTGGCCGGCATGCCTTGCTTGCGCAGGCCGCCAATGATGGCGCTGGCCATGTTGCCGCCGCCTATGAAGGCGATGCCATGGCCTGATGTTTCTGTATGCAGTGGTGAAGTCATGATGTTCAGTCCAAAAATTCAAACGCCAGCCATTGGGTGATTTGCCGGGAGCTGAAATTGTCGTCGCTTATGACATGCAGGCTGCGGTTGCCGTTGGCAAGCCGGGGGCCCCAGCACATGCCTTCGGTATTGTCGAGGCGATCAAGCCGGGGCCCGGCGCCTGCGCCAGTGAACGCCGAAAAGTCGGCGAGCAGGACTTTGGCGACCGGCTGGTAAGCGCCCGGGTGCAGCGTTGGCAGGCTCAGGGTGTCCGAGCCCAGCCGCGTGTCGATCAGGTACAGGCGCAGCGAATTGCCGGAGGCGGGGCCGTGTCCGGCCATGTAGGCGCGTTCCAGCACCAGCATGCGCTGTGCATCGAGCATCAGAATGTCGGTCACGCCGTTGTCGGCCTGGGTGGCGGGCGGCACCGGTGCGGCCGGAACGGCATCCGGAACATAGGCGATTTGCCGCAGGATGTCGCCGCTGGACAGATCGATTTCGGTAAACCGGCAGGGCCCGCCGGCGGCCTGCACCGTCGGCATCGGGCCGTCCTGGCGCAAGGCAGCTTCCATGGCAATCCAGGCACGCTTGCCGTCGGGGCTCAGAGCCAGACCTTCCAGCGTCCGGTTGCTGCGCGGCCCCAGGCTCCATTGAAAGTCAAACATCGGAGGCAGCGCAAATTCGCGCACCAGCGTACCGTCGGCGCGGCTTTCGCGCAGCGCCGGCGCGGCTGCCGTCAAGGCATGGCCCTCACTGGTCCAGAGCAGGCTCTGGCTGGCCGCGCGCCAACGCATGGCCTCCGGGTCGGGAACGTCGATGCCGCGCAGCGCAGCCGGGTAAGTGCTGCCATCGGCCTGGCGCAAAAAAGTCACGCTGCGGAGTTCGGGTTCACCGAGACGGTGGGCTTCCATGGCGATGCTTGCGGTGTAAAAACGCGCCGGGTTGATGGCCGAGCCGTCGTCGCTGAGCAGGTAATACAGGCCGCTGGCGTCGTCGTAGTCGATGCCCGACAGGCCGCCGACGGTGCTTCCCTGAAATTGAAGCCGGTGTGGCAAGCGCGCCTCGCCGATCAGCCGCAAGCGGGTGCGTGGGGGTGACGATGAAGCTGGGTGTGCGCGCGGCAAGCCGGCCAGACCCATGGTGGCGGCTGTCATGCATAGCAGTGACTGACGCCGGGTCCATCCGGAGGCGTGCGTGCGTGACTCGGGATGACGGGGCATGGCGCGAGTCTAGCGGCCGGGCAAGGACGCCGTGTGACAACTCACGGGACGCCTGATTTTCTAGCCAGGTTCCTAAGGCGCCACTGTCTGCCGCACCGCATGTTCCCAGCGCGCCATCCGTTCGGCGGCGCGGCTGGCGTCCAGGGTCGGCAGAAAGCGGCGCTCGCTGCGCCACAGCGCAGACAGCTGCTCTGTATTTTGATAGACGCCGCTGGACAGTCCGGCGAGATAGGCCGCGCCCAGCGCGGTGGTTTCCGTCACGGCAGGCCGGACCACCGGAATGCCGAGCAGGTCGGCCTGAAACTGCATCAGCAAATCATTGACGCAGGCGCCGCCGTCGACGCGCAGTTCGGCCACGGGGGCGGCGCCTGCGGCGACCGCGTCGCGGCTCATGGCTTGCAGCAAGGCCGCGCTCTGGTAGGCAATGCTTTCGAGCGAGGCGCGCGCAATGTGCGCCAGCGTGGTGCCACGGCTCAGGCCAGTGATGGTGCCGCGGGCCTCGGGTTTCCAGTAAGGCGCGCCCAGGCCGGTGAAGGCCGGCACCACCATGACACCGCCGGAGTCGGGCACGCTTTCAGCCAGCGCCTGCACCTCGCCGCTGCCCTTGATCGCATGCAGGCCGTCGCGCAGCCACTGCACGACGGCGCCGCCGACAAACACGCTGCCCTCAAAGGCATATTCCGTCTGCGGCGTGACCTGTGCCGCGCTCGTCGTCAGCAGGCCGTTGTGCGAGGTTTGGAATTTGTTGCCGGTGTGCATCAGCATGAAGCAGCCGGTGCCGTAGGTGTTCTTCGCCATGCCTTCGCGAAAGCAAGCCTGGCCGAACAGCGCGCTTTGCTGGTCGCCGGCCACGCCTGCGATGTTGATGGCCGCGCCCAGCAGCTCGGGTAGCACCTCGCCGTAGTGCGCGCTGGATTGGCGAACCTCCGGCATCAGCGAGGTGGGGATGTCCAGAAGCGCCAGCAACTCCTCGTCCCAGCGGTTGTCGCGTACATTGAACAGCATGGTGCGCGAGGCATTGGTGACGTCGGTAGCATGCAGCTTGCCGCCGGTGAGCTGCCACATCAGCCAGCTGTCGACCGTGCCGAAAGCGAGCTCGCCGCGTTCGGCTTGCTGCCTGGCCTGCGGCACGTTGTCGAGCAGCCATTTGAGCTTGGTGCCTGAAAAGTAGGCATCAATCAGCAGACCGGTTTTGGACTGGATCAAGTCGGCCTTACCGTCTTCGCGCAGCTGCGCGCAGGTGGCTTCAGCACGGCGGTCCTGCCAGACGATGGCGTGATGCACCGGCTGGCCGGTCTTGCGGTTCCACACCACCGTGGTTTCGCGTTGGTTGGTGATGCCCAGCGCATGGATGTCGCCAGCCTTGAGTTTGGCCTTGGCCAGCGCTTCGCGCGCGGTCGCCAGCTGCGTGCGCCAGATTTCCATTGGGTCGTGCTCGACCCAGCCGGGCCGGGGATAAATCTGCGGCAACTCCTGCTGCGCGAGCGCCACGATATGGCCGCGCTCGTCAAACACGATGCTGCGGGAGCTGGAAGTGCCCTGGTCCAGGGCGAGCAGGTAGGTCATGGCAAGGTCCGTTGTTGGGTGGCTTCCCCGGTTGGGGCAGTTCGCACTTTACTGCGGTGACAATAGCACCATGACCCCGGAAGCCTCGCCCCTGCCCACGTGCCGCGTCGACCTGATCGAGCGGCTGAAAATCGCACATACCTATGACGTGGCCATCATTGGCGGCGGCGCTACCGGGCTGGGCGTGGCGCTTGACGCTGCAGCCCGCGGGTTTTCAGTGGTCCTGGTCGAATCACATGACTTTGCCAAGGGCACCTCCTCGCGGGCCACTAAATTGGTGCACGGCGGTGTTCGTTACCTGGCGCAGGGCAATATCGCCCTGGTCAGGGAGGCTTTGCATGAGCGTACCCGCTTGCTGGCCAACGCGCCGCATCTGGCGCAACCCCTGCCTTTTGTGATGCCTTCCTACAAGTTTTGGGAGGCTCCGTTTTACGGCGTCGGCCTGAAAATGTACGACGCCCTGGCGGGCAAAGCGGGTCTGGGCGCCACTGAATTTCTGAGCCGCGCCGAAACCTTGCGCGAGCTGCCGACGGCCCGGCAGGGTGGTCTCAAAGGGGGCGTCAAATACTGGGACGGCCAGTTTGACGACGCTCGCCTGGCGCTGGCACTGGCGCGCAGTGCGGCGCGCGCAGGCGCCTTGCTGGTCAATTACTGCGCAGCCACAGGACTTCTCCATGAGGCCGGCAAGCTGGTGGGATTGAGTGCCGTCGATCAGGAAAGTGGGCAGACACTTACGATTAACGCCAGATGCATTGTCAATGCTGCAGGCGTGTGGGTCGACCAGTTGCGTGCGCTGGATGGCCAGGCCATCGGGCGTGAAGCGCGGCCCATGGTCGCGCCCAGTCAGGGTGTGCATATCGTGGTGGACCGCGCCTTTTTGCCGACCGACCATGCCTTGCTGGTTCCGAAAACGGCCGACGGCCGGGTCTTGTTCGCCGTGCCCTGGCTGGGCAAGACGATTCTGGGCACCACGGACACGCCGCGAAATGACCTGGCACGCGAGCCGCTGGCTTTCCGGGAAGAGGTGGACTTCATTCTCGGCGAGGCGGGGCGCTACCTCAGCAAAGCGCCCCGCCCAGCCGATATCAAAAGTATTTGGGTAGGACTTCGACCTCTCGTCAAGCCACCGGAAGACGATGGTGATCGCACCCAGGCGCTGTCGCGTGAACACACGGTATTGGTCAGTCAAAGCGGCCTGGTGACTGTCACGGGCGGCAAATGGACAACCTACCGCGCCATGGCCGAGGATGTGCTGGACAACTGTTTTGCCAGAGACCTGTTGGCCAAACGACCGGGCGGTGTGACCGACGATCTCCGGCTGGTTGGCGCCCAGTCGTCCGGCCACCGGATCAGCGAAGCACCGGGCTTGCATCTGTATGGCAGCGACGGGGAGAGCGTCATGGCCTTGCCGGGCGCTGACCGTGTGCTGGGCGGCGGGTTGACGGAGGCCATGGTGCGGTTCGCCGCACGTCATGAATACGCCCGGACCGTGGAGGACGTGCTGGCGCGGCGCTC
Source organism: Pseudomonadota bacterium (assembly GCA_040385775.1). Lineage (GTDB taxonomy): Bacteria > Pseudomonadota > Gammaproteobacteria > Burkholderiales > Burkholderiaceae_C > Polaromonas. The sequence goes on from JAZKGR010000088.1 coordinate 7,144, forward strand.
GCGCCTGTTATTCCTCGATGCTGCGCTCGCAAAATCGCTGGCGGCCGATGTGGCGGGTGTGCTTGAGCAGGAGGGCCAGCCTTCCCCCCGCCTGCAGGAGTTTTTGATCCTGGCCGACCAATATCTGACCCTGCCCGTCTGATGCCTGCGGGCCGCTGGGCGCTCAACCGGGTGACGGGTCCGTCATATTTGCTCACTAATTAATAGCAATCCTCCTATGCCTGGCATGGGCTGGCGTCAAAAATACCTTGTGAGTTGGAAAATCCCAACGGCGCATGGTGATTTGAGCGCCAGAAGTTGTTGACAAGGGCGCGAAATTTGCACATAATCGTGGGCTTCGCTATAAAAAGCTGAGAATTCTGCCTAACGGAAGCATTGCAAGTGGTTTGCGATGTGGACGACGGGCCCAAGACTGACTGGCAAGTCTTCCTGCAAGGGAAAAGGCGCCGGTGCAAGTTGGGACTAATTTAAATGATTCAAACGCAATCCAAACTCGATGTTGCTGACAACACGGGTGCCAAATCCGTGATGTGCATCAAAGTGCTGGGCGGATCCAAGCGCCGGTACGCCAGCGTTGGTGATGTCATCAAGGTGAGTATCAAAGAAGCCGCTCCGCGTGGCCGCGTCAAAAAAGGCGAGGTTTACAGTGCTGTGGTCGTTCGCACCGCCAAGGGCATCCGCCGCGGTGATGGCTCCCTCGTCAAATTCGATGGCAACGCAGCAGTGTTGCTTAACGCCAAGCTGGAGCCTATCGGCACCCGCATCTTCGGACCGGTCACGCGCGAACTGCGCACCGAGAAGTTCATGAAGATCGTGTCCCTGGCTCCTGAAGTTCTGTAAGGACACGCCATGAACAAGATTCGCAAAGGCGACGAAATCATCGTGATCGCGGGCCGCGACAAGGGCAAGCGCGGCACGATCACGCTCCGCAAGGATGACAGTTATGTGCTGGTTGAGGGTATCAACCTGGTGAAAAAACACACCAAGCCGAATCCCCTCAAGGGCGCCACTGGCGGCATCGTTGAAAAAAGCATGCCGATTCACCAGTCCAATGTGGCCATCTTCAATGCCGCAACCGGCAAGGCGGATCGTGTTGGCATCAAGCTTCTGGCTGACGGCAAAAAAGTGCGCGTCTTCAAGTCCAGCGGCGACGAAATCAAGGCTGCATAAACATGGCAAAGACCGCACCTACACAAGCTGCCCCTGCACAGGCTCGCCTGCAGGCCCAGTTCCGCGAAAAGATCGCGCCTGCGCTGATGGAAAAATTCGGCTACAAGTCGCCGATGCAGGTTCCCCGCATCACCAAGATCACGCTCAACATGGGTGTGAGCGAGGCGGTTGCCGACAAGAAGGTCATGGACAACGCTGTCAGCGACATGACCAAGATCGCCGGCCAGAAGCCCGTGGTCACCAAGGCCAAGAAGGCTATCGCCGGCTTCAAGATCCGCGAAGACCTGCCTATCGGCTGCATGGTGACCCTGCGTGGCGTGCAGATGTATGAGTTTCTGGACCGCTTCGTGACCGTGGCGCTGCCCCGTGTTCGTGACTTCCGCGGCATTTCCGGCCGTGCGTTCGATGGCCGTGGCAACTACAACATCGGCGTGAAAGAGCAGATCATTTTCCCTGAAATTGAATACGACAAGGTTGATGCCTTGCGCGGTCTCAATATCAGCATCACCACCACGGCTAAGACCGACGAAGAGTGCAAGGCGCTCCTCACCGGCTTCCGTTTTCCGTTCAAGAACTGAGGCGGACATGGCAAAACAGGCTTTATTGCAACGTGAACTGAAGCGCGAAAAACTCGCGGCCAAGTTCGCCAAGAAATACGCAGAACTCAAGGCAACGTCCAACGACGCCAAGCGCTCCGACGAAGAGCGTCAGCTGGCTCGTCTGGAGCTGCAAAAGTTGCCCCGCAATGCGAACCCGACCCGCCAGCGCAACCGCTGTGCGATCACCGGCCGTCCGCGTGGCACATTCCGTCAATTCGGTCTGGCTCGCGCCAAGATCCGCGAATTGGCTTTTGCTGGTGATATCCCTGGTATCACCAAGGCAAGCTGGTAAGCATAGGAGAACTACAAATGAGCATGAGTGATCCTATTGCCGACATGCTGACGCGCATCCGCAATGCACAAATGGTTGAAAAAGCCGTTGTGATGGTGCCATCGTCAAAAGTCAAAGTCGCCATCGCGCAGGTGTTGAAGGATGAGGGCTATATCGATGGCTTCTCCGTCAAGACCGACGACGGCAAGTCCCAACTGGAAATCGCCCTGAAGTATTACGCAGGCAAGCCCGTGATTGAGCGCATCGAGCGCGTCAGCCGCCCCGGCCTTCGCGTCTACAAAGGCCACGGCGCCATCCCCCAAGTCATGAACGGTCTGGGTGTCGCCATTGTCACGACCCCCCAGGGTGTCATGACTGATCGCAAGGCGCGCGCTACCGGTATCGGTGGTGAAGTGCTTTGCTACGTGGCTTAACGGCGGCATTGAGGAGTAACTGAAATGTCTCGTGTAGGAAAAATGCCAGTTGTCGTGCCGCAGGGCGTCGACGTGGCGATGAAAGACGACCAGATCAATGTCAAGGGTGGCCTCGGTACCCTGGCGCTGACGCAAAACGCACTGGTGACCATCAAGAATGATGCGGGCAAACTGACGTTTGTGCCGGCCAATGATTCGCGTGAGGCCAATGCCATGAGTGGCACGATGCGCCAGTTGGTGAACAACATGGTCACCGGCGTCACCAAAGGCTTTGAGAAAAAGCTGAGCCTGGTGGGTGTGGGTTACAAGGCCCAGGCCCAAGGTGCCAAATTGAATCTGACCGTGGGTTATTCGCACCCCGTCATCATGGATATGCCTGCGGGCATCACCGCGACGACGCCGACCCCCACTGAGGTGGTGATCAAGGGTTCCGATCGCCAGCGCGTCGGTCAGATCGCCGCTGAAGTTCGTGCTGTTCGTCCTCCTGAGCCTTACAAGGGCAAGGGCATCCGTTATGCGGATGAGAAGATCACGATCAAAGAAACCAAGAAGAAATAAGGAGCTGCATCATGTTGACCAAAAAAGAGCAGCGCCTTCGTCGTTCACGCCAGACTCGCATCCGCATTGCCACGCAAGGTGTTGCTCGTCTGACCGTCAATCGGACCAATTTGCATATTTACGCCAGCGTTATTTCTGGCGACGGCGCCAAAATTCTCGCGTCCGCCTCGACTGCAGAAGCTGAAGTCCGCAAGGAATTTGGCGCCTCAGGCAAAGGTGCAAACGTTGCTGCTGCGCAAGCCATTGGCAAGCGTATTGCTGAAAAGGCAAAAGCAGCAGGTGTGGAAAAAGTAGCGTTTGACCGCGCTGGCTTTGCGTACCATGGCCGCGTCAAAGCGCTGGCTGAGGCTGCCCGCGAAGCTGGCTTGCAGTTCTAAGCAGACTGGAATTAAGTATGGCTAAGTTTCAAGCAAAATCGAACAATGACGCTCCAGACGATGGTCTGAAGGAAAAGATGATCGCGGTCAACCGCGTGACCAAAGTCGTTAAAGGCGGCCGCATCCTCGGCTTCGCTGCGTTGACGGTTGTTGGTGACGGTGATGGTCGCGTCGGCATGGGCAAGGGCAAGTCGAAAGAAGTGCCTGCTGCCGTGCAGAAGGCCATGGAAGAGGCCCGTCGCAACATGACCAAGGTGTCGTTGAAGAACGGCACGATTCACCACAATGTGTTCGGTCACTGGGGTGCGGCCAGCGTCATGATGATGCCTGCTGCCAAGGGTACTGGCATTATCGCCGGCGGCCCGATGCGCGCGGTGTTTGAGGTGATGGGTATTACCGATATCGTGGCAAAGAGCCATGGTTCCAGCAATCCCTACAACATGGTGCGTGCAACGATGGACGCGCTGAATAACTCCACGACCGCCTCGGACATCGCGGCCAAGCGTGGCAAATCAGTCGAAGAGATCTTCGGCTAAGGCGGTACCCAATGACGACAGAGAAAAAACTCACTGTGACCCTGGTTCGCAGCCCGATTGGCACCAAAGAATCCCATCGTGCCACCGTGCGCGGTTTGGGCCTTCGCGGTATCAACAGCAAGAGCGAACTTCAGGACACGCCTGCGGTGCGCGGCATGATCAACAAGATCAGCTACCTGGTCAAGGTGCTGTAAGCGGAGCTTATGATGGAATTAAACGGAATCAAGCCTGCGGCAGGCGCAAAACATGCCAAGCGTCGCGTTGGTCGTGGCATTGGCTCAGGCCTGGGTAAAACGGCCGGTCGCGGTCACAAGGGTCAGAAGTCCCGTGCTGGCGGCTATCACAAGGTCGGTTTTGAGGGCGGTCAGATGCCCTTGCAGCGCCGCTTGCCAAAACGCGGCTTCAAGTCGCAAAACCTCAAGTTCAACGCGGAAGTCACGCTGGCTGCCCTGGAGCAGCTCGGTTTGGCCGAGGTTGACCTGCTGGCGCTGAAGACGGCGGGCCTCGTGGGCCAGATTGCCAAGAACGTCAAGGTTATTAAGTCCGGCGCCCTGACCAAGGCTGTCAAGCTCAATGGCATCGGCGCAACAGCCGGCGCGAAGGCGGCAATCGAAGCTGCCGGCGGCGTGCTGGCTTAAAACTTTCACACGGATAACGATCAGTGGCGACCAGCTCCGCACAAATTGCAAAAACCGGCAAGTTCGGTGATCTGCGCAACAGGCTTGTATTTTTGCTGCTTGCGCTGGTGGTTTACCGTGTGGGCGCTCATATTCCGGTTCCGGGCATTGATCCAGCCCAGCTGCAGCAACTTTTTAAAGGGCAGCAGGGCGGCATACTGAGTCTGTTCAATATGTTCTCCGGTGGCGCCTTGTCGCGGTTCACGGTGTTTGCGTTGGGAATCATGCCGTACATCTCGGCATCGATCATCATGCAGCTCCTGACGTATGTCGTGCCGACGTTCGAGCAGATGAAGAAGGAAGGTGAGGCTGGTCGCAGGAAGATCACCCAGTACACCCGTTACGGAACTCTGGGTCTGGCGCTGTTCCAGTCCATGGGGATTGCAATTGCGCTGGAGAGCTCGCCTGGGTTGGTGCTGGCTCCCGGCTTTGGTTTTCGGATGACCGCGGTGGTGAGCTTGACTGCTGGAACCATGTTCCTGATGTGGTTGGGCGAGCAGATCACCGAGCGCGGGCTGGGCAATGGCATTTCCATCATCATCTTTGCAGGCATCGCGGCAGGTTTGCCGAGTGCAATGGGTGGTTTGCTTGAGCTGGTACGCACCGGTGCCATGAGCATTCTGGTGGCGATCGTGATCGTGATCGTGGTTGCTCTGGTGACATATTTCGTGGTGTTCGTGGAGCGAGGCCAGAGAAAAATCCTGGTCAACTACGCCAGGCGGCAAGTGGGCAACAAGGTATATGGCGGGCAGTCTTCCCACCTTCCCCTCAAGTTGAACATGGCTGGTGTGATTCCTCCGATTTTTGCGTCTTCGATCATCTTGCTGCCTGCGACTGTTGTCGGCTGGTTCAGCGCGGGTGACGGGATGCGCTGGTTGAAAGATATTGCAGGGACATTGACGCCGGGCCAGCCTATCTATGTGTTGCTGTATACCATCGCCATTGTGTTTTTCTGCTTCTTCTACACAGCGCTGGTTTTTAACAGCCGCGAGACTGCAGACAACCTCAAGAAAAGCGGTGCCTTCATTCCTGGCATCCGCCCGGGCGACCAGACAGCGCGGTATATCGACAAGATTCTTGTCCGTTTGACGCTAGCCGGCGCCATCTACATCACTTTTGTGTGCCTGCTGCCAGAGTTTTTGATTTTGAAGTACAACGTGCCGTTTTATTTTGGCGGTACTTCGCTTCTTATTATTGTGGTTGTGACCATGGATTTCATGGCGCAAGTGCAGAACTACATGATGTCGCAACAGTACGAATCACTGTTGAAGAAAGCAAATTTTAAGACCTCACCTGGTGGTTGATCAATGTCGAAAGATGATGTCATCCAGATGCAGGGGGAGGTCGTCGAGAATCTGCCTAACGCGACGTTTCGCGTGAAGCTGGAGAATGGTCATATTGTTTTAGGTCACATTTCCGGAAAAATGCGCATGCACTACATTCGCATTCTTCCAGGTGACAAGGTAACGGTTGAGTTAACGCCCTACGATTTGTCGCGGGCACGTATCGTGTTTCGCGCCAAGTGAGCGCAGTTCTGAAGATTAGGAGAAATAAATGAGAGTTTCAGCTTCGGTTAAGAAAATTTGCCGCAACTGTAAAATCATCCGTCGCAAGGGCGTTGTACGCGTGATCTGCGCGGATCCACGTCACAAGCAGCGCCAAGGCTGATTTTCAAGAGTTTTAGAGGACGCACATGGCTCGTATAGCTGGTATCAATATTCCGCCGCAGCAGCATGCCGAAATCGGCTTGACTGCTATTTTCGGCATCGGCCGCACTCGTGCCCGCAAGATTTGCGAAGCATGTGATATTGCATATTCCAAAAAGGTCAAAGACCTCTCGGACGGTGATCTTGAGAAAATTCGCGATCAGATCGCGCAATTCACCATCGAGGGTGACTTGCGTCGTGAAACCACGATGAATATCAAGCGCCTGATGGACATCGGCTGCTATCGTGGTTTCCGCCACCGTCGTGGCTTGCCCATGCGCGGTCAGCGTACGCGTACCAATGCACGCACTCGCAAGGGTCCGCGCAAGGCCGCCGCGTCCTTGAAGAAATAATTGAGTAAGAGGTAGTTATGGCAAAAGCCCCCAGCAGTAACGCAGCACAACGCGTTCGCAAGAAAGTACGCAAGAACGTTGCCGACGGCATCGCTCACGTTCACGCGTCTTTCAACAACACCATCATCACCATCACAGATCGTCAGGGCAACGCATTGTCGTGGGCTTCGTCTGGTGGCCAAGGTTTCAAAGGTTCGCGCAAATCGACCCCTTTTGCAGCCCAGGTTGCTTCTGAAGTCGCTGGCCGTGCCGCGATTGAGCAAGGCATCAAGAATCTTGATGTTGAAATCAAGGGCCCTGGCCCCGGACGCGAATCTTCTGTGAGGGCCCTTGCCGCGCTCGGTATCCGGATCAACTCGATTGCCGACGTGACGCCAGTTCCTCACAACGGTTGCCGTCCCCAGAAGCGCCGCCGTATTTAAGTTGAGTTCTCGGAGCTGAAGGGCATTGCTCAATCCAGATTCTGAAAACATTTTTATCAAAGCCCACCGCCGTTAGGCTAGCGCCGAAGGCTCCTGCAGCTATTGCAGCAGATGACATAAGGAATTCAAGTGGCACGTTATCTCGGCCCCAAGGCCAAACTATCCCGCCGTGAAGGCACAGACCTGTTTCTGAAAAGCGCTAGGCGCGCTATCGGTGACAAGGCAAAGTTTGATTCCAAGCCCGGCCAACACGGTCGGACCTCCGGAACGCGAACATCCGATTTTGGCCTGCAGTTGCGCGAAAAGCAGAAAGTCAAACGCATGTATGGCGTGCTGGAGAAGCAATTCCGTCGCTATTTTGAAGAGGCTGATCGTCGCAAGGGCAACACTGGTGCCAATCTCTTGTTCATCCTTGAGTCACGGCTTGACAACGTGGTTTATCGCATGGGTTTTGGCTCCACGCGCGCCGAGGCGCGCCAGCTCGTATCGCACAAAGCGATCACCGTTAATGGCAGCTCTGTCAACATTCCGTCCTACATGGTTAAGACGGGTGATGTGATTGCTGTGCGTGATAAGTCCAAAAAACAGACCCGTGTAACGGAGGCACTTCAACTGGCTCAACAAGTCGGCTTGCCGGCGTGGGTCGATGTCAGCGTGGATAAGGGCGAGGGCATCTTTAAGAAAGTGCCTGATCGCGACGAGTTCGCTGCCGACGTCAACGAGTCGTTGATCGTCGAACTCTACTCACGTTAATTTTCGTTCCTGCGCTTACGGGGCACTGTAATCGCAGGGTCGCTTCACCCGGCCTTATCGGTGTAACGAGCCGAGGGTATTGAGAGGAAGAATGCATGCAAACAAATTTACTTAAACCAAAAACCATCAGTGTTGAGCAGCTTGCCGCCAATCGCGCCAAGGTGACATTGGAGCCGTTCGAGCGAGGCTATGGGCATACGCTTGGCAATGCATTGCGTCGCGTCCTGCTGTCGTCCATGGTTGGTCATGCCGCCACGGAAGTCACTATTGCTGGAGTTTTGCACGAATACTCGTCCATTGATGGTGTCCAGGAAGATGTTGTCAATATTCTCCTGAACCTCAAGGGCGTAGTCTTCAAGCTTCACAATCGCGATGAGGTGACGCTGAGTCTGCGCAAAGACGGTGAAGGTCCCGTTACTGCTGCTGACATCCAGACGCCGCATGACGTAGAAATCATCAATCCTGAACACGTCATCGTCAATTTGTCGCACGGCGGCAAGATTGACATGCAAATCAAGGTTGAAAACGGTCGAGGTTATGTTCCTGGCACCATGCGCCGCTACGGTGACGAATCGACCAAATCGATTGGCCGGATCGTGCTTGACGCGTCATTTTCTCCCGTCAAGCGTGTCAGCTACACGGTCGAAAGCGCTCGTGTGGAACAGCGGACTGATCTGGACAAGCTGGTCCTGGAGATCGAAACCAATGGCGCGGTGACTGCAGAAGATGCGGTGCGTGCGTCTGCGAAAATCCTTGTGGAGCAACTTGCAGTGTTTGCGCAGCTTGAAGGTAACGAACTTGCGGCATTCGACGCGCCGGTTCAGCGCAGTTCGCAGCAGTTTGACCCGATCCTGCTTCGTCCTGTTGACGAGCTCGAATTGACGGTTCGTTCTGCCAACTGCTTGAAGGCCGAGAACATCTATTACATTGGCGACCTGATCCAGCGCACCGAGAACGAGCTTCTCAAAACGCCCAACTTGGGACGAAAGTCTTTGAATGAGATCAAGGAAGTACTGGCATCTCGCGGCCTGACCCTTGGTATGCGCCTGGAAAGCTGGCCGCCAGCAGGACTCGATAAACGTTGATTAAACATAGCCTCTCATTGAGGGGTGCAGTGCACGGGCAGTACCTGATACGGCTGGCTGAAATATAAATGAAAGGAAAGCACCATGCGTCACGGACACGGACTTCGTAAACTTAACCGGACCAGCTCCCATAGGCTGGCCATGCTTCGCAACATGATGAATTCTTTGATTCAACATGAAG
>JAZKGR010000089.1:0-9975 GCA_040385775.1 Pseudomonadota bacterium
CCACAGCGCCGGCGCCTACAACGCCGCCATGCTGGCGCTGGACGCGCGCTGGCTCGCCGGCGCAGGCCTGAAGCCCGCGCAATTGGCCGGCTGGATCGGCCTGGCCGGCCCCTACGATTTTTTGCCGATAGGCAACCGCGATGTGCAGGTGGCTTTCGAGTGGCCGGGTACACCGGCCGACTCGCAGCCCATGGTCCATGCTTCGAAAAACTCCCCGCCGGCGCTGCTGCTGGCCGCGCGCGGCGACAGCACCGTGAACCCGGTGCGCAACACCGACGCGCTGGCGCGCCGCCTGCAGGCTGCCGGTGTGCCGGTGGGCCTGCAGGTCTATGACCGGGTCAGCCATGTCACGCTGGTGGCCGCGCTGGCCAAACCGCTGCGCGGCCTGGCGCCGGTGCTCGACGACATCACGCGCTTCATCGCGCAGCCACGCGCCTGAGCGCGCGCGGGGCTTCTGCAGGCGTGCCTGGCGGGACCGGACCCTGCGGGTAAAATGGGGGGAGTTACCACCCGGTTACCCGCAACCTCTCATCCCCTAAGGATTATTTTTATGGCACTCGTTTCCATGCGCGAGCTGCTGGACCATGCAGCCGTCAACGGCTATGGCATTCCAGCTTTCAACGTCAACAACCTCGAGCAGGTCCAGGCTGTGATGGAAGCCGCGAAGGAAACCGGCGCCCCGGTGATCCTGCAGGCCAGCGCCGGCGCCCGCAAATACGCCGGTGAACCCTTCATCAAGCACCTGATCCAGGCGGCGCTCGAGATGTACCCGCAGATCCCGCTGGTCATGCACCAGGACCACGGCCAGAACCCCGACGTCTGCCAGGGCGCGATCAACCTCGGTTTTTCTTCCGTGATGATGGACGGCTCACTCGAAGCCGACGGCAAGACGATTGCCAGCTACGAGTACAACGTCGACGTCACCAAAAAAGTGGCGCAACTCGCGCACAAGGTCGGCGTGACGGTCGAGGGTGAACTTGGCTGCCTCGGTTCGCTGGAAACCATGAAGGGCGACAAGGAAGACGGCCACGGCACCGACGCCACCATGACGCGCGAGCAACTGCTGACCGACCCGGAGCAGGCGGCAGACTTCGTCAAGCAGACGCAGATCGACGCGCTGGCGATTGCCATCGGCACCAGCCACGGCGCCTACAAGTTCACGCGCAAGCCCACTGGCGACATCCTGGCCATCGACCGCATCAAGGAAATCCACCAACGCATCCCGAGCACCCACCTGGTGATGCACGGCTCGTCGAGCGTGCCGCAGGACTTGCTGGCCATCATCCGCCAGTACGGCGGCAACATGAAGGAAACCTACGGCGTGCCGGTCGAGGAAATCCAGGAAGCCATCAAACACGGCGTGCGCAAGATCAACATCGACACCGACATCCGCCTGGCGATGACGGCAGCGGTGCGCAAGTTCCTGGCCGAGAACCCCGAAAAATTCGACGCGCGCGAATGGCTCAAGCCCGCACGCGAGGCGGCCAAGGCGATCTGCAAGCAGCGCTACATCGAGTTCGGCTGCGAAGGCCAGGGCGCAAAGATCAAGGGCGACACGCTGCAGGTCGTGGCCGCGCGATACGCCAAGGGCGAACTCGCCCAGGTGGTTCACTGACCGCTGATTGACGATAATTCAGGGCCCGCAGGCAACTCGCCCGGAGTTGCGCGGGCCTTTTACTTTGGCAAGCATCCATGAGCACAGCCCTGCACACCTCCGCCCTGACCTCCCTGCCGCTGCTGGCGCGCGGCAAGGTCCGTGACAACTACGCCGTCGGCAAGGACAGGCTGCTGATGGTGGCCAGCGACCGCCTGAGCGCCTTCGACGTGATCCTCGGCGAGCCGATCCCGGGCAAGGGCGCGCTGCTCACGCAGATGGCGCTGTTCTGGTTCGACAAGCTGGGCGATTTGTGCCCGAATCACCTGACGGGCGAGGCGCCCGAAAGCGTGGTCACTCCGGCCGAAGTGCCGCAGGTCACCGGCCGCTCCATGCTGGTCAAGCGCCTGAAACCGATTCCGGTCGAAGCCGTGGTGCGCGGTTACCTGGCCGGCAGCGGCTGGAAGGAATACCAGGACAGCCAGGCGGTGTGCGGTGTGCCGCTGCCTGCGGGCTTGAAAAACGCATCCAAGCTGCCCGCGCCGATTTTTACGCCGGCGGCCAAGGCGGCAGTCGGTGAACACGACGAAAACATCAGCTTCGAACAAGTGGTCAAGGTGGTCGGCCCCGAGCTGGCCGCGCAGATCCGTGACATCAGCATCCGCATTTACGAAGCGGCGGCGGCCTTTGCGCTGACCAAGGGCATCATCATTGCCGACACCAAGTTCGAGTTCGGCCTCGACGAGGCTGGCACATTGACCCTGATGGACGAGGTGCTGACACCCGACTCCTCGCGTTACTGGCCGGTTGAAGGCTACGAGGCGGCTTTTGCCGCAGGGACCAACCCGCCCAGCTACGACAAGCAGTTTGTGCGCGACTGGCTGGAGCAGACCCTGATCAACGGCAAGCCCTGGGACAAAACCCCGCCAGCGCCGCGCGTGCCGCAGGATGTGATCGAAAAAACCGCTGCCAAGTACCAGGAAGCGTTGACGCGATTGACGGCCTGAGCCGCGCCTTGGTCTAAAATACGCGCAACCCAAGGAGCGTTGCAGCGAAACCCCGTTTCGTCAGGCTTGGGTGACAGCAGTGCCCACGGCCTGCCTTTGCAACGGCGCTCACCTTTGATGCTAGAGGTGAGTGAATGTCCGAAATCCTGGTTCCCCCCATGAAGTTGTCCGGCCTTGAGCCGGTTGCCATAGGTGCGGGCACGCTGTTCGTCAATATCGGCGAACGCACCAACGTCACCGGCTCCAAGGCCTTTGCCCGCATGATCCTCAACGGTGAATACGAGCAGGCGCTGGTGGTGGCGCGCCAGCAGGTCGAAAACGGCGCGCAAATCATCGACATCAACATGGACGAGGCCATGCTGGACAGCCAGGCTGCGATGGTGCGCTTCCTGAACCTCATCGCCAGCGAGCCCGACATCGCGCGCGTGCCCATCATGATCGACAGCTCCAAGTGGAGCGTGATCGAAGCCGGCCTGCGCTGCATCCAGGGCAAGGGCATCGTCAACTCGATCTCGATGAAGGAGGGGCTGGAGCCCTTCAAGCACCAGGCGAAACTGCTCAAGCGTTATGGCGCCGCCGCCGTGGTCATGGCCTTCGACGAACAGGGCCAGGCCGACACCTACGAGCGCAAGGTCGAGATCTGCGAGCGCGCCTATCGCGTGCTGGTCGATGAGCTGGACTTCCCGCCGGAAGACATCATTTTTGACCCCAACATCTTTGCGATCGCCACCGGCATCGAAGAGCACAACAACTACGCGGTGGACTTCATCAACGCCACGCGCTGGATCAAGCAAAACCTGCCCGGCGCCAAGGTGTCCGGCGGCGTGTCCAATGTGAGTTTTTCCTTCCGCGGCAACGACCCGGTGCGCGAAGCCATTCACACGGTGTTCCTGTACCACGCGATCCAGGCCGGCATGGACATGGGCATCGTCAACGCCGGCATGGTCGGGGTGTACGACGACCTGGAGCCGACCTTGCGCGAACGCGTCGAGGACGTGGTGCTGAACCGCACGCCGGTTTACAAGGACGGCGAGGAACACCTGAGCGCCAGCGAACGCCTGATCGAGGTCGCCGAGACCGCAAAGAGCGGTGCCAAGGACGACAGCAAGCGCAACGAGTGGCGCGCGCTGCCGGTGCGCCAGCGCCTGTCACACGCGCTGGTGCACGGCATGAACGAGTTCATCACTGAAGACACCGAAGAGGTCTACCAGGCCATCCTGGCCGACGGCGGCCGGCCGCTGCATGTCATCGAAGGCCCGCTGATGGACGGCATGAACGTGGTCGGCGACCTGTTCGGCCAGGGCAAGATGTTCTTGCCGCAGGTGGTGAAAAGCGCGCGTGTGATGAAACAGGCCGTCGCGCATTTGCTGCCCTACATCGAGGCCGAAAAACTGCTGCTCGAAGCGGCTGGCGGCGACGTCAAGACCAAGGGCAAGATCATCATCGCCACCGTCAAGGGCGACGTGCACGACATCGGCAAGAACATCGTGACCGTGGTCCTGCAGTGCAACAACTTCGACGTGGTCAACATGGGCGTGATGGTGCCCTGCCACGAGATCCTGGCGCGCGCCAAGATCGAGGGTGCGGACATCGTCGGCCTGTCGGGCCTGATCACGCCCAGCCTGGAAGAGATGCAGTACGTGGCCGGCGAGATGCAGAAGGACGACCACTTCCGCATCAAAAAAATTCCGTTGATGATTGGCGGCGCCACCACCAGCCGGGTGCATACCGCAGTGAAAATTTCGCCGCATTACGAAGGCCCGGTGGTCTATGTGCCCGATGCCTCGCGCAGCGTCAGCGTGGCGCAAAGCCTGCTTTCGGATCAGGCCGCCAAATACATCGACGAGCTCAACAGCGATTACGAGAAGGTGCGCACCCAGCACGCCAACAAGAAACAAACACCGATGTGGCCGCTGGCCAAGGCACGCGCCAACAGCACGCCCATAGACTGGGCGACCTACACGCCACCGAAGCCGAAATTCATTGGCCGTCGGGTGTTCAAGAATTTCGACCTGGCTGAGCTGGCCGACTACATCGACTGGGGCCCGTTCTTCCAGACCTGGGACCTGGCCGGGCCCTTCCCGGCCATCCTCAAAGACGAGGTGGTCGGCGAGGAAGCGGTGCGGGTGTTCGGCGACGCCAAACGCATGCTCAAGCGCCTGATCGAGGGCCGATGGCTGACCGCCAGTGGCGTCATCGGCCTGTACCCGGCCAACAGCGTCGGCGACGACATCGAAATCTACACCGACGAGACCCGCAGCGAGGTCGCGATGACCTGGTACGGCCTGCGCCAGCAGGCCGAAAAAACCGCGCTCGACGGCGTGATGCGGCCCAGCCGCTGCCTGTCGGATTTTGTCGCGCCCAAGGTGCTCACTCCTGAATTAATAGCTGCTCGCTCCCGACTGGTGGGGACTGCGGGCCAAAACGATTCAAAAATTGAGGACTACATTGGTCTCTTCGCCGTGACGGCAGGCCTGGGTGCCGAGAAGAAGGAAAAGTACTTCAACGACGACAACGACGACTACTCGTCCATCATGCTCAAGGCGCTCGCCGACCGGCTGGCCGAGGCTTTTGCCGAAGCCATGCACAAACGTGTGCGGCAGGACCTGTGGGGCTACGCGCCCGCCGAGGCCCTGAGCCCCGAAGACATGATTGCCGAAAAATACCAGGGCATACGCCCCGCGCCCGGCTACCCGGCCTGCCCGGACCACAGCGTCAAGAAAGACATGTTCGAGCTGCTGCAGGCCGGCGACATCGGCATGGCCCTGACCAGCAGCCTGGCCATGACACCGGCCGCCAGCGTCAGCGGCTTCTACCTGTGCCACCCGCAAAGCGTGTACTTCAACGTCGGCAAGATTGGTGACGACCAGCTGCAGGACCTGGCGAAGCGGCGTGGTGAGAAGGCCGAAGACCTGCAGCGGCTGCTGGCGCCCAACCTTTAGCCTGCCTTCAGCACCCGCCGGTACTGCACTGCCTCGGCCACATGCGTGAGCTGCACCGATTGGGCACCGGCCAGGTCGGCAATCGTACGGGCTACTTTCAGGCAGCGGTGGATGCTGCGGCCCGACCAGCCGAGTCGTGCTGCGGCCGTGTTCAAAAACTTCGCGGCGGCTTCATCGAGCTGGCATTGGGTGTCGATGGCCTTGCCCTGCAAGGCCTGGTTGCTGCTACCCTGCCTGGCCACTGCCCGGTCGCGCGCGCCGACCACGCGTTGCCGGATAGCGGCGGTGCTTTCGCCCGGCGGGGTGTTGATCAATTCATCGGCCCCCAGCGCGCCGACTTCAACGTGGAGGTCGATGCGATCCAGCAGCGGACCGCTGAGCTTGCCCTGGTAACGCGAGACCTGGTCGGGCGAGCAGCGGCAGGCGCGCAGCGAGGAGCCCAGGTAGCCGCAGGGGCAGGGGTTCATGGCTGCGATCAGCTGGAAGCGCGCCGGAAACTCCGCGCGCTGGGCCGCGCGCGAGATCGTGATGCTGCCCGACTCCAGCGGTTCACGCAGCGCCTCCAGCGCGGCGCGCGGAAACTCCGGCAGCTCGTCGAGAAACAGCACACCGTGGTGCGCCAGCGAAATTTCACCCGGCTTGGGCGGTGAGCCTCCGCCGACCAAGGCCACGGCACTGGCGGTGTGGTGTGGCGAGCAGGTCGGCCGCTGCGCCCATCGCTCCAGCAAAAAGCGCCCGCCCAACGAAGCGATGGCGGCGCTCTGCAGCGCTTCTTCCGTGCTCATCGCCGGCAGCAGGCCCGCAAAACGCTGCGCCAGCATCGACTTGCCGGACCCCGGCGCGCCCATCATGAGCACGCTGTGGCCGCCTGCGGCGGCAATTTCAAGCGCACGTTTGGCGCCCGCCTGACCTTTGACGTCGGCCAGGTCCGGGTAGGCCGCTTCTGGGTGTTCCGTGCTGGCCTGTAAGCGCTCCCAGCCTGGCACGGGCTCGGGCGGTGTGTCGCCAGGCAGGAACTGGCGGACCACGTCGAGCAGGTGCCGGGCGCGATAGACCTCGGTGCCCGGCACCAGTGCGGCTTCCTCGGCGCTGCCTTCCGGCAGCACGAGTCTGGGCTTGGCGGTGCCGGCATCCGGCCCCGGAAGCGCCAGGCTCATGGCCAGTGCGCCGCGGATGGGCCGCAACTCGCCGCCCAGCGACAGCTCACCGGCGAACTCATAGCCTTCCAGCTTGCGGGTGTCGAGCTGCCCGCTGGCGGCCAGGATGCCCAGTGCGATCGGCAGGTCAAAACGGCCCGAGTCCTTTGGCAGGTCGGCGGGCGCCAGATTGACGGTGATGCGTTTGTTGCCGGGAAATTCCAGGCCGGTGTTCTGGATGGCGGAGCGGACCCGCTCGCGGGCTTCCTTGACTTCGGTTTCCGCCAGTCCCACCAGTGTGAAGCTGGGCAGCCCATTGGCCAGGTGAACCTCGACACAGACCGGATGGGCTTGCATGCCCAGCAAGGCACGGCTTTGCACTAAAGACAAGCTCATGGTTCAACTCCTCCCTGTTATGCACCATAAAAGCGCAAATCAATGCGCACCAAACAAGTGCAAATCTTGTATTTATTTCAGTTCACTGTAACGCGGCACGCTTAAAGGCCGACGACAACAGGCTGTAATCCTACAAACTTTGGCACGCTCCATGCTAAGGAAAGCCGGTATTCAAGAAACATGTCCTTTCAACTTACCTTTGGAGCCATCGATGAAATTTAAAGCCACCCACATCGCCGTCGCAGCAGCCTTCCTTGCCGCAGGCAGTGCATTTGCCCAAGCCGCAGCCCCCGCGCCGGAATCCACAGTGTCTTACAACATCGGCGCCACCACCGACTACCGCTATCGCGGTATTTCGCAATCCGGCAAAAAGCCTGCGATCAATGGCGGCATCGACTATGCGCACAGCAGCGGCTTTTACCTGGGCACCTGGGCTTCGAGCATCAGCTGGATCAAGGACTCCACGGCCAACCCCAATACCACCAAGGGTCCGATTGAAATCGACTTCTACGGCGGCTACAAAGGCTCCCTCGGCGAAGGCGTGGGTTACGACGTTGGCGGCCTGTACTACCTGTATGCCGGCAACAACATGAAAAAGACACCCGGTTTCGTGAGCCCCAACACCTTTGAGGTGTACGGCGCCCTGACCTTCGGAGTGGTGACAGTCAAGTACTCACACGCCACAACCAACCTGTTCGGCACGGCCAACAGCAAAAACAGCGGTTACCTCGATCTGAGCGCCAACTTTGACCTCGGCTCGGGCTGGTCCATCGTTCCGCACATCGGCGCGCAAAAGATCAAGAACGGCAACTCGTACACCGACTACTCGGTCGCCGTCAACAAGGACATCGACGGCCTGATCCTCAGCCTCGCCGTCGTTGGCACCAACGGCCTTGGCGCACCTTACGTGCTGCCTGGCTCCGGCACCCGCGACCTCGCCAAAGACGGCCTGGTGTTCTCGATCAAGAAAAATTTCTGAAATAACACGGCATCTAGCAGAGGAGAACCCATGAAACTCGTAACGGCCATCATCAAACCGTTCAAGCTGGACGAGGTGCGTGAAGCGCTGTCCGGTATTGGCGTGCAGGGCATCACTGTGACCGAAGTCAAGGGCTTCGGTCGCCAGAAGGGCCACACCGAGCTGTATCGCGGCGCTGAATACGTCGTCGACTTTTTGCCCAAGGTCAAGATCGAAGCGGCTGTGTCCGACGAGCTCGTTGACCGCGTCATCGAAGCGGTGGAGGGCGCAGCCCGCACCGGCAAGATCGGCGACGGCAAGATTTTCGTCTACAACCTGGAGCAAGTAGTGCGCATCCGTACCGGCGAGACCGGCAAAGAGGCGCTGTAAGGCTTCACCCATCAAGAGAACATCAATATGAAAAAACTACTTGCCTCCCTGGCTTTGGGACTGAGCCTGTTCACCGGCGCCGCCGCTGTGCTGGCCCAGGCCCCTGCGGCCGCTCCCGCCGCGTCTGAAGCTGCTGCTCCCGCTGCGGCAGCCACACCCGCTCCCGCCGCAGCGGCCGCACCTGCTGCTGCAGAAGCCGCCGCACCAGCAGCGCCTGCTGCCGTCCCCAACAAGGGCGACACCGCCTGGATGATGGTCTCGACCATGCTGGTGATCCTGATGACCATCCCCGGCCTGGCCCTGTTCTACGGCGGCCTGGTCCGCAGCAAGAACATGCTGTCGGTGCTGATGCAGGTCATGGTCACTTTCTCGATGATTGTGGTGCTGTGGTTCATCTATGGCTACAGCCTGGCCTTCACCGAGGGCAACGCCTTCTTTGGTGGCTTCGACCGGCTGTTCATGAAAGGTGTCTGGGACAATGCTGCGGGTACCTTCGCCAACGCGGCAACCTTCAGCAAGGGCGTTGTGATTCCTGAAATCATCTTCGCAGCCTTCCAGGCCACTTTCGCCGGCATCACCTGCGCACTGATCGTCGGCGCCTTTGCCGAACGCATGAAGTTCTCCGCTGTGCTGATGTTCATGGTCATCTGGTTCACCTTCAGCTATGCACCGATGGCCCACATGGTCTGGTTCTGGATGGGTCCTGACGCCTACACCGCCGCTGGCGTTGTCGACGAAATGACTTCAAAAGCCGGGTACATCTGGCAGTCGGGTGCGCTTGATTTTGCCGGCGGCACCGTCGTGCACATCAACGCCGCCATGGCCGGCCTGGTTGGCGCCTACATGGTCGGCAAGCGTATCGGTTACGGCAAGGAAGCCATGGCTCCCCACAGCCTGACACTGACCATGGTCGGTGCAGCCCTGCTGTGGGTCGGCTGGTTCGGTTTCAACGCTGGTTCCGCCCTGGAAGCCAACGGCTTCGCCGCCCTGGCCTTCATCAACACCCTGGGTGCCACGGCAGCTGCGGTGCTGGCCTGGTGTGTCGGTGAATCGCTGATGCGCGGCAAGGCCTCGATGCTGGGTGCAGCTTCCGGCGCGGTGGCAGGTCTGGTGGCGATCACGCCGGCAGCCGGCAACGTCGGCATCGGCGGCGGCCTGGTCATCGGCCTGGTCGCTGGCTTCGCCTGCCTCTGGGGTGTCAATGGCCTGAAGAAACTGCTGGGTGCGGATGACTCGCTGGACGTGTTCGGTATCCACGGCATCGGCGGTATCCTCGGCGCCTTGCTGACCGGCGTGTTCAACTCGCCAAGCCTGGGCGGCCCCGGTTACGTGGCTGACTGGGTCACGGCCACCATGGTCACGGCAGCCGATTACTCCATCATCGGCCAGGTCTGGATCCAGCTCAAGGCGGTCCTGATCACCCTGGTGTGGTCCGGTGTGGTGTCCTTTATCGCCTACAAAGTGGTGGACCTGACCATCGGCCTGCGTGTCAGCGAAGAAGACGAGCGCGAAGGCCTCGACATCACCTCCCACGGCGAAACCGCCTACAGCC
>JAZKGR010000090.1:0-13872 GCA_040385775.1 Pseudomonadota bacterium
CCGGAATGTACTTCCTGTACATGAGGATTGCGAGCACCGCGCAACGACGCAATTCACCCGAAAGATGGATTTATGGAAATGTCATATAATCGTGGGCTTTTCGGTCCTCTGGCGGCCACTGCAACCACGTTGATCCTCCCCCGAGAGAATCCCTGGATTTGCGGTCTTTAGTGCAGCGCGTGTATGAACGAAAAAGATAGATGGAATAAATCATGAATCTGATCGAAACCCTTGAGCAGGAAGAAATTGCCCGCTTGAACAAGACCATTCCCGTGTACGCCCCCGGCGACACCGTGATCGTCAGCGTCAATGTGGTTGAAGGTACACGCAAGCGTGTGCAGGCGTTTGAAGGCGTCGTGATTGCCAAGCGCAACCGCGGCCTGAACTCCAGCTTCATCGTGCGCAAGATCTCCAACGGCGAAGGCGTCGAGCGGACCTTCCAGGTCTACAGCCCGCTGATCGCCAAGATCGAAGTCAAACGCCGCGGTGATGTGCGCCGCGCCAAGCTGTACTACCTGCGTGATCGCAGCGGCAAGTCGGCGCGTATCAAGGAAAAACTGGGCGCCAAGGCTGCATAAATCGGCAGGTCCCCGAAAAAGCCGCTCTCTGGAGCGGCTTTTTTATGCCTGCTACGCTTGGCTTTGCATGACATTTACCAAACCGCTGCCAAAATTCGATCCGCGGACCATCCCGGTCATCGGGGTCGACACGCATTTGTCGGGGGTGCCGGCGCAGGCGCTGACGCCGCAGGCCCTGCGACAGCGTTTCCGGCACCCGCCGGTCTGGTCGCCCGAGCACAGTGTGGAGAAGAAGTTTTCAAACCGTGAACCCGCCCTCGCTGCGGTGCTGATTCCGCTGGTCATGCGCAATGAACTCACGCTGTTGTTGACCGAACGCGCCGGCAACATGTCCACCCATTCCGGCCAGATTGCATTTCCCGGCGGCAAGACCGACGACACGGATCACGACGCGGTGGACACCGCACTGCGCGAGGCGCACGAGGAGATCGGGCTCATTCGCGAGCATGTCGAGGTGCTGGGGATTCTTCCGACCTACGTTACCGGCACCGCCTTCATCATCACTCCGGTGGTGGCGCTGGTGCAGCCGGGTTTCACTTTGCAACCCAACCCTTCGGAAGTTGCCGACGTGTTCGAGGTGCCACTGCAGCACCTGATGAACCCCGCCAACCACCAGCGCCATGAGTTCGAATTCGAGGGCGACATTCGTCAGTGGCTGTCCATGCCCTATACCGGGCCGTTGGATGGCGCAGACAGCAAGGAGCGCTACATCTGGGGCGCGACCGCAGGCATGCTGCGCAATCTCTACCGATTCCTGAGCGCCTGAGTCCACCCTGAACTGCGGGTGCATATCACCCGTTATGATTTGGCAGCAGGGCACTTACAGAAATTCAGAATTTCGGGATAAAGTGCCAGGCGCACGGAGCGCAGCAACCGGAATGTACTTCTGTACATGAGGATTGCGAGCACCGCGCAACGACGCAATTCGCCCGAAAAATGGATTTATTGAAGTGCCATGAGCTTTTTTGCCGTTTTGTTCGCACTCATCATTGAACAGGCCCGCCCGCTGGCCCGCGGCAACATCATTCATGCCAGTTTGCGCCGCTGGGCGCGCTGGGCCAGCCGCAGTCTGGACGCTGGCAAGCCGGTCCATGGCTGGGTCGCCTGGGGCATGGCCGTGGTGGCGCCCGCCTTGCTCACTCTGGCGATCCACTGGCTGCTCTGGAGCGTCAATGTGGCACTGGCCTTTGTCTGGAGTGTCGCCGTGCTGTACGTCACGCTCGGCTTTCGCCAGTTCAGCCACTACTTCACGGATATCCGCGACGCGCTCGACGACGGTGACGAGGCGACCGCCCGTGAGCTGCTGGCGCAGTGGCGTCAGGTCGATGCCAGTGAACTGCCGCGCAGCGAAATCGTCCGTCATGTGATCGAGTATTCGGTGCTGGCTGCGCATCGCCATGTGTTTGGCGTGCTGGGCTGGTTCTCGGTGCTGGCCGCGCTGGGCCTGGGGCCTGCCGGCGCCGTGCTCTACCGTCTGAGCGAGTTCGTGTCCCGCTACTGGGCGCACAAGAGCCGGTCGACGGGTGAGAGCGCGAGCCCGGCGCTGCAGCAGGCGGCGGCGCGCGCCTGGCATCTGATCGATTACGTGCCGGCCCGCCTGACCTCGCTGGGGTTTGCGGTGGTCGGCAGCTTTGAAGATGCCATCGACGGCTGGCGAAACTATGCGCAGCGGCAACCAGCCGGCCCCGAAAACCACAACGATGGCGTGATCCTCGCGGCCACCTCGGGCGCGGTCAATGTTCGCCTGGGCGGCGAAGCGCTCAAAGCCGCATTTGCGCCCGATGTCTCGCAGGGCTTCCAGGCCAATGGCCCGGATCAGGCTGCGCCAGAGGTGACGGAGAGCACGCCCGGGCGCGAGCCCGAGGTGGCGCATTTGCGCAGCATCGTGGGCCTGGTCTGGCGCTCGGTGGTGCTCTGGATGGTGCTGCTGGCGCTGCTGACGCTGGCGCGCCTGCTCGGCTGAATACCGCTCAGTAACGCGCGGGCTGCGACAGCTCGGCGAATAGTTCGCTATACAAACGATAGCGGCTTGCGCTTATTCCGTTTGGGCTGGAGCCTGTTTTTACTTCAGAAATCACGCCGCAACCGGGTTCGTGCAGGTGTGTGCAGTTGTAGAACTTGCAGTCTTGCGCATGCACCTTGAGGTCCGGCATGTAATTGGCCAGCTGCATCGGGTCGATGTGGTGCAGGCCGAATTCCTGGAAGCCTGGCGAATCGATCAGTGCGCTGCTGCGGTCCGCATCGATCCAGTACAGGGTGGTGCTGGTGGTGGTGTGTTTGCCCGAGTTCAGCGCCTGGGATATTTCCGCCGTCAGCACCTGTGCGTTCGGCACCAGCAGGTTGGTCAGACTGCTTTTGCCGGCGCCCGAAGGGCCCAGCACCAGGGTTTTTTTACCGCGCAGCAGCGCCATCAGCTGCTGGTACTGCGCGTCATTGACGACGGGCGTATCGGCCTTGGGTTTGATCGCCAGCGGCAGCACCTGATAGCCCATCGCACGGTAAGGCTCCAGCTTGATCCACGCACGGCCGAACGGTTCGGCCAGGTCGCTTTTGTTCAGCGCGATGATGGGTGTGATGCCTTCGGCTTCGGCGGCGATCAGCGCCCGCGTGAGCTGCGTTTCCGAAAATTCGGGCTCGGCCGCGATCAGGATCAGCACTTGGTCGAGGTTGGCCGCGAACGACTTGGTGCGCATCTCGTCCTGGCGGTAAAACAGATTGCGGCGCTGCTCGACCTTTTCAACCGTGCCTTCGTCCTGCGAGGGCAGCCACTGGACGCGATCGCCGACCACGACCTGGCTTTTCTTGCCGCGCGGGTGGCAGATCAGGCGCTGGCCGTCGGGCGTCTCCACCAGGCAATGCCGGCCAAATCCCGCGACCACCAGGCCGGGCAGGCTCCCGGCAGATGAAACAGTGGTCAAGCCAGCAAGGCGTCGACCTTGGACGCGCAGAAAAAGTCGCTGACCGAAATGCCCTGCACATCGTGCGTGTTGAAACGCACCGTGCATTTGCCGTAGCTCAGTGCCAGGTCGGGGTGGTGGTCCTCGGCGTTGGCGATGAAGGCCACCGCATTCACGAAGGCGATGGTTTCGTAATAATTCCCGAAGCTGAAGGTTTTTTCGAGTGAACCGTCGATCAACCGCCAGCCCAGCGCCTGCTCGCCATTGAGCTGGCTCAGCTGGGTCACGATCTCGGTGGCGCTCAGCGCGCGGCGGTTCTGGTGGACGGGGTTCATGCCGAGGCTCCGGTTTTGCCACCCAGGCGCGCCAGGCGTTCGGAAGCCGGCGGGTGCGAATAGTAGAACTTCACGAACAAGGGGTCTGGCGTCAGCGTGCTGGCGTTGTCCTGGTAGAGCTTGAGCAGCGCGCTCTGCAAATCCTTGCCGTCGGTCTGAGCGATCGCGTAGGCGTCGGCCTCGAACTCGTGCTTGCGCGAAAACAGGGCGAAGATGGGCGAGATGAAAAAACTGAACACCGGCACCACCAGCAGAAACAGCAGCAGTGCCAGCGCGTCGTTGCCGCCCGTCATGTTGGGCCGCACACCCAGGCCGGTATAGAACCAGACCTGCGTGGACAGCCAACCCAGCAGCGCAAAGCCGGCCAGGCTCATCGCAAACATCGAAACGATGCGCTTGATGATGTGTTTGTGCTTGAAGTGACCGAGCTCGTGGGCCAGCACCGCATCGACCTCATCGGGGTTGAGCTGCTTGAGCAGGGTGTCGTAAAACACCACCCGTTTGGACGCCCCGAAACCGGTGAAGTAGGCATTGGCATGGGCCGAACGTTTGCTGCCATCCATGACGAACAGGCCTTTGGCCGCGAAGCCGCAGCGCTGCATGAGCGCCGTCACGCGGGCCTTGAGGGTTTCATCTTCCAGCGGCTGAAATTTGTTGAACAGGGGCGCGATCACCGTCGGGTACAGCACCAGGATCAACAGGTTGAACACCATCCAGGCGCCCCAGGCCCACAGCCACCACCAGTTTCCAGTGCTGCCCATCAGCCAGAGGATCAGCGCCACGATGGGCAGGCCGACCAGTACACCGACCAGCGTGGACTTGAAAAGGTCGCCCAGCCACAGCTTGAACGTCATCTTGTTGAAGCCGAATCTCTCCTCGATGCGGAAGGTGCTGTAGAGCGTGAAGGGCAGGTCGAGAAGGCCGCTGACCAGGCCGAACACGGCCAGCAGCGCCAGTTGCGGCACCAGGCTGCCATAGGCGCTCAGGCCCGAGCCGGCCAGCGCCTGGTTCAGTACATCAATACCGCCCAGCAAGGTCCAGCCCAGCAATATGGCGGCGCCCCAAGCCAGTTCCAGCAGCCCGAAACGCGCCTTGGTGATGGTGTAATCGGCGGCCTTCTGGTGCGAGGCCAGCGAGATGGTGGCTGCAAACGCCGCTGGTACGACATCGCGATGCCGCGCCACATGGCGGATCTGCCGCGATGCGAGGTAGAACTTCGTCAGCAGCCCCAGCACCAGAGCGGCCGAAAACAGCAGGGTCAAGAGCAGGGAAGGGTCGGTCATGGAGGGAAGTTTAGGCGATCAGCGAGAATCGCAAGATGTCCGATACAGAACCCCTGCTTAAAAAATCCGACCAGAACCTGGTCTGGCTCGATTGCGAGATGACCGGGCTGGACCCGGACAAGGAGCGCATCATTGAAATTGCCGTTGTGGTAACCGGCCCGCAACTGACGCCGCGCATCGAGGGCCCGGTGCTGGTGATCCACCAGAGCGACGAATTGCTGGACCAGATGGACAACTGGAACAAGGGCACGCACGGCCGCAGTGGCCTGATCGACAAGGTCAAGGCCAGCTCGGTGACTGAGGCGGACGCGGAAAAGGAGTTGCTGACCTTTCTGGCCAAATACCTGCCCAAGGGCACGTCGCCGATGTGCGGCAACACGATTGGCCAGGACCGGCGCTTCCTGGTCAAGTACATGCCCAAACTCGAGGCTTTTTTGCATTACCGCAACATCGATGTCAGTACCTTCAAGGAGCTGGCCAAACGCTGGCGGCCCGAGGTTTACAGCGCATTCAAGAAGCAGCAGAGCCACACCGCGCTGGCCGATGTGCACGAATCGATCGATGAGCTGGAATATTATCGGACTCACTTTTTGAAGTGAAAATGGCCTGCAGCCCTTTCCAGTCAAAGGCTGAACGCTATTAAAAGAGGAGCAATGCGTTTCGCCCGCGAGCGTTTGTCGGTCTTTTTGCCCTAGGGGACTGGTAGAAACCCGCAAGCCGTGGCATAATCGTGGGCTTGATGGATGCACAGGGGTGCACCGCATTTGTACATCTACCTCACACTTTTGGGCTCTACCAACAGAGCCATCGCTTCAGGCACCGGTTTTCCGGAAGTCGCCCGAACCGAAATATTCGTTTGATGGTTGATGTTTTATTAACCATGAACGAAGCCTTCCGCTACGCGGCAGGTGGTAGTTTCTTGTTCGCCCGCCCACACCACAAGCGTGGCAGCGCGGACAAGTGTTTAGTGAGAAAAACATGACTGACTCTTTTGAGGCTCGCGGCGATTCTTTGGCCGAAGCAAACACCGACATCGTTTCCGATATGGAAATCAACGTACTTCCTGATTTTTCTGATGCGCCTGCCGCTGCCGAAACTTCGCTGGACGCCATCGCTCCCGAGCCTAACGGCTTCGTGAAGCTGGGCCTGGCCAAGGAACTGCTGCAGGCCGTCGCCGACATGGGCTTCACCCAGCCGACTGCCGTGCAGATGGCCACCATCCCCAAAGCCATGCAGGCGCTGGATGCGGACGTCAAAGCCGACCCCAAGGCCAAGTTCACCGACCTGCTGGTGTCCAGCCAGACCGGCAGCGGCAAGACCGCCGCCTTCCTGCTGCCCGTGCTGCACACCCTGCTCAAGCAGCAGGAAGAAGCCGAGCGCAACGAACGCGCCGAATTCGAGCGCCTGAGCGCCGAAGCGGTTGCCCGCGGCGAGCCGCCTTTGAAGAAACCCAAGCGCAAGGACCCGACCAATGCGCGCAACTTCAAGGCTGCCACACCCGGCGCCCTGATCCTGTGCCCGACCCGCGAGCTGGCCCAGCAAGTCTGCGCCGACGCGATCGACCTGGTGCGCCATTGCCGCGGCCTGCGCATCGCCAACGTCGTTGGCGGCATTCCTTACCAGCTGCAGATCGCCAAGCTGCAAAACGCCGACCTCGTGGTGGCCACGCCCGGCCGCCTGCTGGACCTGCAGCGCAGCATGCAGATCAAGCTGGACCAGGTGCAATTTCTCGTCGTTGACGAAGCCGACCGCATGCTGGACCTCGGCTTTGCCGACGACCTGACCGAAGTCAACCAGCTCACCATCGAGCGCAAGCAGACCATGATGTTCAGCGCCACCTTTGCGCCGCGCATCATGCAACTGGCCACGCGCGTCATGCGTCAGCCGCAGCGTGTCGAGATCGACTCGCCGCACGAAAAACATGCGTCTATCACCCAGTCGCTGCTGTGGGCCGACAACATGAGCCACAAGCGCAAGCTGCTGGACCATTCGCTGCGCGACACCACCATGAACCAGTCCATCGTGTTCGCCTGCACCCAGGTCGAATGTGACGGCCTGGCCAACGACCTGGTGCAGGAAGGCTTCAGCGCCGTGGCGCTGCATGGCGCCCTGGGCCAGGGCCTGCGCAACCGCCGCCTGATGGCTTTCCGTGACGGCCGCGTGCAGATTCTGGTCGCGACCGACGTCGCTGCCCGTGGTCTGGATGTTCCGACCATCACCCACGTGATCAACTACGGCCTGCCGATGAAAGCCGAAGACTATGTGCACCGCATTGGCCGTACCGGTCGTGCTGGCCGCGAAGGCAAGGCGATCACGATTGCCGAGTTCCGCGATCGCCGCAAGATCCAGGACATCGAACACTACACCCAGCAGAACCTCAAGCCCAGCGTGATTGCCGGTCTGGAGCCACAACAGCGTTTTGCACCGACTTCGGAGCGTCCGCGCGGTAATTTCGGTGGTGACCGCGGCCCCCGCAGCTTTGGCGGTGGCGGTGGCGGCCGTTTCGGCAACGACCGTGCGCCTTCCGGCGGTTTCGGTGGCGGCGCTGGCGGTGGCTATGCCGGCAAGAAGCCTGCATTCGGCGACCGCGGCGGTGACCGTGGTGGTTTTGGCGGCAACCGTGATGATCGTGGCGGTGCGCCTTTCCAGGGCCGTCCGGCTCCCCAGGGCAACAACTACGCAGACCGTTCCGGTTTCAACGACCGCGGCCCGCGCCGTGATGACCGCGGCGGTGACCGTGGTGGCTTCGGCGGCAACAGCGGTGGTTTCGCCCAGCGCGATGACCGTGGCGGTGATCGCGGCGGTTTCGGTGGCGGCCGTTCGGAAGGTTTTGCGTCTGCACCGCGTGGTGATTTCGCCGACCGCAAACCGGCATTCGCCAAGCCGGCCGGCAAGGTGTTTGTGCCGCGTGATGCCCACAAGCGTCCGACCCGTCCCGCACGTTAATTCGTGCAGACCACAAAAAAGCCCGCAGCTTGCGGGCTTTTTTTATGGGCGAATGAGGTCAATTCATGCCGTTGCGGCTGGCCAGTTCGACAAACAGGCCCGAGTGGTCCAGGTCGCTGAGGCCGTGGCTGATGCCCTCGGCATAAAGTTGTTCAAACAGTCTGGTCACCGGTGCGTCGAAACCGATTTCCTCCGCGGTGGCGAGCGCATTGCGCATGTCCTTGAGCTGGATCGTCATGCGTGCGCGCGGCGCGAAGTCACGCTCCACCATGCGCTCGCCGTGCACCTGCAGGATGCGGCTGTCGGCAAAGCCCCCGGTGATCGCCTCCCTGACCTTGGCCATGTCGGCGCCACCCCGGGTCGCAAACAACAGGGCCTCGGCCACCGCGCCTATGGTGATGCCGACAATCATCTGGTTGGCGAGTTTGGTGAGCTGGCCCGCGCCGTGTGAGCCCACATGGGTGGCGCGCCCGAAGATGCGGAAAACCGGCAGGGCGCGTTCAAATTCCGCCGCCTTGCCGCCGGCCATGATGACCAGCGTCCCCTGGTCGGCGCCACCGGTACCACCCGAGACCGGTGCGTCGATGTGGCCGATGCCCATGGCCCCCAGGCGCGCTGCATGGTCGCGCGCCTCACGTGGCTTGATCGAGGCCATGTCGATGAACAGCGCCCCGGGTTTCATCGCGGCGGCCACGTCCTGCGCAAACAGCACGTCTTCGACCACCGCGCCGTTTTCCAGCATCCCGACCACGATGTCGGCGTTCCTCACCGCAGCTGCCGCCTGCGGGTGTACCGTTGCGCCCAGCGCAGTCAGTGAAGCGGCCTTCTGTGATGTGCGGTTCCATACCTGCAGGCAATGGCCGGCTTCGCACAGCCGCCTGGCCATGGGAAGGCCCATGCTACCGGTGCCCAAAAAGGCGATGCGCGGGCTCAATGTCGATGTGTCGCTTTTACTCATAGGTATCCAAAGATGGTGCTGCCACCATCATGCGGCACGCAGCAACCCAAAGGCTGTCAGGCAGCTTTCTTCAAGGCGGGCGCAAACATGTTTTCCATCTCGTGGCGCACCTTGTACGCTGCGGTGGAGGTGTCCATGGCGACGTCAGCCCAGCTCAGGCTCTGGCCCTTTTTCACGGAGCGCACTACCTTGACGTTGTGTGCCAGGCCCAGCGGCAGGCCGCCCATCTTCACCGAAGTATCGGCCGGCAGCAGCTTGCCCCAGACCGTGTAGCCGCCTTCGCCGTCCAGCATGTCGCCGGGCTTCAAATCGCGTTTGGCAGTCGCCACCACGTCGGCATTCCAGCAGGTCGCTACGCCGGTCGGTTCGCCGCGCAAGGCCACGCTGGCCACCGAGACGCCGACTTCCAGCCCGATCAAGTGCCAGCGCTTGTAGAGCGTGAAATAACGCCCGCTCGGGTCGGTGTGTGCGTTGTATTCTTCAAAGCAGTTCTTGATGTAGTCGGTTTCGGCCTCGACCGTGACCCAGACGCCCATGCGGATGTCGTAGGGAATCTTGCGGCCGTTGGCTTCCAGTGAAGAGATCACTTCCACCATGCCCTTGCGCTCGAGCACGCCGCCTTCGCTGATCGGGCGCGTGACATAGGGAATGTCTTCGACGCTGGCTGGCGGATACAGCAGGCCGTTAGAAGGTACCGTCAGGCCAGTGGCGTTGGCCACTGCGGTCGATTCGATCGAGGGCTTGGAACCATCGAGGAAGCTGTTGAACATTTTCGGGTTGAGGCCGCCCCGCTCGGCCTGTTCCGGGGTGAGTCCATAGTTGCCCCAGACGGTGTCCGGCGTCGATTCGGAAAAGTGCGGCAGCCATTTGTGGCCGCGCCCTGCCGCCACCACCGGGAAACCGCAGGTGCGCGCCCAGTCCACCAGGTCGCAGATCAGCGCCGGCTGGTCGCCGAAAGCCAGCGAATACACCACACCGGCCTCGGCGGCCTTGCGCGCCAGCAGCGGGCCGCAGAAGGCATCGGCTTCCACCGTGACGTTGACCACGTGTTTGCCATGCGCAAAGGCCTGCAGGCAGTGTTCGACCGCGGCCACCGGGTTGCCGGTGCACTCGACGATGATGTCAATCTGCGGATGGGTGACGACGGCGTTCCAGTCGTCGGTGATCCAGGTTGCTCCTGTTTTGATAGCTGCTTGCGCTGATTCCGCCTGGGTCAGGGCCGGATTCCATCCCACACGTGCGAGGTTGGTGCGGGCGGCGTCGGGCGACAGGTCGGCGATCGCGACCAGGTGTACGCCCGGCGTCTTCGGGATCTGCGCGAGGTACATGGAGCCGAATTTGCCGGCGCCTATCAGGCCGATGCGGACAGGTTTGTTCTCGGACGCGCGTTGCTGAAGTTTTGAGTACAGATTCATTGGAGTATCCGTTCGGGCTGAGCTTGTCGAAGCCTGGCCCGTTTATTGAAGAAGCCCTTCGACGGGCTCGGGGAGAACGGGAAAGCAGCTTCAGGCCGCCTTGCGCTCCGGCACGATTTCTTCCATGGAGGTCTGCAACGCGGTCGCCGGCACGCCGTCCTTCCATGGCAGGTCCACCGGGTAGTCGTTCAGCAGGCAGTCGTCCGGCAGGCATTCAATCGGTGCGAAGTCGCGGTGCGCGATGTACTCGGGCCGCTTGTGGCGGCGGATGTGGTTGCTGACCGCGCACAGGCTCAGGTAGACGCTGACGCGGTTGAAGGGCGAGAGGTTGCTGCCCGAGGCATGCACCAGGCAGGAGTGGAACAGGATCATGGAGCCGGCCGGGCCTGTGGGGCTGACGATGCCGCCCTGCTTGCCGCCGGCGCGCTGCACCAGTTGGCGGATCAGATCGTTGTCCACGGTCCACAGCGGGTAGCTGGTAGTGGTCAGGTCGTGTTTGGCATCGACCACGCCTTTTTTGTGGCTGCCGGGAATGAACATCAGCGGGCCGTTGTGTTCGGTCACATCGTCCAGAAAAATCGCGACGTTCATCGCGCGTTCGGTCGGCATCATGTCGTCGTTGAGCCAGGTACCGTAGTCCTGGTGCCATTGCCAGACATCGCCCTCGAAGGCCATCTTGCCGTTGATCTTGAACTGGTGCATGTAGAGCTTTTCACCGAGCAGGTCTTCGACCGGTTCGATCATGCGCGGATGCCGGCCGAGTTTGGCAAACGGCTCGCTGTACATGTGCGCCGCAAAATTGGTGCGTACCGCGTCCTTGCCTTTTTCGCGCACGTTGTAGTCTTCGCGCCGGCTGTACAGCTCGGGCACGGCGTCGTTGAGGGTCTGGGTTTCTTCCGGCGTGAACAGGCCGGGGAAAAACAGGTAGCCCTCGCGGTCGAATTGGGCCAGTTGTTCCTTGCTCAGTTTCATTTTTGTCTCCTTGGGGATGGCGTGGGTTGTTTGGTCAGGCGGATTGGGTGTTGCTGCTGGCAGCGGGCTGAAGCGCACTGCTCAGCAGGCCGGCCAGGTTGCGGCTGGCGTCTTCGCCGTGTTCGCGGATCAGGGTTTCGGCGGTCAGCGCATCGCCCGCAGCAATGGCATCGGCGATGGTTTCGTGTTCGTCCCAGATGGATTCACGCATGGTCGACACCTGCAGCACGGCGCCCATGGCCCGGCGAATGTGGTGCCAGTGCAGTTGCGCGCTCTGGGCAATCAGCGGATTGCCGGAGGCCGCATAAATGGCGCCGTGAAACTGTGCATCGGCAGCCATCATGGCCTTGACATCGTTGCTGCGCGCGGCGGCGCGCCCCTGGCTGATCAGCGCTGGATCAATCCGGAAACGGGCTTGCGCCGCAAGCCGGGCCGCCAGCGCGTCAAGTGCGCTGCGCACCTGGTAAATCTGCATGAGCCAGCCCACGTCCAGCGGGGCCACCAGCACGCCGCGTCCCGGCGCATCGAGCACAAAGCCGTCTTTTTTGAGCAGCCGCAAGGCCTGCAAAACAGGCTGGCGCGACACCGCCAGTTGTTCGGCAATGTCTTCCTGCATGATGCGTGCGCCTGGGGAAAGTGAGCCGTCGCTAATGGCATCGAGCAAGCTGCGGTAGACCTGGTCAACCAGGTCGGGCGTGGATTCAATTTTGACAAGCTGGGGATGCATGATCTGTACTCTGTATACAGAATACTTCGATAAATTGATCGAATCCAGCGGGTTTACCCGGACTCCGGATGGCCAGGCGCGACTGTGCCAAGATGACCGATAACGCATCCATTGCACCCATTGCCGATTCCACTTTTTCATTCAGGAGTTCCCATGACCCGTCCCGACCCCGCCTGGCTGGATCGCATGTACAACAACCGAGCGCTGGTGCCTGAACACGCCGCGTATTTCAGCCGGTGGGCCGATAGCTCTGCCCAGGTCCGGGCGACGCAGGCCTGCACGCTGGACATTCCTTTCGGCCCAGCTGCGGCTGAAACCCTCGACGTGTTTCCTGCGCGCGAGTCTGCGTCCGGTGGCGCCCCGGTGCTGGTGTTTGTCCACGGGGGCTACTGGCGCTCGCTGGACAAATCGGAACATTCCTTTCTGGCACCAGCCTTCACGGATGCGGGTGCCTGCGTGGTGATGCCCAATTACGATTTGTGTCCGGCGGTGACGATTCCCGACATCGCTTTGCAGATGGTTCATGCGCTGGCCTGGACGTATCGCAACATCGCGCGTTTCGGTGGCAATCCTGAACGCATCACCGTGGTCGGTCATTCAGCCGGCGGCCATCTGGCGGCCATGCTGCTGGCCTGTTTGTGGAAGCAACACGCGGCCGACCTGCCGGCCGATCTGGTGAAAAACGCGTTGTCGGTGTCCGGCCTGTATGAGCTCGAATCGGTGATGCACACGCCTTTTCTGAAAGACTCGCTGCGGCTGACACCCAAGCAGGTCGCGCAGGCCAGCCCGGCCTGGTTTCCGGCGCCCGGGCAGGGCCTGCTTTACAGTGTGGCCGGGGCCGATGAAAGCGCAGAGTTTTTGCGCCACAACGCGTTGATCGAGCAGGCCTGGGGCGCCGAAACCGTGCCGGTACGTGAGGCCCTGCTGGGCCTGAATCACTTCAGCATCGTCGAGGCGCTGGTGCAGCCTGGCCACCGCCTGCACCAGCTCGCGCTGCAGTTGATCGCCGCAACGGCCTGAGCGCCGCCGCACCGCGTGTTTACATCAGCAGGTGTTCACCCGCATTGTCGCCGCCCAGGATCACGTAGTTGACCTTGCGGATGTCCATCAGTTTGGTGCCGCCTGAATAACTGATGGCGCTCTGCACGTCTTCTTCCATCTCGCGCAGCGTGTCCTTGAGGCTGCCCTTGACCGGCTCCAGGATGCGTTTGCCCTCGACGTGTTTGTACTCGCCCTTGTTGAAGTCCGAAGCGCTGCCGTAATACTCCTTGAAGAGCCGGCCGTCGACCTCGACCGTCTGGCCAGGGCTTTCTTCCAGGCCGGCCAGCATGGAGCCGATCATCACCATGGTGGCGCCGAAACGGATGGATTTGGCAATGTCGCCGTGTTCGCGAATGCCGCCGTCGGCAATGATGGGTTTGGTGGCCACACGTGCGCACCACTTGAGCGCCGAGAGCTGCCAGCCACC
The DNA here is from genome assembly GCA_040385775.1 of Pseudomonadota bacterium. Taxonomy (GTDB): domain Bacteria; phylum Pseudomonadota; class Gammaproteobacteria; order Burkholderiales; family Burkholderiaceae_C; genus Polaromonas. The sequence goes on from JAZKGR010000090.1 coordinate 13,580, forward strand.
GGTGCCAAAGCCGGTTTTCAGGCGGGTGATGCAGACCTTGCCGGGGCCGATGCCGACCTTGGTGGCATCCGCGCCCCAGTTCTCCAGGTCGATGATGGCTTCGGGTGTGCCGACGTTGCCGGCGATCACAAACGCTGAGGGCAGCTTGTCCTTGAGGTAGCCGATCATGCGTTGCACCGTGTCGGCATGGCCGTGGGCGATGTCGATGGTGATGTAGTCGGGCGCCAGGCCCTCGGCGACCAGCCGGTCCACCGTGTCGTAGTCAGCTTTCTTGACGCCCAGCGAGATCGAGG
>JAZKGR010000091.1:0-4916 GCA_040385775.1 Pseudomonadota bacterium
GTGGCCGGCGGAACGGTGTCGAGCACCAGGCCGTTTTTGACGGCCAGCTCGGACAGCCAGGCCAGCAGCGGCTCGGACGACTGGTCCTCGCCGCTCAACGATTGCAAGGTCAGTTGGGCCAGCCGGATCGCGTTTTCGGTGCGCTCGGTGTAGCGGCCCAGCCAGAACAGGTTTTCAGCGGCGCGGCTGGTGACCGGGGGTTTGTGGCGGGCCAGGTGGATGGGGCGTGCCTGCGCGCCAGGTTCCGCATGGGTGTCGGCCGCCGGGGTTTTTTTGCCGCTGCTGGCGCGGATGCTTGCGTTGCCTGCAGGCGCGGAAGTCTCGGCCAATGCCCAGACGTCGGCGCTGCTGCCGCCTTGCTGCATCGAGGCGATCTTGTCATTGGGGCCAGCCAGCCGCGCCAGCCCGCCGGGCAGCACCTGCCAGGAGCCGCTGCCGTCGGCCACCGCAAAGACGCGCAGCATGGCCGAGCGCGGCGCGAGCCGGTTGGCGTGCCAGGTCGGCGTCTGGGACAGCGGCAAATAGGCCTGCACGGTGTAGTCGTCGCTGCGCCGCACCAGCCGGCCGGCCCACTCGTCCAGCTCACGCGAGGACAGCGTCTGCGCGATCACCGATTCAATGCCGGAGCCGGGGTAGGTGCCCTTGATGACGCAGTCCTTGAGCAGCGGCAGCACCTCCTGCAGGGCTGCCTGCTCGCCGCACCACCAGGTGGCCAGCGAGGGCAGGGCCAGCGGCTCGTCGAGCAGGTGCCGCGACAGGGCCGGTAAAAAGCCCAGCAGCGCGCTCGACTCCAGGAAGGCCGAGCCCGGCGCATTGGCCACCAGCACGTTGCCGGCGCGAATCACCTGCAGCAGTCCGGGAACGCCCAGCGTGGAGTCGGAGCGCAGCTCCAGCGGGTCCAGGAACTCGTCGTCCAGGCGTTTGAGCAGGCCATGCACCGGCTCCAGGCCCTGCAGGGTCTTGAGGTAAAGCTTGTTGTCCCGCACCAGCAGGTCGCTGCCTTCAACCAGCGTCAGCCCGAGGTAACGCGCCAGGTAGGCGTGTTCGAAATAGGTTTCGTTGTAGGGACCGGGTGTCAGCAAAACAATGCGGCTGTCTTCGCCGCGCGCACCGGCCGGGCTGTGGGCCTTCATGCCGTCGATCAGCGTCTTGTAGGAAGCGGCCAGCGCCTGCACTTTCATTTCGCGGAAAGCCTGCGGGAAGAGCCGCGAGATGGTCAGGCGGTTTTCCAGCAGATACCCGAGGCCCGACGGGGCTTGCGTGCGCTGCGAGACCACCCACCAGCGCCCGTCGGGGCCGCGTGCCAGGTCGAAGGCTGCAATGTGCAAAAAGGTGCCGCCGGCCGGGTGCACCCCGTGCATGGCGCGCAGGTAACCGGGGTGGCCCTGCACCAGCGCCGTCGGCAGCAGGCCCAGAGACAGCAATTGCTGCGGGCCATAGACGTCGGCCATGATGCGGTCCAGCAGGCGGGCACGCTGCGCGATGCCGGTGGCGATGTGCGCCCAGTCCTGGGCCGACAGCAGCAGCGGAAACAGGTCCAGCGACCAGGGGCGCTGCGGTCCGTCGGCATCGGCATAGACGTTGTAGGTCACGCCGTTGTCGCGGATCTGGCGGTGCAGGTTGGCGGTGCGGTGGCTCAGGTCGTCAAAACCGTCGCCGCCCAGAAAATTGAAGAAGCGTTGCCAGTCGGGCGCCAGTTTGGCAGCTGGCGGGGTGGCAGGGTCGGCTGCGGGCGGGACGGCAGCGACGGGTGTTGCACCGGCCACATGCAGCGAGGATTGGCTTTGCTGCTGGCTCTGGCTGGGTGCGGGGATGGGTTTGTCCAGCGTGCGGCCGTGCAACTCGTCGAAGTGGCCGGCGCTGGCCGGCTGTGCCAGCGCCGCAGCCAGATCGACAGCAGACTCCAGCGCTGCGGCTGCAAAAAGAGAGGGGTTGTTTTCCACGCTGGCCCAAGTATGCCCTCATGCAGGCAGGCAAGCGCCCGGTTTGTGGCGTCTATCAGACACAAACCGGGCGGTGTTTCTGCTAGCGCAAATCCAGGGTGAACGGAAACTCGCGGCTCGGCTGCGCCGGTTGCACGCGGATTTTCCCCGGCGTGTGGCCCATCTGGAAGAAGCGGTTCAGGCGCCGGCTTTCGGCCTCGTAGGAGTTGACCGGCAGTGTGTCGTAGCTCAGGCCGCCCGGATGCGCCACATGGTACTGGCAGCCGCCCAGTGAGCGCTCCATCCAGGTGTCCACAATGTCAAAGGTCAGCGGCGCATGCACACCAATCGATGGGTGCAGGGCGGAGGGCGGGTTCCAGGCCTTGTACCGCACACCGGCCACATACTCGCCGACGGTGCCGGTGTTTTGCAGCGGCAAGGCGCGGCCGTTGGCCGTGATCACATAGCGGTTGTCGTTGAGGCCGGTGACATGCACCTCGACACGTTCCAGCGACGAGTCCACATAACGCACGGTGCCGCCCGACGAGCCTTCCTCGCCCATCACATGCCAGGGTTCGAGTGCGCTGCGCAGCGTGAGCTCGATGCTGTTGGCTTTGACCTGGCCGATCATCGGGAAGCGGAACTCGAAATGCGGCTCAAACCAGGCCATGTCGAAACCGTAACCGGCCTCGTTGAGCTCGGTCAGCACATCGGCAAAGTCCTGGCGCACAAAGGCTGGCAGCAAAAAGCGGTCGTGCAACTCGGTGCCCCAGCGCGTCATGCGGCCGTGGTAGGGCTTGTTCCAGAAACGCGCGACCAAGGCGCGCAGCAGCAACTGCTGCACGATGCTCATGCGGGCATGCGGCGGCATTTCAAAAGCGCGCAATTCCAGCAGGCCCAGGCGGCCGGTGGCTGAATCGGGCGAATACATCTTGTCGATGCAGAACTCGCTGCGGTGGGTGTTGCCGGTCACGTCGACCAGGATGTTGCGCAGGGTGCGGTCCACAATCCACGGCGGCATTTTTTCGCCATACTTTTCGCGGTTGGCGGCGATTTCGCGCAGCGCGATTTCCAGCTCGTACAACTGGTCATTGCGCGCTTCGTCAATCCGTGGCGCCTGGCTGGTCGGGCCGATGAACATGCCCGAGAACAAATAGCTCAGCGACGGGTGGTTGTGCCAGTAGGCAATCAGGCTGCCCAGCATTTCAGGCTTGCGCAAAAACGGGCTGTCGGGCGGTGTCGCGCCGCCCAGCACAAAGTGATTGCCGCCGCCGGTGCCGGTGTGGCGGCCGTCGGTCATGAACTTCTCGGCCGACAGGCGTGTCTCGTGCGCGATCTTGTAGAGGAACTCGGTATGTTCGACCAGCTCGTTCCAGTTGTAGGCCGGGTGGATGTTGACCTCGATCACGCCGGGATCGGGCGTGACTTGCAGCATCTTCAGACGGGGATCACGCGGCGGCGGATAACCTTCGAGCACGATCTGCAGGCCCAAGGCCTGCGCGCTGGCCTCGACGGCTGCCAGCAGGTCCAGGTAGTCTTCTAGGCGCTCCAGCGGCGGCATGAAGATGTACAGTGCGCCGGTCTCGGGCTTGGCGCCTTTTTCCTTCGGTGCTGCTTTGGGCTTGTCCTGGGGGCCGTTGGCGCGATTCGGGTCGCGCACTTCGACACACAGCGCGGTGCGTGTCAGCCAGGCGGCGGATTCGCCGGCCTTGGGCATACGCGCCGAAGGGTCGGCCGGAGCTGGTGCAGGTGCCGCAGCGGCTGCCGACGGGAGACCTGCTTTTGCGCCCTGGTCAAAGCGAACATCCACGCTGGAGGTGGTCGTCCTGAACTGCATCAGGCGGTTCGCTTCATTGCGCGTGCCGTTGCCTGTCATGTAGCGCGCCATGTACTGCGCCAGCATGCTCGCGCTGTTATGCCGGGCGCCGGTCATGGCTGTGGGGGCGGCGGGTTCGGCCGGCGCGGGCACCGGCTGGCTGCGCGCCGAGTTGTAGCGTTCGGCAAGCGAGTGTGCAGACGGCAATTCCTCGCGCGGCGCAAACGGATCGGCCTCGGTCATGTAGGGGTAGTCGGTTTTCGAGACCCAGGGCACCGAGTCCAGCGGCAGGCGGTAACCCATGGGCGAGTCGCCCGGCATCAGGTACATGCGTTCGTCGCGGAAGAACCAGGGACCGGTGGACCACTGCGGGCCTTGCCCCTGTGCTTTTTCTTCACGGACTTTGAGAGGCAGCACATAACCGACTACCGCATCCAGGCCCTGCGAGAACACGCGGCGCAGGCGGGCGCGCTCCATCGCGTCGTCGAGCTTGGTGTCGAAAGGGTCGACGTTGACTGGCAGGCGGCGCTCACGCCAGAGGTAGTACCAGGTGTCTTCATAACCCGGCGTGATGTGTTGGGCCGACAGGCCCAGCTTGCCGGCCAGGGTGTCGGTAAACCGTTTGGCGTCCGCGCTGGTGTAGTTGCAGGGCTGGCGCTCGTCAGTGAACAGGGCCGGGTTCTGCCAGACCGGCTGACCGTCCTTGCGCCAGAAAATGCTCAGCGCCCAACGCGGCAACTGCTCACCGGGGTACCACTTGCCCTGGCCGAAATGCAGGAAACCGCCGTCGCCATATTCGGCGCGCAGCTTTTGCACCAGCTCGGTGGCGTAGCCGCGCTTGGTCGGGCCCAGCGCGTCGATGTTCCATTCGGCGGCATCTCGGTCTTGCGTGGCTACAAAGGTCGGCTCGCCGCCCATGGTCAGGCGCACATCACCGGCGGCCAGGTCCTGGTCGACCTGGTGGCCGAGCTTGAGCACGTCGGCCCACAAGGCGTCGGTATAGGGCGCCGTGACACGCGGCGATTCGTAAATGCGCTGCACCCCCATGTGGTGGGCGAACTCGACTTCGCTTTCGTCGACGCCGCCTTCAATCGGCGCGGCGCTCGATGGCTCGGGTGTGCAGGCCAGCGGGATGTGGCCTTCGCCGGCCATCAGGCCCGAGGTCGGGTCCAGCCCGA
>JAZKGR010000092.1:0-16778 GCA_040385775.1 Pseudomonadota bacterium
CGACCATGACCACCACGATCAAACAAGCCGACCTCATCGAATCCGTCGCCGCCGCCCTGCAGTTCATCAGTTATTACCACCCGGCCGACTACATCGCCCATCTGGCGCGTGCCTATGAGCGCGAGAAAAGCCCGGCGGCGAAAGACGCAATTGCGCAGATTTTGACCAACAGCAAGATGAGCGCGACCGGCCACCGCCCGATCTGCCAGGACACCGGCATCGTCAACGTTTTCCTGAAAGTCGGCATGGATGTGCGCTGGGAAGGCTTCACCGGCAGCATCGACGACGCCGTCAACGAAGGTGTGCGGCGCGGCTACAACCACCCTGACAACACCTTGCGCGCTTCGGTGGTCGCCGATCCGCATTTCGACCGCAAGAACACCAAAGACAACACGCCCGCCGTGATCTTCACCGAGATCGTTCCGGGCAACACGCTCGACATCACCGTCGCAGCCAAGGGCGGCGGCAGCGAGAACAAAAGCAAGATGGCCATGCTCAACCCGGGCGACTCCATCGTTGACTGGGTGCTCAAAACCGTGCCGACCATGGGCGCCGGCTGGTGCCCGCCCGGCATGCTGGGCATAGGCATAGGCGGCACCGCCGAAAAAGCCGTGCTGATGGCCAAGGAGTCGCTGATGGACGACCTCGACATGTACGAGCTGCAGGCCAAGGCCGCGTCTGGCGCCGAACTCAGCAAGGTCGAGGCGCTGCGGCTGGAGCTGTTCGATAAGGTCAACGCGCTGGGCATAGGCGCGCAGGGCCTGGGCGGCCTGACGACGGTGCTGGATGTGAAGATCCAGATGTACCCGACCCATGCGGCCAGCAAGCCGGTGGCCATGATCCCGAACTGCGCCGCGACGCGCCACGCGCATTTTGTGATGGACGGCAGCGGCCCGGTTTACCTGGATCCGCCCTCGCTGGACCTCTGGCCCGACGTCGAATGGGCGCCCGACTACCAGAAAAGCAAAAAGGTTGACCTCAACACCCTGAGCAAGGCCGAGGTCGCGAGCTGGAAACCCGGCGACACCCTGCTGCTAAGCGGCAAAATGCTGACCGGCCGTGACGCTGCGCACAAACGCATCCAGGGCATGCTGGCCCAGGGCGAAAAACTGCCGGTGGACTTTGCCAACCGCGTGATTTATTACGTGGGCCCGGTGGACCCGGTGGCCGGCGAAGCCGTCGGCCCGGCCGGCCCGACAACCGCCACCCGCATGGACGGTTTCACCGAGATGATGCTGGCCGAAACCGGCCTGATCGCAATGATCGGCAAGGCCGAACGCGGTCCGGTCGCCATCGAGGCGATCAAGAAGCACCAAAGCGCCTACCTGATGGCCGTGGGCGGCGCCGCCTACCTGGTCTCCAAGGCCATCAAACACGCCGAGGTCGTCGGTTTTGCCGACATGGGCATGGAAGCGATCTACGAGTTCGACGTGGTCGACATGCCGGTGACGGTTGCGGTGGACGCCGGGGGCACCAGCGCGCATATCACCGGCCCCGCCGAGTGGCAGAAGAAAATCGCCACCGGCGAGTTCAAGGGCATTGCGGTCGCTGCAGCCTGAACTGTGCGCGCAGGGCCAGTCGGCGTTTTTGACAGCGGCTTGGGCGGCCTGAGCGTGCTGCAGGCGCTGCGCGCCGAGTTGCCGCAGCAGGACTTCATCTACATCGCCGACAGCGGCCACGCACCCTATGGCGAACGCGATGCGGCCCATGTGATCGCGCGTTCGCGCGCGATCACCACGCACCTGCTGGACCAAGGCGTGCAGGCGCTGGTGGTGGCCTGCAACACCGCCACGGCCGCCGCCATCGATGTGTTGCGCGCGGACCATCCCCACTTGCCCATCATCGGGGTCGAGCCGGCGCTCAAGCCCGCCGCCGCACTCAGCCAGACCAGGCGCATCGGCGTGATGGCGACACGCGGCACGCTGGCCAGCAGCCGCTTCCGGGCCTTGCTGGCCAGCTTGTCCGGCCAGGCCGAGTTTGTGCTGCAGCCCTGCGACGGCCTGGCTGAAGCCATCGAGCGAAGCGCGGGGCGGCCTGAAAATGCTACTGAATTGATAGCTTCTTGCTCTCGCCACACGGGGGCTATGGGCCAATTTGGCTTGAAACCCGGCGAGATGGATACGCTGGTGCTGGGTTGTACGCACTATCCGTTTGCTGGCGCAGCCTTGCGCACCCTGCTCGGGCCGGAGGTGAACTTCGTGGACACCGGCGCGCCAGTCGCGCGCCAGACCCGTTTGCGCCTGCCTGCCGCATCATCCGGGGGCATCACCGAAGGGAGCGGCCAGATCAGGCTATTCAGTACGGGCCAGCCGGGCACGCTGCAGACGGCAGTCCAGCGCTGGCTGGCGCTGGATATCCCGGCAGCACAGCTGGATTTGTGACGCAGGAAGCCGGCGCTCAGCCCTGGACGTCCGCCGTTTGTGCGGCCTCGCGCCCGCGCTGCATGTTCACCGGAATCAGCAGCACCAGGCCCATGGCAAACAGCACGGCCGTCGACAGAATGGCGGTGCGCTGGTCACCCCCGGTCATCCAGGTGATGGCACCGTAGCTCAGCGGGCCGATGATGCTGGCCAGCCGGATCGCGAAAGTCCACAGGCCGTAGAACTCGGCCAGCTGTTTTTTGGGCGCCAACATGCCGGCCATGGCGCGGCCGCCCGACTGGCTGGAGCCCATGCACACGCCGGCCAGCGCGGCGGCATACCAGAAGCCGCCTTTGGTGGTGGTGACGGCGGCAACCACACAGGTGACGACCCAGCCGACCAGCGTGATGCCCAGCGCCAGCTTGTGGCCGATGCGGTCCTGGAAATACCCAAAAGCAAATGCGCCACCGGCAGCTGCGAAGTTCAGAACAAAAATCAGCACCATGGTTTCCTGCGGCTGGAAACCGATCACCTGTTCGGCGTAAATGGCCGCCAGTGCAATGGCCACGGCGACACCACCCTGGTAAAACACCGCGCAGCCCAGCAGCCACATGAAGTCCTTGTAACGCCTGGCCTGGCGAAAGGTCTGGCGCAGCTGTGCCAGTGACGCTTTCATGCCGCCCTCACGCAGGGCCGCAGGGTTGGGCTGGGCCCTTTCCTTGAGAAGGCGGAAAGTCACCAGCGATGCCAGGCCGTAAATGACTGCCGTGATCAGCATGGTGACCGGTACAAACTGGTCGGCCGGGATTCCCCTGGACTGGGCCCACAGGACATAACCGAGGCAAATGCCGAGCGCCAGCATGCCGCCGAAATAACCAAAAGCCCAGCCCCATCCGCTGACCTTGCCCAGGGCTTCAGTGCGCGCCAGCTCCGGCAGAAAGGCGGCCGTCAGTGACTCGCCCCAGGCAAAAAAAGTGTTCGACAGGATGATCAGCCCGATGGCGAAAGGCACACTGCTGGGGCCGGCCAAGGCCAACGCCGCAGTGCTCACCACGCAGCCCGCCGTCGTGATCATCAGCAGCCGTTTTTTGGCGGCACGCAGGTCGGCATAGGCGCCAATGCTGGGCATGGTCAGCATGACAATCGCGTAGGACACGCTGAGCGCCGCCGTCCAGGCGAAAGTGGCCCACTCGGCCTTCTGGGCGATGCCGCCGACAAAATAGGCGGCGAACACGGCGGTGATCACCACCGTGGTGTAGCCGGAGTTGGCAAAGTCATACATGGCCCAGCCAAACACCTCGCGCTTGCGCACGCCGGGATTGAGGGCATCCTGTGAAAAAAGGACCATGGCTCAGCTCCTGAAAAGAAGCCCAGCATAAAGCATGCAGATGTCAGCCGGCGTTGTGCGCCAAGCCCTCCGGCTTGCCTGTCGAATCGCTACTGTTTTGATAGCTACCCACGCCCGCAGGTCCTGGGCTGGAGCCCTGAAAGACACTTGGGTCCATGTGGGGAAGGGCTTTTTTGCCCTATCCGTGTTCCAATGAAAACGCGCCCACGCTGACGGGCCCCGCAGTTCCGGATTTGCATCTCCTGGCATTCCTCGGCGTGACGCAGTCGCACCGCGATCTGAAAGCAAGGTGCTCACCTTCGTGTCAGGAGACGTCCCATGCATACCCCCACGCCATCGCCACCGACCCACCACGAACAAGCGGACTTTTCAGACCGCTTCGCCTGGCGCACCACGCGCTTCCTGCGTTTCCTGGCCGACACTTTTTTCGCCGGCCGTTACGGCAACCGCGCGGTGGTGCTGGAAACGGTTGCCGCCGTGCCGGGCATGGTCGGCGGCGCGCTGATCCACCTGAAGTCGCTGCGCAGCATGAAGAACGACGAGGGCTGGATACGCAAATTGCTCGACGAGGCCGAGAACGAGCGCATGCACCTGATGACCTTTGTGCACATCGCCAAGCCGAGCCGGCTCGAGCGCTGGATGGTGATGCTGGCCCAGGGCATTTTCTACAACCTGTTTTTCCTGCTCTACCTGGTGTCGTCCCGCACCGCGCACCGTCTGGTCGGCTACTTCGAGGAGGAAGCCGTCTACAGCTACACCGAGTACCTGGCGGGTATCGACAGCGGGGTCTACGAAAACGTGGCCGCGCCGCAGATCGCGATCGACTACTGGAAGCTGGCGCCCGATGCGCGCCTGCGCGACGTGATCCTGGTGGTGCGCGACGACGAAGCCGGCCACCGCGACGTCAACCACGCCTTTGCCGACCAGCTCACGGCTGAGGCTCAGGCAGCTTAAGGCGCCGCTGCCGGCTCTTTCCAGCCGCCGCCCAGGGTCTTGTACAGCGTCACCTGGTTCTGCAGCTGCTGAAGCCGGGTCTGCACCACCGCCTGACGCGCCGCAAACAGCGAGCGCTGGGCGTCCAGCAGGTCGAGCTGGCTGGCGATGCCATTCTGGTAACGCAGGTCCGACAGCTTGAAGCGCACGCCCTCTGCATCGGCTTGCGCTTGCTGCGCGCGCAACTGCTCGCCCAGTGTGGCGCGGCCGGCCAGCGCATCAGCGACTTCCCGGAAAGCGGTCTGGATGGCCTTTTCGTACTGCGCCACGGCGATGTCACGGTTCACATTGGCCGAGTCCAGGCCGGCGCGGTTGCGGCCGGCATCGAACAGCGGCAAAAACAGCTGCGGCGCCAGCGTCCAGCCGTAGCTGCCGCTTTCGAACAGGCCCGACAGGCTGGTGCTGACGCTGCCGGCCGAAGCCGTCAGCGAGATGCGCGGAAAAAACGCGGCGCGCGCGGCGCCGATGTTGGCGTTGGCCGAGAGCAGTTGCTGCTCGGCCTGGCGGATGTCGGGGCGCTTGGTCAACAGGTCCGACGGCAGGCCGGCAGGCACGTCCACCATCAGCGGCGCATCAGCCAGCGCCTGGCCGCGCGGCAAGGCCGCCGCCAGCTCACCGCTCAGCGGCTGGCCCACCAGCAGCGTCAGCAGGTTCTCGTCGAGTGCACGCTGGCGTTGCAGTTGCGCCCGGCTGATGCGCGCGGCCTCGGCCAGGGACTCGGCCTGGCGCAGGTCGAGCTCGGAGGTGATGCCGTTGTCAAAACGCAGCTGGCTCAGCTTGAAGGATTCCTCGCGCGTTGCCAGCGTCTGCTCAGTGATAGCCAGCAACTCTTCGTCGGCCAGCAGGCTCAAATAAGTGTTGGCCACCGTTGCAATCAGGCTGATCTGCGTGGTCTTGCGGCCTTCCTCGGTGGCCAGGTATTGGGCCAGTGCGGCGTCCTTGAGGCTGGCGACACGGCCGAAGAAATCAATCTCGTAGGAGGTCATGGCCAGGCCGGCGGTGTAGACGCTGGAAATGTTTCCACCGGCGGCGGGCTGGCGCGTGCCTGTGGCCGAAGCGCCCACCGTCGGATACTGGTCAGCACGCCGGATCTGGAACTGCGCGCGCGCCTGCTCGATGTTGAGCGCAGCGATGCGCAGGTCCCGGTTGTTGCGCAGTGCCGCATCAATCAGCAGGCGCAATTTAGGGTCGCTGAAAAAGCTCTGCCACTCGATATCGGCGGCGGATACCGTCTGCACCGCCGGCGACCTTGTCGGTGCGCTTGCCAGCGAGGTCGACAGTCGCAGACCGGGCCAGTCGGTGGCAATCGGCGCCGCGGGCCGTTCATAGGTCGGCGCCATCGAGCAGCCGGCCAGCACGGCGGCTGCGCCCAGCGACAGCAGGCGGGCCAGCGGTGTCTTACGCATGGGGTTTGGTTTCATGGTTGTCTTCTCCGTCGATGCCGGCCGCGTGGGCATGCTCGGCATACATCCTCTTCTGGCGATCGCTGCTTTTGAACAGGCCGCGAACCACCACAAAAAATACCGGCACAAAAATCACCGCCAGCCCGGTACCGGTGATCATGCCGCCGATCACGCCGGTGCCGATGGCACGCTGGCTGGCCGAGCCGGCCCCGGTGGCGATGGCCAGCGGCAACACACCCATCATGAAGGCCAGCGATGTCATAACGATGGGACGGAAACGCATGTGCGCAGCTGCCAGCGCCGATTCGATCGCGCTTTTGCCCTGGGCCTCGAGGTCCTTGGCAAACTCGATGATCAGGATCGCGTTTTTCGCCGACAGGCCGATGATGGTGATCAGCCCCACCTGGAAATACACGTCGTTCGAATAGGCGCGCAGCAGCGTCGCCAGCAGCACACCCAGCACGCCCAGCGGCACCACCAGAATCACCGCCAGCGGGATGCTCCAGCTTTCATACAGCGCGGCCAGGCACAGGAACACCGCCAGGATGGCGAAGCCGTAAAGAATCAGCGCCTGCGAGCCGGCCAGTTTTTCTTCGCGCGACTGGCCGGTCCATTCGAAACCAAATCCCGCCGGCAGTTTGGCCGCCAGGTTTTCCATCTCGGTCATCGCGGCACCCGAGCTGTAGCCGGGCGCCGCCGAGCCCGAGATGCGCATTGCGGGGTAGCCGTTGTAGCGTATGGTTTGCTGCGCGCCGGTGACCCAGCGTGTGGACGCAAAGGCCGACAGCGGCACCGGCCGGCCCTGGGCATTGCTCGCATTGAGCTTCAGCAAGTCATCGGGCTGCATGCGCGCCGGCGCGTCGGCCTGCACCACCACCCGCTGCAAACGGCCCTGGTTCGGAAAGTCGTTCACGTAGCTTGATCCGAGCGCTGTCGACAGCGTGTTGTTGATCGCATCAAACGAGACACCGAGCGCATTGGCCTTGTCGCGGTCGATGTCGATCTGCAGCTGCGGGCCGTCTTCCAGGCCGTCAGGCCGGACCTGCGTCAGCACCGGGCTTTTGCCCGCCATGCCCAGCAACTGGTTGCGTGCGGCCAGCAGCGCGTCATGCCCGGCACCGCCACGGTCTTGCAGGCGGAAGGTGAAGCCACTGGCCGTACCGAGCTCAGGAATCGGCGGCGGGCTCAGCGGAAAGATGAAGGCGTCGCGGATGCCAGAGAGTGCACCGAAGGCACGACCCGCCAGTCCTGCGGCCGATTGACCCGCGCCCTCGCGCTCGCCCCAGTCCTTGAGCGTCACAAACGCAAGCGCCGCGTTCTGGCCCTGCCCGGAAAAGCTGAAGCCCAACACGCTGACCATGCTCTGCACTTCGGGTTGCTTGAGCAGGTAGCCCTCCACCTGTTTCATCACCGACAGCGTACGCTCCTGCGTCGCGCCCGGCGGCAACTGCACGTTGACCAGGATGTTGCCCTGGTCCTCGCCGGGCAGGAAGGAAGTCGGCAAGCGCATGTAAACCACCGCCACGGCGGCGATGATGGCGACGTAAATGATCAGGTAACGCGCGGCCCGCTTGAGCACCCGGGCGACAACATTTTCGTAGCCCTTGGCGGTCCGTGAGAAACCGCGGTTGAACCAGCCGAAAAAGCCGCGCTTGTCATGGTGGTGGCCGGCCTCGACCGGCTTGAGCAGCGTCGCGCAAAGGGCCGGCGTGAGCGACAGCGCCAGGAAAGCCGAAAAGGAAATCGACGCGACCATTACCGCCGCGAACTGGCGGTAGATGTTGCCGGTAGATCCGGCGAAAAAGGCCAGCGGTACAAACACCGAAATCAGCACCACGGTCACGCCGATGATGGCGCCCGAGATCTGCTTCATGGCCTTGCGCGTGGCCTCCAGGGGCGGAAGGCCCTCCTCGCTCATGATGCGCTCGACGTTTTCGACCACCACGATGGCATCATCGACCACGATGCCGATCACCAGCACCATGCCGAACATGGTCAGCACGTTGATCGAGAAACCCAGTGCCAGCAAGGTGCCGAAAGTGCCCAGCAGCGCAATCGGCACGACGATGGTCGGGATCACGGTGTAGCGCCAGTTCTGCAGGAACAGGAACATCACCAGGAACACCAGTGCCACCGCCTCCAGCAACGTCACCGCCACCTGAGAGATTGAAATCTGCACAAAGCGCGAACTGTCATAAGGGATGCTCCAGCTCACCCCCTGCGGGAAATAGCGCTCGAGGTCGGCCATTTTCTGGCGCACGGCCTTTGCCGAAGCCAGTGCATTGCCGCTGGGTGACAACTGGACACCAACACCCACCGCAGGCTGGCCGTTCAGCCGCGCCGAGGTCGCATAGGTCTGGCCGCCAAGTTCGAGGCGGGCCACATCCTTGAGCCGCACGGCCGAGCCGTCGGTGTTGGCGCGCAGCACGATGTTGCCGAACTGCTCGACGTTGGCGAGCTGGCCGTTGACCACCACGGTCGCGGAGATGCCCTGGCCGCCGATATTGGGCAGGTCGCCAATGGTGCCGGAGGCGACCTGCGCGTTCTGGGCGCGGATCGCGGCGGTGACCTCGGCCGACGAGAGGTTAAAACCAGCCAGCTTGGCCGGGTCGATCCAGACGCGCATGGCGCGCTCGGAGCCGAACAGCTGGGCCTGCCCAATGCCGGGCAGGCGCTGCAATTCAGGCACAACGGTGCGCGAGGCATAGTCACCCAGCGCGATAGGGTCAATCGCCGGGTTGCTCGACGACAGCATGGTGAACAGCAGGAAGTTCGAGCGCGACTTGTCCACGCGCACGCCCTGCTGCGTCACAGCCTGCGGCAGGCGCGGGGTGGCGCGCGACAGGCGGTTCTGAACATCGACCTGCGCCAGGTCGGCGTTGGTGCCGGGCTGGAAGCTGATGGTGATGGTGCCGGTGCCGTTGGCCTGCGCCACCGACTCCATGTAGATCAGGCCAGGTGAGCCGTTCATCTCGCGCTCGACCACGGACAGCACGCTGTCTTCCAGCGTCTGGGCCGAGGCGCCCGGGTAGGCGACGGTGATGACGATGGCAGGCGGCGCCACCGGCGGGTACTGCGAGATCGGCAGCTGTGTGATCGACACGGCGCCCATCACGATGATGAACAGCGCAATCACCCAGGCAAAGATCGGCCTGTCGATAAAAAACTTGGCCATGCGGCGGGCTCCTTATTTCGCGGCTGCCGAAGCAGCAGCGGCGGAGGCAGAAGCCGCAGGGGCGGAAGCAGCGCCGGCGGGAGCTGCGGCCGCCGCTTGCCAGGGCACCGGTTTCACGGTGGCGCCGGGTTGCAGTTTCTGGAAGCCATCGACCATCACCTTCTCGCCGGTCTTCAGTCCGTCCAGCACCACCCACTGGTTGCCCTTGGCCGAACCGATCTTGATGGTGCGCGGGCTGACCTTGTTGTCGTCCCCCACGACCATCACGGTGTCACCCTGGGCGCTGCGCGTGACTGCCTGCTGAGGCAGGGTGATGGCATTGGTGGCCTGGGCCTGCTCCAGCCGTACGCGCACATACAGGCCCGGCAACAAATCCCCGGTCGGGTTAGGCACCTCGGCGCGCAGCGTGATCTGGCCGGTGGTGGCATCGACCGTCAGGTCGGAAAACAACAAGCGGCCGGTTTTGGCGTATTCAGTGCCATCTTCCATCACGATGCGCACGCTGGCCGCCTGGCCGCTTCCGGCACGCTTGAACTGACCACTTTCCAGGCCATTGCGCAGCTTCATCACTTCCGATGCAGACTGCGTGAAATTGACATACATGGGATTGATCTGCTGGATCACCGCCAATTGGGTGGCGTCGCCCTGCCCCACCAATGCGCCTTCGGTGACCAGCGCGCGGCCGATACGTCCCGAAATCGGCGCGGTGACAGCCGCATAACCGAGATTGATGCTGGCGGTTTGCACGTTCGCGCGGCCGACGGCCACATCGGCCTCGGCTGTTTTCTGCGCCGCCACGGCATTGGCGAATTCCTGCTTGCTGACCGCATTGGCTGCGACCAAAGGTTTGTAACGCTCGGCCAGCGCCGTCGCCTGGGCCAGATTGGCCTCGGCGCGCGCCTGGCCCGCCTTCGCACTCGCCACCTGGGCCGCGTAAGGCGCAGAGTCAATCGTGAACAAGGGCTGGCCGGCCTTGACGTCGCTGCCCTCACGGAACAGGCGCTTCTGCAAAATGCCGGCAGCACGCGCGCGGACCTGCGCCACGCGCGAGGCTTCGAGCCTGCCCGGCAGTTCTGTCACCAGCCCCACATCGCCCTGGCTGACAGTCACCACGCCGACTTCAGCGGGCGGTGGCGCGGCGCCAGCGCCTGGGCCGGCTCCGCCGCCACCCTTGCCGCACGCCACCACCGACAGGCCCAGCACGGCAACCAGCACCATTTTCTGAAGGCGGGCTTGGCCCTGCACTTGTTGAGTGGATGAAAAAGGCTTGATCAAGCTCAACGTAGGCATGCTGCTTCCTTGAAGAATGGCGGGTGCAGGAATGAGAAAAGAAGGGAAAGCTGTTCAGCAAGGAAGGCTTACCCAAAACCAAGGGTTTTCGCGAGTACCGAATTTTACATTCATTTATGAATGTATATTCGAACCCTTTGCAAAATTAAATCACAGGACAAGAATTTTGGCTCGCCGCACCAAAGAAGACGCGCTTGTCACCCGCAATGGCTTGCTGGATGCAGCAGAACTGCTGTTTCAGGCCCAAGGGGTGTCACGGACCTCGCTGAACGACATCGCCAGACAGGCCGGCACCAGCCGGGGCGCGATCTACTGGCATTTCAAGGACAAGGCCGACCTCTTCAACGCCATGATGGAGCGTGTCACGCTGCCCCTGGAACAGTCCTTCGAGGATGTCGGGCGTGAGGGCAGTGTCGACCCGCTCATCGTGCTTTGCGCTGGCGTGCGCGGAGCGCTCGTGCGAATCGCTACCGATCCACAAACACGCCGGGTGCTGGAAGTGGCCACCCAGAAAGTCGAGTATGTCGATGAGCTTCAGGCGGTCCGCGCCCGCCATCTGGCGGTGCGCAGCAACTTTCTGGCCAAAGTCCAGCACGGCCTGAGCACAGCGGCCGAACGCCGTTCCGTCACCCTGGCCGCGCCAGCCGCCACCTGTGCCGAAGGCCTGCATGCCATCATCGACGGCCTGATCCAGAACTGGCTGCTGGACAGGGAGGCCTTCGACCTGGTTGCTGTGGGCCAGGACGTGATGGCCATCTACCTGGCCGGGCTCGGCCTGAGGCCGGAAAAATAAAGCCGGCCATGGCCGGCTTGCATTTCTAGTGAAGATGCCTAGGTTTGCGCCCACCACCCCCATGGCCGGAGCCACCCTGCGGCCCACCCAAACCGCGCGGAGGCCGGCCGAGTTGCATGGAGTTGACGAGGGTCTCAAAGCGCTGCTCAAACAACTTGTCTACCGCTGCCACCACATCACCAAGTTCGGTGGCATCGAAATGCCGTTCCATCAGGCCAATCATGTCCTGCACCAGCAAATCACGCTGAACCTGCATGATGGCGGCCGGCGTGGGACCGACAAAATACATCGCGAAGTCGTCCCTGGCTTCCTCACCCTCGCGTTCTTCGTCTTCGTCAAAATCGGCATCGTAAAACGTGACTTCAATCGGTGCGCCACTGACAGCCATCTCGTTGAGGGCCATGCAGACTTCATCGAGAACCTGCCGAAAACCCTCGTCACCCGGAACCGTCCAGCACAGCTGCAGCAAATGCTGGTGAGCATCAAACCGTATGCCCGGTTCTTCCTCGTAGACGCTGGCCGCACCATCCGCCAGCGATTTGGCGCCCGCATAAGCCCACAGGGGTTTCAGCGCATCCTGCAACTGCTCAAAACCAATGTCGTCACGCAAGGGCACTTCGCCATGAACGTGAATTTCAAAAGGAGGGGTGTTGTAGCGGGCCATGGAATCTATCTTAACCAGTTGCAGTCTGAAATACACATGACCACGGCAGCAGAAAATTGCAGCACCAAAGGCCTGCAATGCATCAGAAAACTGCCATCGTGGTGCCCGGGACCGGAATCGAACCGGTACGCCCCTTATGCAGGAAAGCGGCGGATTTTAAGTCCGATGTGTCTACCAATTTCACCACCCGGGCAGGGCTCTCATTGTGAAACAAAAAAGCCCCATGCAGGGGCTGAAAAAAACTTGGATGGAGGCGCGGCCCGGAGTCGAACCGGGCTAGCCGGATTTGCAATCCGGTACATAACCGCTTTGTTACCGCGCCTTGATCTGTCGGGCTCAATAAAACAATTTTACTAACTACAACAACCAATGAAAAAGGACAGCATTTTGACGTGCTGCCCTTTTGAATTGGAGCGGGAGAAGAGTCTCGAACTCTCGACCTCAACCTTGGCAAGGTTGCGCTCTACCAACTGAGCTACTCCCGCGATTACAGCCTCAAATTATAGCGTACTTTTTTGCACGTTTTGAAGATGATCTGAAAATTTGCGCAATCAGTGTTTGACGCTGCCCGCCACCTCAGCGGCCGGCGCCGGGGCGGCAGCAGAAGCCACCGCAGGATCCTCCTCCGGCAAAGGCACGGGCTGATGCACCAGCGCAATCTGCAACACCTGGTCAATCCATTTGACCGGCACGATCTCCAGACCATTTTTCACGTTCTCTGGAATCTCCTGCAGATCCTTGGCGTTCTCTTCGGGAATGATCACCGTCTTGATACCGCCGCGCAGTGCGGCCAGGAGTTTTTCCTTCAGCCCGCCGATGGCCGTGACCTCGCCACGCAAGGTGATCTCGCCGGTCATCGCCACATCGCCGCGCACCGGGATGCCGGTGATCGCCGACACAAAGGCCGTGGTCATCGCGGCACCCGCGCTCGGGCCGTCCTTGGGCGTCGCGCCATCGGGCACATGGATGTGGATGTCACGCTTTTCGAACATCTCGTCCTTGATGCCCAGCACGCGGGCGCGGCTGCGCACCACCGTGCGTGCGGCCTCCACCGACTCCTTCATCACGTCGCCGAGCGAGCCGGTGCGTGTGATCACGCCCTTGCCGGGCATCATGGCCGCCTCGATGGTCAGCAGATCACCACCGACCTCGGTCCAGGCCAGACCCACCACCTGTCCGACCTGGTTGTGGTTCTCGGCACGGCCGTAGTCGAATTTACGCACGCCCAGGTAGTCGTTGAGATTGTCTGCAGTGACAACCACCTTGGGTTCCAACTTCTTGAGCTGGATGCCCTTGACCACCTTGCGGCAGATTTTGGAGAGTTCGCGTTCCAGCGAACGCACGCCAGCTTCACGTGTGTAATAACGCACGATGTCGCGCACTGCCTGCTCCTGGATCTCGAGCTCGCCTTCTTTCACGCCGTTGTTCTTGAGCTGCTTGGGCAGCAGGTAACGCATGGCGATGCTGGTTTTTTCGTCTTCGGTGTAACCCGACAGGCGAATCACTTCCATGCGGTCCAGCAAGGCTGGCGGAATGTTCATCGAATTGGAAGTCGCCACAAACATCACGTCGCTGAGGTCGAAGTCGACTTCGACGTAGTGGTCACCAAAGGTGTGGTTCTGCTCGGGGTCCAGCACCTCCAGCAAGGCGCTGGATGGATCGCCGCGGAAGTCGGTGCCCAGCTTGTCGATCTCGTCGAGCAGGAACAACGGGTTGCGCGTACCGGCCTTGGTCAGGCTCTGCAGCACCTTGCCGGGCAAGGCGCCGATGTAGGTGCGGCGGTGGCCGCGGATCTCAGCTTCGTCGCGCATGCCACCGAGGGCCATGCGCACGTACTTCCGTCCGGTGGCCTTGGCAATCGACTGGCCCAACGAGGTCTTGCCGACGCCGGGAGGCCCGACCAGGCACAGGATGGGCGCCTTGAGCTTGTCCACGCGCTGCTGCACCGCGAGGTATTCGACGATGCGGTCCTTGACCTTCTCCAGTCCGTAATGGTCCTCGTCGAGCACCGCTTCGGCGTTGGCGAGATCGTGCCTGATCTTGGTTTTCTTGCTCCATGGCAAACCTGTGAGCACGTCGATGTAGGTGCGCACCACCGTGGCCTCGGCCGACATCGGTGACATCAGCTTGAGCTTCTTCAGCTCGCTCTCCGCCTTCTTGCGGGCCTCCTGCGGCATTTTGGCGGTCTTGATCTTTTTCTCGATCTCCTCGATGTCGGCGCCCTCTTCGCCTTCACCGAGTTCTTTCTGGATCGCCTTGACCTGCTCGTTCAGGTAGAAGTCGCGCTGGTTTTTCTCCATCTGGCGCTTGACGCGGCCACGGATTTTCTTGTCGACGTTGAGGATGTCGACCTCGCGTTCGAGCTGCTCGTACAGGTTTTCAAGGCGCGCCTTGACCGGGTCCAGGTCCAGAATGACCTGCTTGGCATCGAGCTTGAGCGGCAGGTGGGCGGCAATGGTGTCGGCCAGCCGCCCCGCATCGTCGATGCTGGAGATCGATGTCAGGATTTCGGGCGGAATTTTCTTGTTGAGTTTGACGTAGTGGTCGAACTGCTGCATCACCGCGCGGCGCAATGCTTCGACTTCGCTGGTCATGTCGCCGGGCAGGGCAACTTCCGGTTCAACCGGCGTCACATTGGCGCTGAAGTGGAGCTCACCTTCCTCGATCTTGTTGACCTTGGCGCGCTGCTGGCCTTCGACCAGCACCTTGACCGTCCCGTCGGGCAACTTGAGCATCTGCAGGATGGTCGCCACGCAACCAACCTCGAACATGTCCTCGACGGAAGGTTCGTCCTTGGCTGCGGTCTTCTGGGCCACCAGCATGATGCGGCGCTCGGCCTCCATCGCCGATTCGAGGGCCTTGATACTCTTGGGCCGGCCGACAAACAGCGGAATCACCATGTGGGGAAACACCACCACATCGCGAAGCGGAAGCAGCGGCAGGTCGATCGGGCTGGAGGGCAGTGTGGTTTGTGCGGACATAGAACCTTAAAGGTAAGCCTTGAACGAAAGCCCTGGCATCGTGACGGGTATCAGGCTTTCATGGTTCGGCAACAACAATAACCTCGAACGTGGGGCGCGCTGGCTGGTTTTCAACCCGGCCTGTCGCTTCAGCATCAGGCCTGTTTGGCAGATTCACGGTAAACCAGCAGCGGCGCCTTATTCTCTTCGATGGTCGATTCATCAACCACGACTTTTTCGACGTTGCTGGTATTGGGCAGATCAAACATGGTGTCGATCAGGGACTGCTCCAGGATGGAGCGCAGACCGCGGGCGCCGGTCTTGCGCGCCAGCGCCTTGCGGGCAATCGCCTTGAGCGCCGACGGGCGAATCTCGAGGTCCACGCCTTCCATGGACAGCAGCTTGCTGAACTGTTTGACGACGGCGTTTTTCGGCTCGGTCAGGATCTGCACGAGCGCATCTTCGGTCAGTTCGGCCAGTGTGGCGACCACCGGCATGCGGCCCACCAGCTCAGGGATCAGGCCGAACTTGATCAGGTCTTCCGGCTCCACGTCCTTGAAGGACTCGGTCAGACTGCGTGCCTTCTTGCTCTTGACGGCTGCGCCGAAACCGATGCCCGAGGCCTCGGTGCGGTTTTCAATGACTTTTTCCAACCCCGAAAATGCGCCGCCGCAGATGAACAGGATGTTGGTCGTGTCTACCTGCAGGAAGTCCTGGTTCGGATGCTTGCGGCCGCCCTGGGGGGGAACCGACGCCATCGTGCCCTCGATCAGCTTGAGCAGGGCCTGTTGCACGCCCTCGCCCGACACGTCACGCGTGATCGAGGGGTTGTCGGACTTGCGCGAGATCTTGTCGATTTCGTCGATGTACACAATGCCCTGCTGCGCGCGCTCGACTTCGTAGTTGCAGCTTTGCAGCAGCTTCTGGATGATGTTTTCGACGTCTTCACCGACATAGCCTGCTTCCGTCAGCGTGGTGGCGTCGGCCATCACAAACGGCACGTTGAGCGTGCGCGCCAGCGTCTGGGCCAGCAGGGTCTTGCCGGAGCCGGTCGGGCCGATCAGCAAAATATTGCTCTTGGTCAGCTCGACCTCGTCTTTTTTGGCCTTGTCCTTGTGGCGCAGGCGTTTGTAATGGTTGTAGACCGCCACGGCCAGCGTGCGTTTGGCCGGCTCCTGGCCAATCACGTAGCCGTCCAGCGTGGTCTTGATTTCCAGCGGGGTTGGCAAGTCGCCGCGGGTTTCTCGTACATCTTCCCCGGCGGGCAACTCATCACGGATGATTTCATTGCACAAATCGATGCATTCATCACAGATGAAGACCGACGGCCCTGCGATCAGCTTTTTGACTTCATGCTGGCTTTTGCCGCAGAAAGAGCAGTACAGGGTTTTTTCGCTGGAAGAGCCTTTTTTCTCGGCCATTGATGGAGTGCCTTTATGGGTCCCGAAAGGGATGGTAAGTCAATGATAACCAAATAAAAACGGCGTTCTCTGTTACAGAAAACGCCGTTGCCGTGCCGCAACTGACCAGGTTTCGCGCGGGGGGTCTAGGGACGCTTGCTGATCACCTCGTCCACAACGCCATAAGCCTTGGCCTCATCGGCAAACATGAAGTAGTCGCGTTCGGTATCGCGCTCGATTTTCTCCACGGTCTGGCCGGTGTTGTTGGCCAGAATGCGGTTGAGCTGCTCGCGGGTTTTGAGGATGTCGCGGGCGTGAATCTCAATGTCCGTGGCCTGGCCCTGGGCGCCGCCCGAGGGCTGGTGAATCATCACACGCGAGTTGGGCAGCGA
>JAZKGR010000093.1:0-4386 GCA_040385775.1 Pseudomonadota bacterium
CCATCAAGGCCACCGGCATGCAGTGGAAGTGGGGCTATGACTACATCAAGGGTGAGGGCGAAGGCATTGGTTTTGTGTCCACCCTGGACAGCACGCACCGCGAAATATCCAACAATGGCGGCCCGAAAAAAGGCGAAGAACTCGACAACTACCTGCTGAAAGTGGACAACCCGCTGGTGGTGCCGGTGGACCGCAAGATCCGCATCATCACCACCGCCAACGATGTGATCCACGCCTTCATGGTGCCGGCCTTCGGTATCAAGCAGGATGCGATTCCCGGCTTTGTGCGCGACACCTGGTTCCGTGCCGAAAAAACCGGCGACTTCTACGGCCAGTGCGCCGAGCTGTGCGGCAAAGAGCACGCTTACATGCCCATCCATGTGAAGGTCGTGTCGAGTGAAGACTATGCCAAGTGGGTTGACGTGAAGGTCAAGGAAGCTGCCGCCAAGGCCGATGATCCGAGCAAAGTGTGGGCGCTGCCCGAACTGAAGGCGCGTGGCGAAAAAGTCTACGCTGCCAATTGCGCGGCCTGTCACCAGGCCACCGGCAAAGGTGCGGGTCCGATCAAGCCGCTGGACGGCTCGGCCATCGTACTCGACAAGAACCATGGTCCGCAAATCCAGATTCTGCTCAACGGTGCTGCCGGTGGCGCCATGCCGCCGTGGAAGACCCTGAGCGACACCGACCTGGCCGCAGTTGCGACCTACACCAAGAACAACTGGTCCAACCAGACCGGCGATATCGTGCAGCCCGCTGAATTCCAGGCCGCACGCAAATAAGCCACTTCTCCCGATTCAGGCTGAACCACGGGTCAGCCGCCAAGACAAAGCTACAGGCACAAGCCACCAAAGGAAGCCAAGATGAGTGCAGTTCTCGACCATCACGATCACGCGCATGACGACCACGACCATGCCCCCACGGGCTGGCGGCGTTGGGTCTATGCGACCAACCACAAGGACATCGGCACGCTGTACCTGCTGTTCAGCTTTGCCATGTTCATGGTCGGTGGTGTGCTGGCGCTGGGCATCCGCGCCGAGCTGTTCCAGCCCGGCCTGCAACTGGTGAACCCCGAGCTGTTCAACCAGCTCACCACCATGCACGGCCTGATCATGGTGTTCGGCGCCATCATGCCGGCCTTCGTCGGTTTCGCGAACTGGATGATCCCGCTGCAGATTGGCGCGGCCGACATGGCCTTTGCGCGCATGAACAACTTCAGCTTCTGGCTCTTGATTCCGGCTGGCCTGATGATCGTCGGCTCTTTCTTCATGCCTGGCGGCGCGCCCGCCGCCGGCTGGACGCTGTATGCGCCGCTGACCCTGCAGATGGGCCCGTCCATGGACGCCGGCATTTTTGCGCTGCACATCCTGGGCGCCTCGTCCATCATGGGTTCGATCAACATCATCGTGACCATCCTGAACATGCGCGCGCCCGGCATGACCTTGATGAAAATGCCGATGTTCTGCTGGACCTGGCTGATCACCGCCTACCTGCTGATCGCTGTGATGCCGGTGCTGGCCGGCGCCATCACCATGACGCTGACGGACCGCCATTTCGGCACCAGCTTCTTCAACCCCGCCGGCGGCGGCGACCCGGTGATGTACCAGCACATCTTCTGGTTCTTCGGCCACCCCGAGGTCTACATCATGATCTTGCCGGCCTTCGGCATCGTCAGCCAGATCATCCCGGCCTTCGCCCGCAAGCGCCTGTTCGGCTACGCCTCCATG
This sequence comes from Pseudomonadota bacterium, assembly GCA_040385775.1. Lineage (GTDB taxonomy): Bacteria > Pseudomonadota > Gammaproteobacteria > Burkholderiales > Burkholderiaceae_C > Polaromonas. Next base: position 1,725 of record JAZKGR010000093.1, read on the forward strand.
GTGTACGCCACCGGCTCCATCGCGATCCTGAGTTTTGTCGTGTGGGCGCACCACATGTTCACCACCGGCATGCCGGTGACCGGCCAGTTGTTCTTCATGTACTCGACCATGCTGATTGCGGTGCCGACGGGCGTGAAAATCTTCAACTGGATTGCGACCATGTGGAAGGGCTCGATGACCTTCGAGACGCCGATGTTGTTTGCGGTCGGTTTCATCTTCGTGTTCACCATGGGCGGCTTCACCGGCCTGATTCTGGCCGTGGCGCCGATTGACATCCAGCTCCAGGACACCTACTACGTGGTGGCCCACTTCCACTATGTGCTGGTGGCTGGCTCGCTCTACGCCTTGTTTGCCGGTTATTACTACTGGGCCCCGAAGTGGACCGGCGTGATGTACAACGAGCGCCGCGGCAAGATCCACTTCTGGTGGTCGCTGATTTCCTTCAACGTCACCTTCTTCCCGATGCACTTCCTGGGCCTGGCCGGCATGCCGCGCCGTTATGCCGACTACCCGATGCAGTTCGCTGACTTCAACGCGATTGCCAGCGTCGGCGCCTTCTTCTTCGGCATTGCACAGGTCTATTTCTTCCTGTTCATCGTTCTGCCGACGATGATGGGCAAAGGCGAAAAAGCACCCCAGCGTCCCTGGAATGATCCGGACGGCGCCGGCGCCGAAGGCCTGGAGTGGGAAGTCCCATCGCCCGCACCTTTCCACACTTTCGAGACGCCTCCCCGCCTGGACGCCACCGCGACCAAGGTGATCGGTTAATCGCCTGCAGCGCAGAACCACAGCACGCCATGACACCTGAACAGAAAAAAAACAACCTGCGGCTGGGCCTCACCCTGGCTTCGATTGCGGTCGTGTTTTTTCTCGGCTTCATGGCCAAGCTTGTGTTTTTCGGCCGGGGTTGACGCATGGGCCTGAAGCGCGAAAATTTCCGGATGGTGGGCAAGCTGGGCGTGATCGTGCTCGGCATGTTCTGCTTCGGTTATGCGCTGGTGCCCATCTACAAGGCGATTTGCGAAATGACCGGCATCAATGTGCTGGCACTCGGCGACCGGCAGATCCCCGGTGCCACGCCGCAGATGTCAGCCAACACCCAGGTCGATACCAGCCGCAGCATCACGGTCGAGTTTGACGCCAATGCGCGCGGCCCCTGGATGTTCAAGCCGGCGGTCAGCTCGATCCAGGTGCATCCGGGCGAACTGGCCACCGTCATGTACGAATTCCAGAATGTCCAGAACCGCACCATGTCGGCCCAGGCGATTCCAAGTTATGCGCCCATGCAGGCTGGCTCGCACTTCAACAAGCTCGAGTGTTTCTGCTTCAGCCAGTACACGCTGGCGCCGGGTGAAAAAAAGCAGTGGCCGGTGGCTTTTGTGATTGATCCCAAGCTGTCCAAAGACGTGACGACGATCACGCTGTCCTATACCTTCTTCGAGGTCGGTGGCAAGACGCCGCCGGCGCCAGTGGCGGCGATTGATCTGGTCAAAGCGGAGCCGGGCGCATGAGCGTACCCGTGGCGCAGCGCAAGGGATCGATCTGGCGCACCGTCAAGGCCATCAGCTGGTCGTTTGTCGGCTTGCGGTCGCGCGGTGCCTATGAAGAGGACATCGAGAAGCTCAACCCGGTGCATATCCTCATCGTGGGTCTGGTAGGTGTGATGGTATTTGTTGGTAGCCTGATCATTCTGGCTACCTGGGTGGTGGGCAAGTAGGCTGCGGCCCCCATGCCGTCGGTAATGTATTCAAGAATTTAGCGAAACAGGAGTTGGAAATGTCTTCAGCAGCACATACAGGCACACCGTATTACTTTGTCCCGGCGCCCTCGGCCTACCCGGTGATGACGGCTGTCGGCCTGTTTTTTGTCATCCTGGGCGCAGGCCAGTGGATCAACGGATCCGGCTGGGGCGCCTGGTCGCTGGCCTTTGGCATGGTCTGGTGGCTCACCGTGCTGTTCTTCTGGTTCCGCGCCGCAGCGCGCGAAAGTGAAGGCGGCCTGTACGGGCACAAGATCGAGCTGTCCTACCGCTGGAGCATGAGCTGGTTCATCTTCTCGGAAGTGATGTTTTTCGGCGCCTTCTTCACGGCGTTGTGGTGGGCGCGTTCGCACTCGCTGCCGGCGCTGGGCAGCCTCGAAAACGCGCTGCTCTGGCCTGACTTCAAGGCCGTCTGGCCCAGCGTGGCCGCCGGCGCGACGGGTTCGCCGGCCGACATCATCGAGCCTTTCACCACCATGGGCCCGTTCTGGCTGCCGACCATCAACACCGCCTTGCTGCTGACATCTGGCGTGACGCTGACCATTGCCCACCACGCGCTGCGTGAAAACCACCGTGGCAAAACCATCGCCTGGATGTGGGCCACAGTGCTGCTGGGCATCATCTTCCTGTGTGTGCAGGGTTACGAGTATTTCCATGCCTACAGCGATCTCAACCTGAAGCTGTCTTCTGGCGCTTACGGCTCGACCTTCTTCATGCTGACCGGCTTCCATGGCTTCCATGTGTTTGTCGGCATGCTGATGCTGCTGTTCATTACCTTGCGCCTGCAAAGCGGCCACTTCACCGCCGACCGCCACTTCGGTTTTGAAGGTGCGGCCTGGTACTGGCACTTTGTGGATGTGGTGTGGCTGGGCCTCTACATCCTCGTCTACTGGATGTAGCGGC
>JAZKGR010000094.1:0-3186 GCA_040385775.1 Pseudomonadota bacterium
AGGTAAGCCTCGAGGATCTGGTCCTTGCGCCAGCTGCGCTCCAGCCATTGCGCCGACACGGTCTGGCCGATCTTCTGCGTGATGCTGCGGCCGCCCGCCGCCGCGCGCCAGTCTTCGTCGAGCAAGCCGGCCAGCTGCATGCTCAGCGTGGAAGCGCCACGCGTCTTCGTGTTCCAGAGGTTGCCCCAGGCCGCCGCCGAGACCGCGCGCCAGTCCACGCCGCTGTGTTCGTAAAAACGCTTGTCCTCGCTGAGCACCAGTGCCGTGCGCAGCGCCGGCGAAATGTCCGGCAACGCCACCCACTGGCCGCGCCGCACGCTGGCATCGGTGCGCAGGCGCTGGATGACTTCGCCGCTGCGGTCCAGCACCAGCGTGTCGGACGGTCGGAATTCGCGTTTTACTTCATCAAAAGTGGCTGCGGCCAAGGCGGGACGGGAGCAAGCAGCTATCAAAAATATAGCGATTGAAAGGGATTTCACCATCGTTAATGCAGGGGGTGTCATCCCGGGCTCGACCCGGGATCCATGGCCTGGATTGCGGGTCAGGCCCGCAATGACAACACTTTTCACTTCACCGCCTCCACCTTCACCCGCGCATTCGGTGTCTCCCCGAACATTTCCGGCGCATACATGGCTTCGACGCGGCTGGGTGGCAGCGCGAAGTCGCCGACATTGTTCAGGCGCACCGTGTATTCCATCTTCACCACGCCTTTGGGCAGGTACTCGTAATAACTGCGGAAAGCCTCGAAGCTGCGCTCTTCAAACGCCGGCCAGCCGGCGCCGGTTTTCTTCTCGCCGCTGGTGGCGATCTGCGAATCGCGGCCCAGGCCGCTGCCGAGGATGGTCGCACCGCCCGGCACCGGGTCGCTGATGACCACCCAGGTCATGTCGGCGCTGGCGTTGACCTCCAGCGAGATGCGCACCACGTCGCCGCGCGTGTAGATGCCTTTGACCGCCTGCTCCACCGGCGTGATGGTCTTCTTGATCTGGTAACCGGCGTTGAAGGGCGCCTTGAGCGGCACCGCGGCAATCGACTGCAAGGTCAGCCAGGGCTTGCCCGAACCTTGCTGGGTCACGGTCAGCGTGTCTTTGCCTGCACTGCCCCAGGGCAGGAACATGCTGTTGCCGCGCAGATTGCCGGGCGACGCCGGCGCGCCGAAGAAGCTTGTCTGGTTGGGCGCGCCCAATGTATCTGTCGGCTGGATACGTGTGACCTTGGCCCAGTCCACGCTGCCCGAAGCGGCTGCGGCCGAGGCCAGCGTGGCCCGGGTCACGCCAGCCACCGGCGTGGCTTCAAATTTGGCCGAGAAGCGGTCCAGCGCCAGCCCGCCCCAGAGGTTGGCGGTGGTGGTGTGCCAGGCGCCTTTTTGCTGGCGGCCTATGAAACCGTTGGCGAGACGGCCCATGTCGTCCTTCCAGGCCGGGTCGCCCATCACTGCCAGCATCAGGCGCGCGGTGTTGACGTCGCCATTGACCATCAGCCACCACCAGTAGTCGTCTTTTTCGGTGCTGAACATCAGTTTGGTGCCCTGGTAAGACAGGCGCGACTTCAGCACCTGGGTGGCCTCCGCCAGGCGCTGCTCGCGCTGCGGCACATCGCTCACGCGCTTGAGGATGTTGAACCAGTCGATCACCGCGTGGGTCGGCCACTGATTCGGTGCGATGGTGATGCTGCCCAGCATGCGGCCCTGGGCCTTCCCGTAACGCGACAGCGCTTCGATGGCGGCCAGCTTGCGCATGTCCAGGTCCTTGCGCGGGCTCCAGAACTCGCGCTGGATGCGGCCTTCGACAAAAGCAATCAGGCCACGCTCCATGGGTGCGCGCGCCTCGTCGGGCATGGCAAACGCCGGGTTGACCGCAGCGGCCTCGTGCGTGGCGGCCAGCAGGTAGGCGGTCAACGCGTCGCTTCCGCGCGAGGCCTCGCCGTCACGTGGCGGGAAGTAACTGGCCAGTCCGTCGCCGTCCAGGTAGCCCGGCAATTGCGCCAGCACGGTTTGCCAGAGTTTGGCGTCGCGCAGGCCCACGGCCTTGCTGGTTTTTTGCTCCAGACAGGCAAACGGGTAGTTGGCCCACCAGTCGCGCACGCCGTCCAAACCTTCCGCGAGTTTCGGTTGCAGCGACATCCTCAGGCCACCACGGCCGGGCAGGGCGTCGGCCGGCGGGTTCACGTCCAGCGTGAACGAACCATCGACCTGCACCAGCGTCGCTTGCTGCACCGTCAGCGGCACGGCCGGGATGATGCGCTGGCGCGCCTTCAGGCCGTCGCGTGCGCCGCTCACGGTATCTTTGGCCTCGATCTCCCACAGGATGGCTTCGGCGCGGGTGAGGGCCAGTTGCGCCGGCGCCGTCACCATCCAGGCCACTTCACGCGCCTCGCCCGCCGGGATGTCCACCGTCTGCGGTTTGAGGTCGAGCAGGGTGGCGCGCGGGCTGACTTCGACCTTCATCGCGGCCTTGGTGGTGTTGCGCAGGGTGAGCTGCGCGCGGAACTGGTCGTCCTCGCGCACCAGCGGCGGCAGGCCGCTGATGATCTGCAGGTCCTGCGTGGCCCTGATCGCTGTTTGTCCGCTACCGAACAGACCGGTGCCGCTGTCGGCCACCGCGACGATCTTGAAAGTGGTCAGCGCATCGTTGAGCGGGACGGTGACCACGGCCTGGCCGTTTGCATCAAGCTGCAGTTTCGGGTTCCACAGCAGCAAGGTGTCCAGCAGCTCGCGCGTGTTGCTGCGCCCGCCGCCACCGCCGGCCGGCACCGCCTTGCGGCCGTAGTGCCGGCGGCCGATGATTTCCATTTGCGCGGTCGATGTCTCCACCCCCCAGGCACGGCGCTGCAGCATGGCGCCCAGCAGGTCCCAGGAGTCATTCGGCATCAGCTCCAGCAGCGCCTGGTCCACTGCGGCCAGCGCCACCTCGGCATTGGCGGCCGGCTGGCCGTTGGGAAGTTTCGCGGTGATGGTGACTTGGGCCTGGCCGCGCACCGGGTAACTTTCCTTGTCGGCCTTGACTGTCACCGCCAGCTGGTGCGCCTGCGTGCCGACGCGAATCTCCGCCAGGCCCAGGCGGAAGGCCGGTTTGCTGAGGTCCACCAGCGCGGTTGGCGCCACGTATTCGCGGCCTTCGTACCAGAAGGATGTCCACCATTCACGCGGCGCCTTGTAGCCCCAGGTGAAAAAGCTGTACCAGGGCA
>JAZKGR010000095.1:0-47092 GCA_040385775.1 Pseudomonadota bacterium
CTGTATGCGCCGAGGAGCGGAGGTCCAGACGGATCAGGGCGAGCGATTGTCTGAGGCGAAGCCGAGTTCGAGCTCGACCCCGGCTGGATCGAGCACCGCAGGTTGCCCTCCGCAGCGTCAGCGAAGGAGGGACGCAGACAGTAGGGTCGCCTTTTCTTTGGTGACTTTCTTTTGGCGAAGCAAAAGAAAGTTACTTGCCGCCGGGCAACCCCCGGCTTGTGGGCAGACCCCAGGCGCCGCGTAATGCCTGATGCGCAGAGGATCAGCGCGTGGATGCCGCCCGCATCCGATTGATCTCCAGCGGTGTCACCACACCCGCCTGGTTACCCCATGACTGGCGGATGTAAGTCAGCACGGCGGCCACCTCGCTGTCGGAGAGTTCGAGCACAAAAGGTGGCATGCCGAAAGGCCGCGGGTTGCCTTCGGTGGCCGGTGCGTACCCGCCATTGAGGACGATTTGCACCAGGTTGGCGGTTTGCGGCATGGTCACGGCGCGGTTGCCGGCCAGCGCCGGGTAAGCCTGGGGCACGCCGCGGCCCTGCTCCCCGTGGCACTGCGCGCAATGCTGTTCATACAGTTTGGCGCCCTGGACCCGCAAGGCGGCCGGTGCAGCGGGCGCGGCCGGGACGGCAGCAACGGCGGGCGGCGCCAGTTCCTTCAAAAATTGCGCCATCGCGGCCAGGTCGGCATCGCTGAGGTACTGGGTGCTGCGCAACACCACCTCGGCCATCGGGCCGGTCGCCGAGGCGCGCGGCGAGACGCCGGTTTTCAGCAGGTCCACGATGTGCTGGCGGTCCCAGTCGCCGACGCCGGCTTCATGCGGCGAGCTCAGCGAGGGCGCGTACCAGTTTTGCATCGGTATCAGCCCGCCAGCCAGGTCCAGCGCCTCGCTGCTGGCACCCAGCGCGTTGCGCGCGGTGTGGCAGGCGGCGCAGTGCCCCAGGCCCCGGACCAGGTAGGCGCCGCGGTTCCACTCGGCACTGCGCTGCTTGTCTGCTTCGTAGACGCCGGGTTTGAAATACAGCGCGCGCCAGACCGCCAGCGCCGCCTGCGAATCGTAGGGAAAACGCAGCGTGTGCGGAGTGGGCATCTGCTCCACCGCTGGCAGGCTGCCGAGGTAGGCAAACAGCGCGTCCGAATCCTCGCGCGTGACCTGGGTGTAGTTCGGGTAGGGGAAAGCCGGGTAGAGGAGGCGGCCGTCTTTGGAGCGACCGTTGTGCATGGCGCGCCAGAAATGCGCGGGTGTCCAGCTGCCGATGCCGGTTTTTTCGTCGGGGGTGAGGTTGGAGCTGAACACGGTGCCGAAGGGGGTGTCGATTCCGCGCCCGCCGGCATAACTGGCCCCGCCGCGCGCGGTGTGGCAGCCCATGCAGTTACCAGCGCGTGCCAGATAAGCGCCGCGCGCGAGCCGGGTGTCACTCGGGGTGATGGTGGCCACCGGCACGCGGACATCGACCTCGTCGCGCAGGTTGAGCCAGACCACCGCCACCGCGACAGCCGCCATCGACAAGCCGACCGTGAGCAGCCCGACCATCAGCTTTTTCATGGCCTGGCTTTCAGCGCCGGCGACATCGTGCCGCCGCAGCTCAGCGTGATGGCGCCGGGTGCCGGTATCAGCAGGCTGGCTGCTGCCTGGGTGTTGGCGGGCAGGGCTTGTGCGGCCAGCCAGCTCGCGACGGCGTTGAGCTCATCCAGGTTCAGGCGGTCCACCACTTGTTTCATGCAGTCGGGCGACTGGGCCCGGCGCTGGCCGGTTTTCCAGGCGCCGAGCTGGGCATTGAGGTAGTCGCGCGGCAGGCCCAGCAGGCCCGGTACAGCCGGCAATACACCGGTCATGGCCTGGCCGTGGCAGGACACGCAGGCTGGCACGCGCCGCGCCGCATCACCCTGCAGCACCAGTTGACGGCCCTGGCGCAGCAGGTCGGCAGAAGCGGTGGCCGGCACCGGGGCCGGGTAGGCCACCTTGAGGCTTGAGAAATATTGCGCGATCTCCATCAGGTAGGCATCGCTGAGTGGCTCCACCAGCTGTGTCATCAGTCCGTAGTGACGCCGCCCATCGCGAAAATTGAGCAACTGGTTGTAGAGGTAAGCCGCCGGCTTGCCGGCCAGGCGCGGGTAATAACCATCGGGTGCCGCGCGGCCCTGCGGGCCATGGCAGGCGGTGCAGGCCATGGTGCGCTGGGCAATGCTGTCTTCAAAAGGCGCGGCGGCCTGGCTGCTCATGGCGATTCCGGCCAGCAATGCCAGGCCCGTCAGCCATCGTGATGCCGTTGCGCGCCATGCGAATGGAGGAATCGTCATGGGGCAATCATGCCTTGAGACAGCTGCTGCCGCAGCGAGCGGGGCGCATGGCCCCGCCGTTTGTCAGCGTTTCGGGCTGGAACGCAGGCAGGCCAGAAAATGGTCCCAGCTGGTTTGCAGCTCTTTCACGCGCGCGCCCTTGTCGAGCACGGCGCCGCCGGCGGCTTCGGTGCGCCTGACCACCTTGGCCAGGGCGCTGGCGGGGAGCGGCCCGATCTGGCGGCTGAGGTCTGCGGCCTTGCGGCGCATCTCTGCAATGGCGTCCCTGGCCAGGGACTTGTTGTTCGACAAGGCGATGCCACCGACCAGCTCGGCCATTTCGACCAGCACCGGGTCCAGGTACCAGACAGCGGCCGTTCCCAGCGCCAGCGCCCAGACGCGTTTGCGCGGCTCCGGCGCTGCTGGGGATGCAGCTTGGTCGGGTGGGTTCGATTCGGCGGGGTGAGTCATGGGGGAAAGGCTTGTCACCTTAACGCGGAAGGCTGAATTCTGGCTGACTGGCTTGTCAGTTCGCCGCCTGCCAGTCGGCAATGGACCGGCAGACCCAGCCGGCGTCGTCATGGGGCAGGTCGTGGCCGGCCCAGGGATGGATCCGGTGCTCCGCCTGCCACGCTTGCGCGAGGCGCACCGAGCATCGCGGATTCACCAGCCGGTCGGCGCCCGACGACAGCAGCAGCGTGGGGCAGGGCGGCTGGCCTGCCGCGGCTGTAAATTGCGCTGCTGCCCACAGCTGGCGCCAGGCATTGCCGGCGCGCACCGGCGCGCTTTGGCGGATGTGGACCCAGGCCGCCAGATCCTGGTCCAGTGTTGCGCTGTGCTCGCAGGTCAGCGCATGAATCACGCGCTCGCTGTCCCTGGCGTCGTCCCAGCGTGCGGCCAGCCGCAGCAGCGTCGGCCAGTTGCCGGGCCGCAGGCGCTCGGTGGCGCGGCTGAAGGGGCGCATGCTGGTGTTGACCAGCACCAGCGCCGCCACCTCGCCCGGGAACTGCTGGGCCCAGTCGGTGGCAACCATGCCGCCCAGCGACATGGCCAGCAGCCGGTAAGGGGGCTTGCAACCCTGGCGCTGCAACTGCGCGCGTGCAAACGCTGTCATCGCGCGCACGGTTGCCGGTGAACGCAGCTCGCAAAATGCGCCATTGCCTGGGAGGTCCAGCGCGACAACGGTGTCACCGCCGGTCGCCAGTTGCTGCGGCAGGCCGCCCCAGTGGCGTGCCTCCCGCGTCAGGCCGCGCAGCAGCACCCAGCTCATGGCGTGCGCCGGGGCCGCCAGTGGGCGCTGGCCTGTTGCTGCAGTTCGGCCCGGCGCCCGGCCAGCGGCAGCCAGCCGGGCGCGGCATAGGCGGCCCGCGTGAGGAAGTCCAGCAGGTCCACATGGCGGCGCAGCACGCGCTTGATGCGGTGCGCCTTGATCGGGTTGAAGATGCCATGCCGCGAGAACAACTGGCGCGGGTTCTTGCGTATCCACAGCCAGGAGCCGAGCTCCAGCGTCATGGGTAAAAAGACATGGCCTGCCGGCGTGTGCTCATAGGCGTGGTCCCACAGGTCGCCGTGCAGCAGGTACTGGTTGCTCTGCGGCTCGAAGCTGTAGTCGTGGTGCGGCATGGCTTGCTCCAGCATGGTCTTGAGCGCAAACATCTCGGGCAGATGCGCCATCAGCCGGCGTGTTTTGGCATAGGGGAACCAGATGCTGTCGTCAAAGCCGTAACCCGAATGGCAGTCCAGCGCCAGGCTGAAGGGCCGGCTCGCCAGTTGCTCACGCACCACCTGCAGCAGCGCGGTACTTTCGGTCTCCATGGGCGCGCCGGGCCGGCCGCAGTACCAGGGCAGCATCGGGCTCATGGTTTGGCCGCCGGCCAGAAAAGGCACGCGGCTCTCGGCGCGCTGCGCCGCGTTGCGCATCAGGTCCACACCGCGCGGGTTGGCGCGTTTGTGTGCCCACATGCCGCCGGGGTTGACGATGGGCATGAACACCAGCCGGACGTTTCGCAGTTGCTGCTGCAGCAGCGTGTCCCATTCGAGCCGGGCCAGCAGCGCGCGCAGGTAGTTCAGGATCAACTGCGTGCCTATGCGTTCGAGACCGTGGATGCCGCCGAAAAAACCGATGGCCGGCGCTTGCCGGTCACGCGCGCCGATGGCGGCAGTGAAGATGTCAAACGAGGGGCCGGCGGTGTGCACCTCGGCGACGCTCTGCACCTCAAAGTGTGCGCTGCCGGCACGCAGGAGGGCCTTGAAGTCTTCATGTTCGGCGAAGGTGGCTGCGGCATCGGGCGTGCGGGCGAAGCGGTAGGCATCGAGGGGCGGGTGCAAAAAATCCATTTCCCCATCCTTGCAGATTTGTGTGACAAATCACTGCATGGCCTCATGCCAGCCAAACTGCTATCAAAAAAGGAGCTGCTTGCCCCCGGTGGACAAGGGCTGGAGGCCAATTTGGCTTGAAATTACGGACCGGGCGGCAGCAGCACCAGGTCGGACGCCGGGTAGGCCACGCAGGGCAGGATCCAGCCCTCGGTTTTTTCTTCGGCGCTCAGCCCCGGCCACGCGATGCGGTAACTGACCTGCCCGCTGGCGAGGCGGCAGATACAACTGCGGCAGGTGCCGTTGCGGCAGGAGCTTTCCAGAAACATGCCGGCCTGCAGCGCCGACTGCAGCAGCGGCCGGCAGGCCGGTGCGTCAAAAGGCTCGCCGTCCGGCAGCAGGCGCGCGCTGTAGACCGGATCGGTGAACGTGTTTGTCATGGTTGGCGAGTGTAGGACCTGGCGGTTTTTCATTTGCTGCGACAATCCGGGTCCTCCCGCAACGATTCCCCCAAAGCCTCTTTCATGTCCAGCTACCAAGTCCGACCCGCCAGCGTGCGCGATGCCAAAGCCATTGCCGAAATCAACGCCACTTCCTCACGCGCCGCCTACCAGGGGCTGGTTCCCGACGACCAGCTCGGCACCCTGTCCATCGACAAGCGCCAGCAGTTCTGGCGCGATGCCATTGAGTTCATGGAGCCGCAGGTACATGTCGCCACCTATGGCGACAAGGTCGTGGGTTTTGTCGGCTTTGACCGTTCACGTGACAAGGGCACGCCGTCGACCTGCGGCGAAATCTGGGCCATTTACGTGGACCCGGCGCACTGGAACAAGGGGGTGGGCGTGGCCCTGTGGGACGCCGCCAACGACGGCCTCAAGGAAGAAGGCTGCACCAAGGTCACGGTCTGGGTGCCGGTGCGCAATGAGCGCGCGCTGCGCTTTCACGAACATGCCGGTTTCAAGCGCGAGATGGCCTCGCTGAAAACCGTGGTGGTCGGCACCGTCAAGCTCGAAGAAGTGCGCCTCAAACGCGACGTCGGCTGAGTCTCCGGCCAGGCGTTCAGGACGGCACGTCCAGCACGCGCTCCTCGTCAGGAATCACCGGCATGTCTTCAGCGGGCGATAAGGGCAGGTCTTCGGTGTCTTCAGCCAAGCCGGTCTCGTCCGGATTGACTTGGCGGGGGCGCCCCGTGTGGCTGGCGGAAAAATGGGTCATGGTCATGCTCCAGTTAAGCCCCCATCTTGCGTGGCTTCAGGCCAAACACCCCTAGGAAAACCATGCCAGTTGCTGTCGGTGCCGACCGACATTAATTTGAATGATGTTTCAGCCCTTCGGCCCATACCCAGCAAGCGCAGACAGCTATGAATTAAGTAGCAAATTTCGCGGTGTTTGAGTTGTATTAGGATGATCGGCACCATGACTGTCACCACGCACGCCGCCACTGCCAGCGCCCATTTCGCCCTGTTCGATACCGCCGTCGGCACTTGCGCCATCGCCTGGGGCGATGCCGGCATCTGCGGCGTGCAATTGCCTGAAGCCGACGCCGCACAAACACGCGCGCGCATGCGCCAGCGTTTTCCTGAAGCGGCCGAAGCCGACCCTGGCGGGCAGGTACAGGCGGCCATCCACGGCATCAGTGCCATGCTGCGCGGCGAGGCGCACACCCTCGATAGCCTGGTCTTCGACATGCGCGGCGTGCCGGCTTTCCATCAGCGGGTTTACGCCGTCGCACGGGCCATCCCACCGGGCCAGACGCTGACTTACGGCGAGGTGGCGGCGCAACTTGGCGAGCCCGGCGCTGCGCGCGCGGTCGGGCAGGCGCTGGGGCGCAACCCGTTTGCGCCCGTGGTGCCCTGCCACCGGGTGCTGGCCGCCGGCGACAAGCCGGGCGGCTTTTCCGCCAGCGGAGGCATTCGCACCAAGCTCAGGCTTCTGATCATCGAAGGCGCGATGCGCGGCACACCGGGCCTGTTCGACTGACTGGCTGCCTTGTCCTACAGGCGCGTGATCCCCTTGCGCACAGGCCAGCCGGGGGTGCTGTTTCAAAGTAGAGGAAGCGTTCACCAACCGGCCCCGCCGGCGCAGTGGGCAGACTGCAACCCGCACTTTTGAAGGAATCATCATGGAAACATCCAACGGCACATCCAGCAGCGAAAGCGCATTGTTGCGTGGCGTCAGCCAGGCAGGCAGCTCACTGCACAACACCATCGACAAGGTCGCCGAGCCGGCACGCAGCACGGTGGACCGTGCCGCAACTGTTGCGCACAACACGGTGGACAAACTCGCCAGCGGTGCCAGCAGCGTGGCCGGCAAAGTCAGCGAGCAGGCGCATCGTTTCACCGACGCACCGCTGCAGGCGGTGGATTATTCCAAGGCCTACATCAAGGACCATCCGCTGCAGGCCGTGGGCGCGGCGCTGCTGGTGGGGCTGATTTTCGGTCGCCTGACCGCCAGCCGCCATTGAGTTATTGCGCCGTCACCAGCCGCAGGCAGGTGATCTCCGACGGCGCGCCGAAGCGTTTCGGCGGCCCCCAATAGCCGGTGCCCCGGCTGGTGTAGATCCACAGCTTCTCCAGACGGTGCAATCCGGCGGTAAAGGGTTGCTGGAAACGCACGAAAAAGCCCCAGGGCCAGAACTGCCCGCCATGGGTATGGCCGGAAAGCTGCAGGTCAAAGCCGGCCTTCTCTGCTTCGATCGCGCTGCGCGGCTGGTGCGCCAATAGCAACTTGACCGGCGCATCTGCCGGTGCGCCGGCCAGCGCCGCATGCGGGTCGCTGCGATGCGCGCGGTCAAAATGTGCGGCGCTCCAGTCGGCCACGCCGGCGAGCACCAGGCCGTGGGACAGCACCACATGTTCATTCATCAGCACCCGCACACCCAGGCGGTTCAGCTCCTCAATCCAGGCGTGGGCGCCGGAGTAATACTCATGGTTGCCGGTGACGAAGTAAGTGCCGTGAACCGACGACAGGCCGGCCAGCGGCGCCACATGCGGGGCCAGGTCGGCTACCGTGCCGTCCACCAGGTCGCCGGTTACCGCCACCATGTCCACCTGCAGCTGGTTGACCCTGTTCACGATGGCCTGCAGGTAGCCGCGTTTGATGGTGGGGCCGACATGGATGTCGCTGATCTGCGCAATCGAAAACCCATGCAGGGTGGGCGGCAGCCCGGTGATCGGCACATCGACGCGGACCACCGCGGCAGTGCGCCTGGCGTTGAAAAAACCCAAAAAAGTCATCAGCAGCCCGAGCAGCGCCACCGCCGCCGCTGAACCTGCGCCCAGGTCTGTCCATGAAAAAGCGCCCGGCCGCACCAGCAGCCACAACCAGGCCACCAGCAGCGCGGCCTCGCGCAGCAAGGTGAGCACAAACAGCGACGAGAACAGGCCCATGAACAACATGCCGGTCCAGGCCACGCGGTCGGCCAGCAGCGGCGACTTGATACGCCGCGCCGTCAGGCCCATCGGCATCAGCACCATGGAGGCCAGCAGGGTCAGCCCCAGCAACAGTTGTGCGACAGGCCAGGCGGCCAGCGCGGGGATCAGGCGAACGCCGAGGTAGGCGTGCAGAAGAAGGGAAAAGAAAAACAGGGGCATGGGAGCTCGCAAGGGCAAGGCCAGATGGCGCTTTTTGAATGTGGCTGCGAAGCCAGCGAATGCAAGGGCCCGTCAGGCGGTCGGGCGCGAACCCCAGGCGCGAGCCGCCGCATAACCCGCCAGCGCGCTACCGCAGGACAGCGCTGCGCCCCAGCCCATGTCCACCAGCGTGAGCTGCCATGGCCAGCCCTTGAGCGTGGCGAGGTTGCTCAGGTCGTAGGTGCCGTAGGCCAGCAGGCCGAAAAACGCGCCCAGTGCGGCGGCCCGGCGCCAGCTGGTTTTGTCCAGCGCCGGACGCACGGCAAACACCACCAGGCCAACCGGGTACAGCAGGTAAAACACCGCCGCCGGCAGCAGCAGCGGCTGCTCGCGCATCAGCGGGCCTATCCAGGCCTGGTATTGGCTGGTCATCAGCAGGCCCAGCCAGAGCATGTCGGCAGCCAGAAAAAAGACCAGGGTGCCGATGTAGGCCAGCAGTAAATTTTTGATCATCGGCCATTGTCTACCGTACCGGTGCAGCCCTGCTGCGACAATGGCCATGTCCATCACTTTCTGGAAACCCTCATGGCCAGCAGCCTGTTTGCATTGCTCGACGATATTGCCACCGTGCTTGACGATGTGGCCCTGCTGACCAAGGTGGCTGCCAAGAAAAGTGCCGGTGTTCTTGGCGATGACCTGGCGCTCAATGCGCAGCAGGTCGCCGGCGTCAAGGCCGAGCGCGAGTTGCCGGTGGTCTGGGCCGTGGCCAAGGGCTCGATGCTGAACAAGGTGATCCTGGTGCCGGCCGCGCTGGCCATCGGCGCCTTTGCGCCCTGGGCCGTGACCCCGCTGCTGATGGTCGGCGGGGCCTTTCTCTGTTACGAGGGCTTCGAGAAACTCGCGCACAAGTTTTTGCACAGCAAGGCCGAGGATGCCGCGCATGAGAAGAAGTTGCTTGAAGCACTGGTCGACCCGGCGGTTGATCTGGTGGCGGTCGAAAAAGACAAGATCAAGGGCGCCATACGCACCGACTTCATCCTGTCGGCCGAAATCATTGCAATCACCCTGGGCACAGTGCAGGCCAGCCCGTTTGTGACCCAGTTCAGCGTGCTCAGCGGCATTGCCATTTTGATGACCGTCGGTGTTTATGGCCTGGTTGCCGGCATCGTCAAGCTCGACGACGCGGGCCTGCACCTGAGCAAAAAAACCGGTGCGCTGCGCAGCCTGGGGCTGGGCATCCTGGCCACCGCGCCCTGGCTCATGAAAACCCTGTCCATCGTCGGCACCGCCGCCATGTTCCTGGTCGGCGGCGGCATCCTGACCCACGGCGTCCCGGCCCTGCACCATGCCATCGAATCCCTGTCTGCTGCCGCCGGCCCCGTGCTGGGCGCCATCACACCCTTGCTGGCTGATGCAGTGGTCGGCATCGTGGCCGGTGCGCTGGTGCTGGCCGCGGTGACGCTGGTCAAACGCCTGCTGCCAAAGCGCAATACGCCGGCGGCTTGACCCTTTTTTTTCTTTTCAAGGACTTTCCCCATGACTCTCTCGATGTACCAAGCCTCCGTTCCCGTTTTCAGGCAAATGCTGGGTGCGCTCAGCGCCGTGCTGGCCAAGGCCGAAGCCCATGCCGCGGCCAAAAAAATCGAGCCCAATGCCTTGCTGCAGGCCCGCCTGTATCCCGACATGTTCGCCCTGCTGCGTCAGGTGCAGATTGCCTGCGACTTTGCCAAGGGTGTGTCGGCGCGGCTGGCCGGCGTGGAGGTGCCGGGGTTTGAAGACAAGGAAGAGACCTTTGCCGACCTGCAGGCGCGCATTGAAAAAACGCTGGCCTTCATGGGCAGCCTGGAAGCTTCACAGATTGACGGCAGCGAAGAGCGCCGCATCGTGACGCAAGCCGGCACGCCCAAGGAAAAAATCTTCAGCGGCCAGTCTTACCTGCTGAACTACGGCTTGCAGCATTTTTTCTTTCACACCACCACGGCCTATGCCATCCTGCGCCACAACGGCGTTGAAGTGGGCAAGAAAGACTACGTCGGTACTTATTGACCGGGCGCGTCGGGTGCCGGCGCTTTGGCGGGCGCTGAACGCGATGGCCGGGGCCAGGGCGCCGAGGTTTCGTCGAGGTGGTTTTGCGAACCTTCGGCGAAAGGCCAGCCCTTGCGTGGTCCGGCCGGTTGGCCTTCCGGGGCTGGCACGCCCTGGAGGCCAAATCGTCCGGGGTGCGCGGTATGAGGGGCAGGGGGCCGTGCCATGGTGTCTCCTTCAATGAAACAACCACCTTAGGTGCCGCGCAGGGCGCGTACTGTAAGAAGTCCCTGCCATCTCTGTAGGACGGGAAGGGCAATCAGACGCTATCAAAAGCAGAGCTGACGATGCAGAGCCGCCGGGGGCCAGAGGCCTTTTTGATGCATAAACCATGAGAAACAGTGTTTGCAGCGGCTGGCCGCCCGGCGCCGCGCGGTAGCATCACCCCATGACCATCTTGCTGGCACCCATGGAAGGGCTTGTGGACTTTGTGCTGCGCGACATCCTCACGCGGGCCGGTGGCGTGGACCGCTGTGTTTCGGAGTTCATCCGCATCACCGACCAGTTGCTGCCCGAGCGTGTCTTCACCCGCATCGTGCCCGAGCTGCTGAACCGCGGGCGCACACTGGCCGGTGTGCCGGTGCGCGCGCAACTGCTGGGTTCGGACCCGGTGTGCATGGCGGAGAACGCCGCGCGGCTCGCGGCGCTGGGCCCGGCCGGCATTGACCTGAACTTTGGCTGCCCGGCCAACATCGTCAATCGCCATGGCGGCGGCGCGGCCCTGCTGAAAGAGCCCGAGACGCTGGCAGCGATCGTCTCGGCGGTGCGGCGTGCCGTGCCGGCGCACATGGCGGTGTCGGCCAAGATGCGCCTGGGTTATCACGACGATGCGCTGGCCGTGGAATGCGCGCAGGCGATTGCCGGCGGCGGCGCCGGCGAGCTGGTGGTGCATGCACGCACCAAGGCGCAGGCTTACCGGCCGCCCGCCTACTGGGAACGCATCGCCGACATCCGCGCCGCCGTCGCGATACCGGTGGTGGCCAACGGCGAGATCTGGACCGTGGACGACGCGCGCCGTTGCCGCGAGGCCTCGGGTTGCGACATGCTGATGATCGGGCGTGGCGCGGTGGCCGACCCCGGACTGGGGCTGGCCATCAAGGCGTCGGTCGGGCAGGGCTCTGCGCAGGCGCTCGGCTGGCCGGAACTGGTGCCGCTGCTGGCCGATTTCTGGCACCTGGTCTGCACCCGGCTGGATGCACGCTCGCGGCCCGGACGGCTCAAGCAGTGGCTCAACTTTTTGCGCCGTCGTTTCCCGGAAGCGGAAACCGCGTACCAGTCGCTCAAGACCATCAACGATCCAGCGCTGATCGACCGCTGGCTGGCCGGGCTGCTGCAGGCGCATGCTGCCGATCAGCTGTTGCTGGCGGCCTGAGCCGGGCGTTTGTCATCCCGGACTCGATCCGGGATCCACGCTGCTCACTGCACCGCGAGGCATGGGTTGCGGGTCAAGCCCGCAATGACAAAGAGAGGCATGCAGCCCCGCGCCCGGGATGGGCTCAGGAAAACAGCCCTTCAAAACCGCTGAGCGGCTCGAATCGCTTGTTGCGGTAAAACAGCCGGGTCGGGCCAGGCAGCGCCGGTTCACGGACCGAATGGCGCGCGTCGCCGGGGTAACAGATCACGCGGCCGTTCTCATCGTTGAAGGATTCGGGCTGGATCACAGGCGGCAGCCGCGCACGCGCGGCGGCCAGCACGCTGTCCACCGCGCTGTGCCGCGCCAGGTGCGCCAGGCTCATGATCTGCGGCGGCGCGAGCTCGATCTGGCCCGCCCAGTACTGCTGCAGCGCCGCGCGCGGGCTGAGCCAGATGCTCTCGGTGGTCTCGAAATCATCGTGGCGGGCAACCTGGTCATCGGGTACGGCAGCGACAAAAAACCGGGTGTCGAAACGCTTGTTCATGACCGAGGGCTGGGTTGGCGTGATCCAGCGCGACCAGGGCAGGATGCGGCGGGTCTGCAGGCGCAGCGCCATCTGCGCCAGCACCGCATTGAAACCCTGACCCTCGCGCAGCAGCGCGGCCGCCTGCATCGCCGGCTGCGCTGCTTCACCTTGTGCAAACAGCACGCCGCATTCTTCAAAGGCTTCCCGCAGTGCCGCCACATACAGCGCGCCGGCGGTGGTTTCGTTGATGTCGGGCTCTCCCAGGCCGGCGTGCAGCGTGTGCAGCGGCTGGTCCAGGTGCCTTGCCATGTCGAGATCGGCATCCGCCGCATCGACCTTGCCGCCCGGAAACACATAGGCCCCGCCCAGCACATCCGACAGGCCGTGGCGCTTCATCAGGAGCACCTCCAGGCCGGCCGGCGCATCACGCAGCAGCACCACGGTGGCGGCCGGGCGCGGCGGGGTGGTAACGGTTTCGAGGTTCAGTTCCATGGGGTGGCGTCGGCTTTCATGAGGGCGCTACACCGTCCATTACAGTACAGGCTTCCTGCGCCATAGCCTAGCAGCTTGGTGGCGCGCACCAGATCACCAACACGACAGGGGACAACAAATGGGCATGGATTTCAAAGGCCGCGTGGCCATCGTCACAGGCGCCGGCGGCGGGCTCGGCAAACAGCATGCGCTGGCGCTGGCCGCGCGCGGCGCCAAAGTGGTGGTCAACGACCTGGGCGGCGCCAGCGATGGCACGGGTGGCTCAGTCAGTGCCGCCGAGGCGGTTGTTCATGAGATCCGCGCGGCCGGCGGCGAAGCGATCGCCAACGGGGCGTCCGTGACCGACTTCGCTGCCGTGCAGGCCATGGTCAAGCAGGCCATGGACGCCTGGGGCCGCGTCGACATCCTGGTGAACAACGCCGGCATCCTGCGTGACAAGAGTTTTGCCAAGATGGAACTCGCCGACTTCGCGCTGGTGATGAACGTGCACCTGATGGGCGCCGTGCATGGCTGCAAGGCGGTCTGGGACATCATGGCCGCGCAAAAGTACGGCCGCATTGTGATGACGACCTCGTCGTCGGGCCTGTACGGCAACTTCGGCCAGTCCAACTACGGCGCGGCCAAGATGGCGCTGGTCGGCTTGATGCAGACGCTGTCGATCGAGGGCGCCAAAAACAATATCCGCGTCAACTGCCTGGCGCCGACCGCCGCGACACGCATGACCGAGGGCCTGATGCCCGAAGAGGTGTTGCGCGCGCTGCGGCCCGAGGCGGTGGTCCCGGCCATGCTGGTGCTGGCGGCGCAGGATGCGCCTACACGCACAGTTCTGTGCGCGGGCGCTGGCACCTTCGAGGCGGCGAATATCACACTGACCCGTGGCCTGTGGCTGGGCAGCGGAGACGAGGTGCCAGAAGCGCTGGCAGCGCGTCTCGATGAAGTGCGCGAGCGCAGCGGCGAGATGGTGCCGCAAAGCGGATCGGCCCAGGGCAGCAACGAAGTCAGCCAGGCGATGGCGCATGCCGGGAAGACTTCCGCAACTGCGTGAGCCGGCCTGAAGGAAGCAGGCAAAAAAAATGCAGCCGGGTTCGCTGGACAATGTTTCGACGTTTCGCCCGGGGGCGGAGGTCGGATACCTGTCGTTGTAGCGCGAAACCCGGCTGGCACAGCGCCAGTGTGCGCACCCGGCCGTGATGTCCATGCAGTCCGCTGTGCCTGCCTGATGTAGGCCAAGTCCGGCGTGCCCCGCATCCGGTATTTGCAGCGCATCACCATTGCCCCATAAACATGGGCTGCGGCCCTTTGTTATCGGGCGTGGTCAGCTCCTGAAAAGAGAGCACAGGGTGTGTCGCCCTGTTTGAACCTGCAAACAAACGGGCGTCGAGGTAACGAGGTGCAAGCATAGTGAGCCGGGGCGGACCTGTCCTACAGCCGCACGCGGATGACACCGACCCCCAACACACATTCGAGGTTTAGATTGAAGTCAGTCGATCACCAATCGGCGTTTTTAAATCAACCACCCCTCGGGGTTTTAAATCAGGAGCTACTCATGAAATTCAATCAATCTCTGACTGCCGCCATCACTGCTGCTGCACTTGTTGCAGGCGCCGGTTTTGCTGTTGCACAAACCTCCGCTCCCCAGGTGACCAACACGCCGGGTGATTCGTCGGCACAAGGCCCGCTGACCCAGAACCAGGGCACAACACTTGGCGCCACTGGCTCGATGAGCAGCGGCAGCACCATGCAAGCCCAGCCGTCCACCAGCATGGATACCACCACGAGCCCCAGCACCAATGTCGCACCTTCCGTGGACACCACGCTGGAGCCACGCGCTGACCGTAACTAATACGGCAACACATGTTCCATAGGTCGCGGGGAAGCCGGATGTTGTCATCCGTCTTCCCTGCATCCTTTTAAACACCCACTGAATCCTTCATGTCTTCCAGGGAACCTTCGCAACTCGATGCCGTGCTCAAAGGTCTGGGAATCGGCTGTGCCGCGATCGCGCTGATCCTTCCGGGCCAGGTCACGTCGCGCCAGTCCAGGACGTACGCTATCGCGCCGCCAGCGGTGGTCGCTCCGTCGCTGGAGCATTTGCCGCGTGTGGCGGACTTTGCGCAAGAAGACCCGTCGAACGAGGCCCGCCAGATGGCCAACTGGGTCATGGACAGCCGCGATCACCGTGCCATGCCGTTTGTCATCGTCGACAAACTGCATGTGAGGGTGTTTGTCTTCAAGCCGGACGGCACGCTGGACGGCGCGACCGTTGCGCTGATGGGTTCTGCCGTCGGTGACAATTCTGTCCAGGGCATCGGCGAGCGCGAGATGTCTGCCATTCTTCCGCATGAGCGCACCACCCCGGCCGGGCGGTTTGTCTCGCAGCCCGGCATCAATTCTTTCGGCGAGGATATTGTGTGGGTCGACTACGAAGCTGCCGTGTCCATGCACCGCGTGCGCGCCAAAGAGCCGAAAGAACGCCGCTTGCAGCGGCTGGCGTCTGCGACCCCGGATGACAACCGGATTTCTTTCGGATGCATCAACCTTCCGGTGGCTTTTTATGAAGATGTGGTCAAACCGGCGCTCGGGTCACGCCGCGGCGTGATTTATGTGCTGCCGGAGATCCGCCCCCTGCAGGCCGTGTTCCAGGATTTCAAGCCGGGCAACCGCAGCTAGCTTCCCATCCCGCCTGTGGGATAAAGCCTACAGGCGCGACAACCCGGTATTTCCCCTAGTCAATGTCAAAATCATGGGCTTGAGCCCGTGCTGCTTGCGTAAAGCGCTATGAAAACAGGAGCGGCCGGTACTGTTACACACCCGACGCTTGCCAAACCTCTCCGCCTGTAGGTAGGATATGTCCTACATACTTCAAAGGTGGGAAGCGGATGATTGGTTCTGGCAGGATCTGGTGCGTTGCAGCTGCCCTGGCTGCGCTGGTCCTGCTACCAAGGCCTGCCGTGGCGCTGGACAGCTCTGCGGCCCTCGCGCTGCCCCTGGCCGACTTTGGCGCGGAGGCCGCGTCCACCGATGCCCGTTATGCCGCGGCGTCGGTGATGGCATCGGCCGACAACAAGGGCCTGCCTTTTGTCATCGTCGACAAGAAAAATGCAAAGATGTTTGTGTTCGACGCCGGCGGCCGGCTGCGCGGCGCCTCCGCCGCCTTGCTGGGGCTGGCCAGCGGTGATCACTCGGTGCCTGGCATCGGCCAACGGCCGGTCAAGCAGATTCTGCCCGCAGAACGCACCACGCCGGCGGGGCGTTTCCTGTCACAACCGGGCCGCAATCTGGAGGGCGAAGAGGTCGTTTGGGTCAATTACAGCGAAGGCCTGGCGATCCACCGCGTGCGCCCCGGCCAAAGCCAGGAGCAGCGGGTTGAGCGCCTGGCTTCCGCAACGCCGCAGGACAACCGGATTTCACTCGGATGTGTGGTCGTGCCGGTGGCGTTTTACGAAACGGTTGTCAGCCCGCTGCTCGGCAGAAGCCGCAGCGTGGTCTACGTCCTGCCTGAAGACTCAAGCGTCTACGCGCTGTTTGGCGCGCTGGCGCACTGACCCGATGACCAGCTGTCAGTTGCGCGGATCCCGGTAAGGCCGGGTTCGTGGCTGGGCCCGGTCCACCACATAAACCATGTTGCCGCCCGCGGAATCACGGATGTTGCTGCGGGTCAGGTTGACCGCCGGGCAGTCGGTGTCTGTGATGGAAAACACCATGTGCCCATCGTTAAATACCGCCGGCAGCGTCTGGTGCAACTGGTAGCGCATGTCCACCGGCGCTTGCATGGCCCTGTAAATCACCTGGTTGGCGCGGTTGTAGACGGTGTAGCAGGCCAGCGCCTGGCCGCTGAAGACGGTGGTGAGCAGGGCGCCAAGGGCGACTTTGGTGGCGGTTTTCATGCGCAGGCCTTTCGGAAAACCCCATGATCGCCTTGTCGGGGGCGCAGATGCGCAGGCGCTCGCCCGCAGATGCTGTCAGCAAAAACGCCCTGGCGGCCTGCTGATTCTGAATAAAATCAGGCTCCAGCCCTTATCCAGATTGAATACTCAGCTATTAATAAGTGAGCAATTGTCCGGCGGGGTTCAGGCCATGCGCCCCTTGTTGGCGACCACCACGCAGCCGGTGATGAGCCAGGAGTTGCCCTCCCGCTGCAGGCTGTAAATCGCCAGCCAGGCGTCGCCGCTGGCATCGAGCATTTGCACGCGCTGGATGACCTGGCCGTCCTTGCTTTCGGGCTTGAGAAAAGCCACCGATGCCGGACGGTAGACCACCGGGTAGGCGTTGCGCACCATGGCCATGAAACCGGCCGCCGTGCCCAGCGCCTCGCGCACGTTGGGTGCGGCATACGAAAACGCCTTGTCGGCGTCGTCTGCCGCAAAGGCGGCCAGTTGGCCCTGTACCGTGGCGCGCACGTTTTTTTCGTCGGCGGGGCTCAAGGACGCGGCCTGGGCCGGCGTCCACAAGGCCAGCGCGCAGCTTGCTGCAACCAGCAACAACACCAGGCGGGCAAAAAAGGCGGACTGCTGGGTCATGGGAGTCTCCTTGAGGCGGTGCATGGATTGTCTGCCTGCCGCCTGCATAAGTAAAAGACAGCGCCTCGCTTGATGCGCAAAGCTGATGCCTGTACGCGCCCGGCGCGTGGTTGGATGCGCAGGCGCGGCATTTGCGCTGGCGTCCTACCCCGCAATCAGCGCACGGGCTGCGCGCCTGCGGCCCGTCCGCCCTAAAAATGGAGGCTGGTTTCCTGAAGCCGACCCGTTACCCCGACCCAACGACCAAACCGAAGAATTTGCATGGACAGCACCAGCAGCGCCGCGTGGTACGCGCAACTCGCCAAGCCTTTTTTCGCGCCACCTGCCGCCGTGTTCGGCCCGGTGTGGACGGTGCTCTACATCATCATTGCCATCAGCTTCGGCTTTGTGTTGGTGCAGTACCTCAAGCGCCGCCTGCCGTTCGGTGTCCTGCTGCCTTTCATTCTGAACCTCGTGTTCAACGCGCTGTACACGCCGATCCAGTTCGGCCTCAAAAACAACCTGCTGGCGAGCGTCGACATCTTGCTGGTGCTGGGGACGCTGGCCTGGGCACTGGCGGCCATCTGGCGGCGTGCGCGCTGGGTGGCGCTGGTCAATCTTCCCTACCTCGCGTGGGTCGGTTTTGCCACCGTCCTGCAGTTATCGATCACCTGGCTCAACCGATAAACCGACGAAAGCTTTCATGAAAATTCGCCGTCCCTCCGTGCTGGGCACTGTCTCGCTGATGGCCGCTTTGGTGGTGCTCACCACCTCGGGCTGCGCCGCCTGGCGCATCAAGCAATCGGTCGATTTGGCCCGGCAAAGCGAACCTTTCCAGGCGTCGCCCGCGGGTGCCGGGGCGACTTTGCTGGTGGTGGGCGACAGCACCGGGGTGGGCACCGGCGCGTCTTCGCCGGCCGCCAGTCTGGCCGGGCTGATTGCGCGTGACCACCCCTCGCTGAAGATCGTCAACCGTTCCAAAGACGGCGCCAAGTTTGCCGATATAACGCGCCAGCTCGACGTGCCCGGCGGCGAGCGCTTTGATGCCATTTTGGTGCTGGGTGGCGGCAATGACGTGATCCGCCTCACGCCTTACGCGCCGCTGGAAGAAAACATTGCCCGTGTTGCGGCCCTGGCACGCACACAAGCCCGGCTGGTGGTGCTGATGCCGTCGGGCAACGTAGGCAGCGCGCCCTTCTTTTTCCAGCCCTGGTCGTGGCTGATGACGCAACGCTCCCAAACGCTGCATCGCTTTGTCAGCGAAGTGGCCAGGGACAATGGCGCGCTTTACGTCAATTTGTACAAGGACAAATCAGAAGACCCGTTTGCCCAGCGCCCCGACGAGCTCAATGCCAAAGACGGGCTGCATCCCAGCGATGCCGGTTACCGGCTTTGGCATGCCGAGCTCAACACGCAGGCGGATTTTTCGAGACGGCTCGCGGCGCTCGCGCGCTAGGTCCGGCAGCGCTGGCCTATCCGCGCCGGGCAGACGGCTCGGTATTCTGAAAATCCGGCGGCGGTGTGCCATCCACCGGCTGTTGCAGGTGGGCGTCGCGGATGGCAAACATGGCCTGCAGGTCCTGCAACACTTCGGCGTCGTGGTCGGACGCTGGCGGGGCGTTTTTGCGGGAAGCCATCGGCACGGCGACCGGCGTGATTGGGTCTTCGGCCATGAGGGAGACGACCGGCATCGGTGCCGGTGCCGGTGTTGCCGCTGAAACCGGGGCCGACACCTCCAGCCACACCGACGGGTCCGGCATATCGAGATAGGGGCAGGTGTTGCCCACGTCGAGCTCCCAGGACACGCCATGCAGCCAGACCGAGGCCTGAGGCTCGAACTCGGTGATGGCAGCCAGCAACTGCTGCTGAAAAGCATGGGCGTAGGTCAGCAGCAGCATGTCCCAGTGGCGCATCACCAGGCGCACGTACAGGCCGGTGCCACGGCTGCGGCTGTTGACCACCAGCATGCGGCATTCGACCCAGCCGGCCGGAATGCCGTGTTTGCGCAAGCCGTCGCGCAGCATCACCTGGACCAGTTGGCGGCGCGTGGCGTTGTCGGAGTTGTCTTCGATGGTGTGCGGGTTGTCCAGGCTGTCGGCGCGCTCGCTTTTGATGGACATGGCTGGCGCAGAGGCCGACTTTTCCGGGGCTTGCGGTGTTTTCAGGCCCAATAACTTGTTGATGGCTTGTCTCATGGCTGCGCTCTCCCTTGCGGCAAGCCGGCTGGCGCGAACCGGTCGCTGCCGCTACCGGCGGCTTGTATGTGATTGATGGTCGTCCAAGTGCGTTGGCAAGTCAAGCTGCGGCGTGCCCGCAGGCACAATCCGCCCACAGCCACTTTTTTATTCCTGTCATGTCCCTCGATGTCATTGAAGTTGAAACCGCCGCCAACCCGACCGCCAGCGTTGTGCTGATGCATGGCCTGGGCGCTGACGGCGGTGATTTCGTCCCTATCGCGCAGCAGCTCGAGCTTTCGGCCGTCGGCCCGGTGCGTTTCCTGTTTCCCAACGCCCCGGTGATCCCGGTCACCATCAACGGCGGCTACCAGATGCCCGCCTGGTACGACATTCTGGGCGCCGACCTGACGCAGCGCCAGGACGAAGAGGGCCTGCGCAAGACGCAGGCCAGCATCAATACGCTGATCGCGGGCGAAATTGCGCGCGGCATCCCGGCCAGCCGCATCGTCGTCGCCGGCTTTTCGCAGGGCTGCGCGATGGCGCTGATGACCGGCCTGCGTTACCCCGAACGCCTGGCCGGCATCATCGGCCTGTCCGGCTACCTGCCGCTGGCCGACAAGCTCGCAGCCGAACGCAGCGCCGCCAACCACGGTCTGCCGGTGTTTCTGGGCCATGGCCGCCGCGATGGCGTGGTGCCGCTGGCTGCCGCGACGGCGACGCGCGATGCGCTGGCGGCGCTGGCTTACCCGGTTGACTGGCACGAGTACGCGATGGAACATTCGGTCTGCATGGAGGAGATCGCGGACATCAACACCTGGCTGCTGCGCGTGCTGGCGGGCGGTTGCTCTGCCTAACTCGCGCCGAGCGCGGCGGGGCTTTTGCGGGATGAGCCGTGAGGCGCAAAACCCAAGGCAAGGCTTTCTGCCTTGCCTGGTTTTGTAACGAAGCGGATCGCCCGCAAAACCACGCCCCTTCGGGTTCGGACCAAAACGGGCGCTTTCCTCACCAAACCCCTTGCGTGTGCCTTCGGGCACACGACGCGGGGTGTTGGCAAGCAAATCATCCCGTTGTGGATCCGAACGCGCATGGCGGGAGTTAGGCAGAGCAACCGTAAGGGCTTTCGGGGCGGGCTGGAGCGCAAGCTCGCTGCCACGGCATTGTTTTGAAGCATCAAACAGGCCTCCAGCCCATACGCAGCAAGAGCAGACAGCTATAAAAAACGTAGCAACCGACGGACTGTGGAGAGGCCCTGTCGCCCAGGCACCCGCGCCGCACCCGCCCCGGCGCAGCTCCGCCTGCAAACAAGCCCGGCCTGTGATACCTTGCACGCCACGAAAGAACAGAGGGATGACGTTATGAACAGCTTGCATGCGCGCCAGGGCGCGCTTTTGGGAGAACGCCTTCAGGCGCTGGCCCCTGCGAGGCTGAAAGGCATGCGCCGCGGACTGGAAAAAGAAAGTCTGCGGGCGCAACCCGGTGGCGCGCTGGCGCTGACGCCGCATCCCGCCGCACTCGGTTCGGCACTGACCCACCCGAGCATCACCACCGACTTCAGCGAATCGCAGGTCGAGCTGGTGACCGCCGCCCATCCCGGCCTGGCCGACGGCGCCGAAGCCGCGCTGGACGAGCTCACCCAGATCCACCAGTTCACCTACCGCGCCATGAAGGCCGTCGGCGACGAGATGCTCTGGGTCTCCAGCATGCCCTGCGGCCTGCCGACCGACGAGACGATTCCGATTGGCCGCTACGGCTCGTCGAACGTGGGCCGCGCCAAAAGCGTTTACCGCATGGGCCTGGGCCACCGTTACGGCCGGCGCATGCAGACGATCTCGGGCATCCACTACAACTGGTCGCTGCCGGGCGTCTCCAGCGAGGAGTATTTCGGCCTGATCCGCAATTTCCGCCGACACGCGTTTTTGCTGCTTTACCTGTTCGGCGCTTCGCCCGCCGTCTGCTCGACCTTTGTCGCCGGCCGCCAGCACGAGCTGCAGGCGCTGGGCACGGGCACCATGTACATGCCGCATGGCACCTCCTTGCGCATGGGCCGTCTCGGTTACCAGAGCGATGCCCAGGCTTCGCTCAAGGTCAGCTACAACAACCTCGATGGTTACGGCGCTTCACTGCAGGACGCGCTGACCCGGCCCTACCCGGCCTACGAGGCGGTCGGCATCCAGAACCCCGGCGGCGACTACAACCAGCTCGCCACCAGCCTGTTGCAGATCGAAAACGAGTTTTACGGCACGATCCGGCCCAAACGCGTGATTTTTCCGGGCGAGCGCCCGCTGCACGCGCTGCGCGAACGCGGTGTCGAATATGTCGAAGTGCGGCTGATGGACCTGGACCCGTTTGTGCCGGTCGGCATCGCCGCCGACACCATGCGTTTTCTCGATGTGTTTTTGCTGCACTGCCTGCTGACCGACAGTCCGCCCGACACGCCGCAGGAAATCGCCGCGCTGGCGCGCAACCAGCACCGGGTGGCCGCACGCGGACGCGAGCCCGGACTGCAGCTTGAGCGCAGTGGCCAGGAGGTCGGCCTGACCGAGTGGGGCGCCGAGCTGATCGCGCAATGCGCACCGATTGCGGCGGCGCTCGATGCGGCGCAGGGTGGAAGTGCTTACACCCAGGCCTTGCGCGCTTCGGAAGCCTCGCTGCGCCAGCCCGAGACCCTGCCTTCGGCCCGCGTGCTGGACGCCATGGTGAAAAACCATGACTGCTCTTTTGTGGCTTTTGCCCGTGCACAGTCACTGGCCACCCGGCAGACCCTGCTCGACTTGCCGTTTTCCGGCGAGCAGCAGGCCAGGTTTGAAGAACTGACACGGCAGTCGCTGGCCGAGCAGAAGACGATAGAAGCGGCGGACTCGATGCCGTTCGAAATTTACCGCCAGCAATACGTCTCGGCCGAGCGCCTGGGCATACGCAGCCTGGCACACGCGGCCTGAGGCCGCAGCTGCGTCCCCTACCCTAGAGGACGCAGCGCTCCAGTTCCGCCGGCATCGCCTTCACGGCGTTCCTGGCGTCTTCCACCACCCAGTCGGGCAAGTCGCCTGTGGTGGTGGATTTGTAGATGCCCAGTCCCTTTTGCTGATCTGGTGTCAGGGATTTCACCGCTGGACCGGGCGTTTTCGCTTGCTGGTATTTGGCCGCCAGCGACTCGATGTCCTGGCGGGAGGGCGCGTCCGAAGCGATGGCGTTCAGTTCATTGACGAGACGCCGCCGCACTTTGTTGACGGCGTCAATGGCCTGGAGGGGAAGTTTGCTGGCCAGCAGCTTTTCCTCGGGAGCGCCGTTGGTCAGAACAATGGCGCGCGACAGATCGCTGACCCGGCGGACCTGGGTTTGCACGCAGGAAAAACCCTCTTCTGCCCGGATATAGGCCTTGCGCTGGGTGTCGTACTGGTAGCGGGTTTTGGCGGTTCCGCCGGCAAGCGCCAGCCCGGCGCCGGTGTTCAGCAAGCCGGTTTTGTCGGCCAGGCTGCCGAGCACGGCCATGATCCCGCCTGCGGTCACGGTGTCTCCGGAACTCCAGTCCTGTTTTCCACGGGTCCGCGCCTCCTGCTCAGCGCTGGCCAGAACGTCCGACAGCTTGGTGTCAATGGTTTTCATTTCCTCGCCGGGCGCGGCAGGCAGCGGATTGAAGGACTTTGCCAGTGTGTCCGGCGGCAGGGGCCATTGCCCGGACATGGGTGCCGTGGTGCAAGCGCCCAGGCCCAGACTCAGGGCGAGCAGGGCAAGGCGGGGCCATAGGGATGGGTTCATGGTCTTCTCCTGTTCACGAACCCCGAAGTCTGGATGCGGCGGCAAGCGCCGTCATCCCCTATTTGGAGGATTTGCAGGCGCGTGCTGCCACCGGTTCCGGCGCGTCGGTGACAATTCGTGCTGGCCGCGTCACCTGATCAGCGGGTGAGCCGGCCAACCAACGACAGGAAAGAAATCAAGATGGCCATCCAGTGGTTCCCCGGTCACATGCACCTGACCAAAAAAGCCATCAGCGAGCGCATCAAGGAAATTGATGTGGTGATCGAGCTGCTCGACGCGCGCCTGCCCGGCTCCAGCGCCAACCCCATGCTGGCAGAACTGACCGGCGGCAAGCCCGCACTCAAGGTGCTCAACAAGCAGGACCTGGCCGACCCGGCGCGCACGCCGGCCTGGCTGGACTACTACAACAGCCAGCCGGCCACACGCGCGATCGAACTTGACGCCAGCGCCACCACGCCGGTACGCCGCCTGATCGACGCCTGCCATGCGCTGGCGCCCACGCGCGGCAGCATGGTCAAACCGATGCGCGTGTTGATTTGCGGCATTCCCAACGTCGGTAAATCGACACTGATCAACACGCTGACCGGCAAACGCGCCGCCAAGACCGGAGACGAGGCCGGCATCACCAAGCTGGAGCAGCGCATTGTGCTGGCCGATGGTTTTTATTTGTGGGACACGCCCGGCATGTTGTGGCCGCGCATCATCGTCGCCAAAAGCGGCTACAACCTGGCCGCCAGCGGCGCTATCGGCCGCAATGCCTTCAATGAGGAGGAGGTGGCGCTGGAACTGCTCGACTACCTGATCAAGCACTACCCGGCTGCGCTGCAGGCGCGTTACAAGGTCGAACTGCCGCCTGGCGTCACCGACGAGCAGTTGCTCGAAACCATAGGCCGCAAGCGCGGCGCGGTGTTGGGCAAGGGGCGTATCAACCTGCAGAAGGCCGCCGAGATCGTGATCCATGAATTTCGCGCCGCGACGCTGGGGCGCATCACGCTGGAAACCCCGGAAGAATTTGCCGGCTGGCTGGCGGCCGGCCAGTTGCTCGACGCCGAGCGTCAGGTCAAGAAGGACAAGATCGAGACTGCGCGCCTGGTCAAGTTCAAGAAAATCCCGCGGCCCGACGCGTCCTGAGGCAGGTGCTCAGCATTTCCTAATGCTGTGCGGTGCAGTAGTCGAGAAACAGGTCGAGCTCGGTGGACTTGTCGAAGATGGCATCGGCGCCGCACGCCAGGCAGCGGTTGCGCATTTCGTCGGTCGCGTAGTTGGACAGCACCACCACCTTCTGCACCGCAGACCGGTGTACACATTTTCTGAGCACGCCCAGTCCGGTGCCTTGCCCGAGAAAGAGGTCCACAACCAGCAGGTCCCAGTCTGCGGGATGCTGCTCCAGCCAATAACAGGCGTCGGCTTCGGTGGTTGAAAATCCGATGGTCTCGACACCCGCCAACTCCGTCAATGTTTCCACCAGGTTATCGCGGATCAGTTCGTTGTCTTCAACGATATAGGCCTTCGATGTCATAAGGTCTTGAATCGGTTGGAAGGTGGCTAAATCGTGCGAAGGATTGCCGGAAAAGTTGATCGGGGTCACGACTTCAGTCTCCCCCGCGCCCGGGATGCCTGCCGCAAGGGATTGCACTGCACCGGTGTAGGACAGCAGGCCACATCCGGGGCCTTGCTCCGGATCAAAAAATAATCACGGTGCCGATGCGTGCCCCGTCATGGAAAAAATGCTGGCAGCCCTTGCCAGGAAAGGCCCAACAGCTACCGATTTGCTAGCGTGGACCGGTCCGGACCGGCTTGCTGGAAAACCTGCGCTTGAGGTAGAGACCGCAGAAAGCCAGACCCAGCACCAGTGCGAACCAGCCGACCAGCGATGCGCCCGCGACGATGCCTTGCATGCCGGGCGATTTGATGAAATGGGGAGAGACCAGCACGGCCAGTCCGATCAGTGCGCACAAACAGCCTTTGAACAACAACTCGTTGTTGGCCTTGTTGCTGTGGCGCCGCGTGGGAGGAAGAGGTAGGGGCATGGCCTGATTGTCGGCCATCACGCAAGGCGTGCGGCCGGGCGGGGTTTTTGCCCTGCTGCCCGTGAGACAGGCTGCACCGATTTGGGGATGCATTTATAGTGGCACTCACACTTTTTCCGACCTGCAACGTCCTCCGCCGGAGGGGTCATGGGCCGACAACCAAGGGGCATTTTTTGACGACAACCACCCAAGCCACTGCCGCTCAGCCCACCCGTTTCGGCAGCGGCCAGGCCGTGCGCCGCCTCGAAGACGACGCGCTGCTGGCCGGTACTGGCCAGTTCACCGATGACGTGACGCTGGAGGAACAGACGCATCTGTTTTTTGTGCGCTCGCCTTATCCGCATGCACGCATTGCCGCCGTGGACACATCGGCAGCGCTGGCCATGCCCGGCGTACTGGCTGTCGTCACCGGCGCCGACCTGGTGGCCGCTGGTGTCAAGGCGATTCCGGGCATAGGCGGCTTCATGCGCGCCGACAAATCGCCCTGCGCCACACCGCCAAGGCGCGCGCTGGCCCACGAACGTGTGCGTTTTGTCGGTGAGCCCGTGGTGGCGGTGGTGGCTCTGAGCTTGCGCCAGGCGCGCGACGCGGCCGAGGCGGTGATGGTGGACTACGAGGAGCTGCCCATGGTGGTCGATGTGAACGACGCCATGGCCGCCGGCGCGCCCGCCCTGTGCCCCGAGGCGCCGGACAACATTGCGGCGGAGACGCGTTACGGCGATGTCGCGGCCACGGCGGCGGCGTTTGCTGCGGCCCGTCACATTGTCAAGCTCGATATCGTGAACCAGCGCCTGGCCGCGCTAAGCCTGGAGCCGCGTTCGGTGCTGGCCGGTTTTGACAAACCCACGCAGCGCCTGACCATCCGCATGAGCACGCAGATGCCATCGGGTGTGCGCAATTCGGTGTGTGACGCGCTGGGCATCGCCAAAGACGCTGTGCGTGTGGTCGTCGGTGATGTGGGCGGCGGCTTCGGCATGAAAACCGGCGTTTACCCAGAAGACGTGGCCGTGGCCTTTTGCGCGCGCAAGCTGCAGCGCGCCGTCAAATGGGTGGCCGATCGCAGCGAGGAGTTTGTGTCCAGCACCCACGGCCGCGACCTGGAAAGCCATGCCGAACTGGCGCTCGACGAGAGCGGCAAAATCCTCGCGTTGCGGCTGGCTTCGCTGGCCAACGTGGGCGCCTACCCGACCGGCGCCGGCGCGGCCATCCAGTTGCTGATCGGCCCCTGGGTGCAGACCAGCGTGTATGACATCCAGACCATTGACTTTCATTTCCGCGCCGTGATGACCAACACCGCGCCCACCAGCGCCTATCGGGGCGCGGGACGGCCTGAAGCGATCTTCACGATGGAGCGGCTGATGGACGAGGCGGCGCGCCAGACCGGCATGGACCGCATCGCGCTGCGCCGCCGCAACTTCATCCAGCCGGCGCAGATGCCCTACAAAAACCCCATGTGCCAGGTGTATGACAGCGGCCGCTTCGAATCGGTGATGGACCAGGCTTTGGTGCTGGCCGACTGGCCGGGTTTCGAGGCGCGCGCCGCCGCGTCCAAACAGCGTGGCCTGCTGCGCGGCCTGGGCATCTCGACCTTCCTGGAGTGGACAGGCGGCAATGCGCTGGAGGAACGCGTGACCTTGTCTGTGCGTGCAGACGATGGCGTGATCGAGGTCTTCTCTGCCGTCAACGCCATGGGGCAGGGCATCCTGACCTCGCTGACGCAACTGGTGGTCGATGCCTTCGGTGTGCCGCCCGAAAAAGTGCGCGTTGTGCTTGGCGACACCGATCGCGGTGATGGTTTTGGCAGCGCCGGCTCGCGTTCGCTGTTCACCGGCGGTTCGGCGGTGCGCATAGGCGCCGAGCGCACGATTGACAAGGCCAGGCAACTCGCGGCCAAGGAGTTTGAAGCCTCCGAGCAGGACATCAGCTACGCCGACGGCCGGTTCACCGTGGCCGGCACCGACCTGGCCATCGACATCTTCGCGCTGGCCGCGCGCCAGGGTGAGCAACGCATCTTCATGGAGTCAACCACTGCCGTGGCCGGCCCGTCCTGGCCCAACGGCTGCCATATCAGCGAGGTCGAGATCGATCCCCAGACCGGCCACGTCGCGGTGGTGGCTTATGCCTCGGTCAACGATGTGGGGCGTGTGGTCAACCCGATGATTGTGCGCGGCCAGCTCGACGGCGGCGCGGTGCAGGGCATCGGCCAGGCGCTGTTTGAACATTTGGTCTACGACCGCGAGACTGGCCAGCCAGTGACCGGCAGCCTGATGGATTACACCGCGCCGCGCGCCGGCGACACGCCGCCTTTCCTGACCGAGATGGATCAGTCCACACCGTGCCTGAACAACCCGCTCGGGGTCAAGGGCGTGGGCGAGCTCGGCACCATAGGCGCCGGCCCCTCCGTGGTCAACGCCGTGGCCGATGCGCTGGCGCGGGCCGGCCTGGCCGCGCAGTCGCCGCGCCTGCAGATGCCCTTGACGCCGTCGCGGCTCTGGGGACTGATCCACGCGGCCTAGCCAACCCACACCGCCGTGTGCGGTGAAAAAATTTGTAAAGGGGGGTTGACGGGGCAATCAGGTTTCAATCAAAATAAATACCAACCAGTATGTATTTATTGAAAATGGAAACCGCCCCAACTTCCCGCCCTCCGCAAGCCCGTGCCTTGCAGACCCGAGCTCAGTTGCTGGACGCTGCACTGCGGGTGATCCGCAGCAAGGGCTACAGCGCAACCACGGTCGATGATGTCTGCCGCGCCGCTGGCGTGACCAAGGGCAGTTTTTTCCATCACTTCAGCGCCAAGGAAGACCTTGCGATCCAGGCCGTGCAGCACTGGAACGAGGTGACTGGCGCGCTGTTTGCCAGCGCGCCGTACCAGACGGTGCCCGACCCACGCGAGCGCATCCTGGCCTACATCGACTTTCGTTCGCAAATCGTGCAAGGCGACCTGGCCGACGTGACTTGCCTGCTCGGCACCATGGTGCAGGAGACCTTCGACAGCCACCCCGCCATCCGTGCCGCCTGCCGCGAAGGCATTGAGAGCCACGCCCGCACGCTGGTGCCCATGATTGCGCAGGCCAAGGCGCTGTATGCGCCGCAGGCCGACTGGAATGCCGAGAACCTGGCGCTGTACACCCAGGCATCGTTGCAGGGCGCCTTCATTCTTGCCAAAGCGCAGGCCAATACAGACATCGCCGTCAAGTTCATCGCGCATTTGCGCAACTACGTGCAGGGTTTGCTCACGCCAGGCGAGTCCGCGCCGGCGGTCGCCGGCAAGCTTGACACCTATATCGACGGCTATGTGATGGTCGTGCCACAGGCCAATAAAGAAGCATTCATCGCGCACGTTCAGCAAACCATCCCGGTCTACAAGGAATATGGCGCATTGCGTGTTGTTGATTGCTGGGCAGATGACCTGCCGGGCAGCGGCCGCATCAATTCTTATGGCCACGCCGTGCAACTGGAAGAGGGCGAAGCGGTGGTGTTTTCATGGATAGAGTGGCCCTTCAAAGCCATGCGCGATGCCGCCTGGCCGCTGATCCTGCAAGACCTACGCATGCGCCCGGACGGCAAGTCCATGCCCTTCGACGCCAAACGCATGGTGCGAGGCGGTTTTCAAACCATCGTCAACGGCTGAGGTCAGCCATTGTTAACTGCTCTTTCAGGGAGAAACCGCATGAGCAACACCCCAAGCGCCGCCAGCAGCGGCACCATCACGGCACACCGTGTGCTGACCAGCACGCCCGAAAAAATCTGGCGCGCTTTTACGCAACCCGATGCCTTTGCGCGCTGGCTGCCGCCCAATGGCTTCATGGCGCATGTCTACGCGATGGATGTCAAGGTTGGCGGCAGCTACCGCATGTCGTTCACCAACTTCACGACCGGCGGTGAGATGTTCTTCGGCGGCAAATACATCGAGCTGCGCGAGAACGAATGTATTGCCTACACCGCAAGTTTTGAAGACCCGAATCTGCCCGGCGAGATGAGCACCCGCGTCACGATCAAACCCGTCTCTGTGGGCGTGGAAATCCATATCACGCAAAGCGGCATTCCCGGCATGATTCCGACCGAGGCCTGTTACCTCGGCTGGCAAGAATCCTTGCGGCATCTGGCCCGGCTGGTCGAGCCGCATATTCCAGGCTGAGGCGCTGCGCTGCTATTTATTCAGGAGTAAATCATGAATTATCTGGATGGTTATGTTGCGGCCGTTCCCCTGGCCAACAAAGAGGCCTACCTCAAGCACGCTGCCGACATGGCGCTGGTGCTCAAGGAGTTCGGCGCGCTGCGCTCGGTCGAGTGCTGGGGCGATGACGTGCCTGAGGGGCAGCTCACCTCGTTTCCGATGGCGGTCAAGCGCGAAGAGGGCGAGGCGGTGGTGTTCGCCTGGGTCGAGTGGCCGACCAAAGCCGCGCGCGATGCCGGCTGGGGAAAAGCCATGGCTGACCCGCGCATGGCGAATACAACGATGCCTTTCGATGGCAAACGCATGATCTACGGCGGCTTTCAAATCATCCTGGAGAAATAACATGGCAACACCCGCCAGGAACACGATTTGTCTTTGGTACGACGGCGATGCCGAAGAAGCTGCCCGCTTTTATGCATCGGTCTTCCCCGACTCCAAAGTCCAGGCCGTACACCGCGCACCCGGTGACTATCCGTCAGGCAAACAAGGCGATGTCCTGACCGTTGAATTCACGGTGCTGGGCATCCCGTGCATGGGGCTCAACGGCGGGCCCACGTTCAAACACAACGAGGCGTTTTCGTTTCAGATCGCCACCGCCGATCAGGCCGAGACCGACAAATACTGGAATGCCATCGTCGGCCAGGGTGGGGAAGAAAGTGCCTGCGGCTGGTGCAAAGACAAATGGGGGCTGTCGTGGCAGATCACGCCGCTTGCCTTGACGCAAGCCATCACAGACCCGGATACCGCTGCGGCCAAGCGCGCGTTCGAAGCCATGATGCAGATGGGAAAAATCGACATCGCGGCCATTGAAGCGGCGCGCCGCGGCTGAGCGGCCAGTATTTTTTTGAAGTAAATCGACCTCCAGCCCTTATGGGGTATGCCTGAGGCGCTATCTATTCAGGAGTAATCATGAGCTCACCCGACACCCCCCCTTCCAACGATCTGGTGCTTGAGCGCACGCTGCAAGCCCCGCGCATGGCGATCTGGCGCTGCTGGACCGAGCCGGCCCTGATGGAACAGTGGTTTTGCCCCAAGCCCTGGTATGTGCGTGATGTGAAG
Source organism: Pseudomonadota bacterium (assembly GCA_040385775.1). Taxonomy (GTDB): domain Bacteria; phylum Pseudomonadota; class Gammaproteobacteria; order Burkholderiales; family Burkholderiaceae_C; genus Polaromonas. The sequence goes on from JAZKGR010000095.1 coordinate 30,327, forward strand.
GCCGATCTCCGCGCGGGCGGTCAAAGCTCGATGACCATGCATGGGCCTGCCGGTGAAGTTTTTCCGAACCAGGGGCTGTATCTGGACGTTGTTCCCGGCGAGCGCCTGGTCTTCACCGATGCCTTTACCAGCGCCTGGCAGCCGTCGGGCAAAGCCTTCATGGTGGCCGAGGTCACCCTGGCCGATGCGCCTGGCGGCGGCACGCTGTACAAGGCGGTGGCAAGGCACTGGAATGCCGAAGACCGCCAGAGCCACGTTGACATGGGTTTCCACCAGGGCTGGGGCGTCGCAGCCGATCAGCTTGAAGCTTTGGCCAAGACCCTTTGAAATTTTCGTAACAAAACCATCCCATGATCAAGATCATCCTCATCGTGTTGGCATTGGCCATTGTTGCCGTGCTCGTTCTTGCCGCCACGCGGCCGGATGTCTATACCGTCAGCCGCAGCCAGCGCATCAGCGCACCGGCAGACAAACTGCACGCCATCATCAACACGCCGCGCGAGTTCGAGCGCTGGAGCCCGTATGCGCCCAAGGACCCGCAAATGAAAAACACCTACAGCGGCCCGGCCAGCGGCGTGGGTGCGCGCACCGATTTCGCCGGCAACAGCCAGGTGGGTACGGGCTCGGTCGAGATCATCCGCAGCACAGCCCCCGGCGAAGTCGCCATGCAGTTGACCATGCTCAAACCTTTTGCCGCGCAAAACGAAGTGGTCTACCGCCTGGTGCCCCAGGGCACGGGCACAGAAGTGACCTGGGCCATGACCGCCAGACAACCCTACTTCGCCAAAATCATCGGCGTCTTCATCAACATGGACCAGATGATCGGCAAAGACTTTGCCGATGGCCTGGCGCGCTTGAAGGCCGTGGCAGAGAAGGCCTGATCCATCGCGCGTGAACACTCGCAGGAAAATACCTGCAGCAAAGCCGCGCAGGCGCTCCCACTGCAACTGAAGACCCCTCATGCACCATGAAGACAAACCGTTGACGGACACCCCGCCCGCCCGCGCCACGCGGCGTGAGTGGCTGGCGCTCGCCGTGATTTCGCTGCCCTGTATTGTTTACGCCATGGACCTGACCGTCCTCAATCTGGCGATTCCGTCGATCAGCAAAGAGCTCCAGCCAAGCGCCTCGCAACTGCTGTGGATGATTGATATCTACGGCTTCATGGTGGCGGGTTTTCTGATCACCATGGGCACGCTCGGTGACCGCATCGGACGCCGCAAGCTGCTGCTGTGGGGTGCGGCCGGGTTTGCGCTGGCCTCCATCGTGGCCGCGTTTGCCCAGACGGCGGCGCAGCTCATCGCTGCGCGCGCCTTGCTGGGTGTCGCCGGCGCCACGCTCGCGCCTTCGACGCTGTCGCTGATCCGCAATATCTTTCAGGATGAACGCCAGCGCCAGCAGGCCATCGGCGTCTGGATTTCGAGCTTTTCCGTGGGCGGCGCGATCGGGCCGCTGGTGGGCGGTGTCCTGATCGAATACTTTCACTGGAGCGCGGTGTTCTGGGCCGCCGTGCCGGTCATGGTGCTCGTGCTGATGGTCGGGCCCCGCCTGCTACCGGAGTACCGCGACCCGGCGGCTGGAAAAATGGATCTCTGGAGCGTCGGCCTCTCGCTGTGGGCTGTGCTGGCGGTGGTGTATGGCCTGAAGCTGGCGCTGGAGCAGGGCGTGGGCGCCGCTGCAGCAGCTGCCGTGGCGGCAGGATTGGCCGGTGCCGTGGTGTTCTGGCGCAGGCAGCGTGGGCTGGCTTACCCCTTGCTCGATTTGTCGCTGTTTGCGAGTCGCCGGTTTTCTGTGGCCTTGACCGTTTATGCCCTGAGCAGCATGGCCATGTTCGGCGTCTACATCTTCATTGCCCAGTACCTGCAGGAGGTGGCCGGTTTGAGCCCGTTGCTGGCGGGCCTGGCGACGCTGCCCTGGGCCCTGAGCTTTATTGTCGGTTCGATGCTGACCCCGCGCCTGACGGCCAGCTTCAGCGCGATGCAGGTGTTCACCGGGGGCCTGCTGGTGGCCGCCGCCGGTTATGCCATGCAGGGCGCTGCGCTGGGCGGGTGGGGCTGGCTGGCCATCAGCTTCGGCTCTTTCTGGGTCGGCCTGGGCATGGCCCCGGTCTTCACGCTGGGCAATGACATCATTGTTTCTTCCGCGCCGCCGGAGCGCGCAGGCGCGGCCTCGGCGTTGTCGGAAACTGTGGCCGAACTGGCCGGGGCTCTGGGCATCGCCTTCCTCGGCAGCGGCGGGTATTGGATCTACCGGCAGGCCGTGGCTGACCGTTGGCCGACGGATGTGGACCCGGCGCAGATGAGCCACGCCGGCGCCAGCCTGGCGGGCGCCCTCGACATCTCGCTGGCACTGCCGCATGTGCAAGCGGCGGCCTTGACTGCCGCAGCCAGATCGGCGTTTGCCCAGGCCACGCTGTGGCTGCTGGTTGTGGGCTGCCTGGCCAGTGTGGTCGCCGCGGGCGTGGCCTGGCGGCGCTTGCGATGAGAATAAGCAGATACGCCTTGCGGGCTTGAAGTTCAAGCAAAAAAGGCCTCCAGCCCATAACCCACGGGAGCAAACAGCTATTTATTTGATAGCGATTTGAATACTTTCAAAGGGCGCTGACGGGCAGGGGCTTATCTTCCGGAAACCGCGTAGGACAGCGCCGAAAACCCGCTTTCGCGCACCGGCGCCTGCCTACACTGGCCGAATGACCGATATCCGCAAGGGCCAGGCGCCGGCCGTTCTGTCGCGCAGCACCTTCCACGAACGCTTCATGCAGTCCTTCATGGACCCGGCCTTCCGGGCTGAGGAGGCCGCCATTTCGCGGGTCGAGCAGATTGCCTGGGAAGCCTACAAGCAAGGCCGCAAGGCGCCGGTCACGCGCAAGGCCGGCCGCGGCTACGCCGACCCCGACTACGAACTGTCGGTCGAATGGCTGGACGCCAAAAGCCGCATCGACAAAGCCGCTGCGGCGTGGAAAAAACCGTCAACGCCGTCCCGTGTGCTGCTGATCTGCGGTTCCTCGCGCAACGATGGCACCTGCCCCGGTGAAATCTCCAAGACCTTCCGCATGGTTGAGTGGGCGCAGAAGGTGCTGAAGAAAGAGAAGATGGAGACCGACGTACTCGACCTGAGCCTGCTCACATCCAGCTACCGCCTGAACATCCACCCTTGCAAGGGCTGCGTGTCCACCGCGATGCCACTGTGCCACTGGCCCTGCAGTTGTTACCCCAACCATTCGTTGGGCCAGACCAGCGACTGGATGAACGAGATTTACGAACGCTGGACCGCCGCGCATGCCGTCATCATCATGACGCCGGTCTATTGGTACCAGTCGCCCAGTCCGCTCAAACTCATGATGGACCGCCTGGTCTGCGCCGACGGCGGCAACCCGGACCCGACGTCCACCCATGGCAAGAAGCCGGACCAAGCCAAGGCGATCGAACTCAAAGGCTGGGACTACCCCAAACATTTGTCGGGCCGCGTTTACGGCCTGGTGGTGCACGGTGATGTGGCCGGCATTGAAGGCTCGCGGCGCGGCTTGTCGGACTGGCTGGACTGGATGGGCCTGATCGATGCCGGCAGCCAGGCCCGGCTCGATCGTTATGTCGGCTATTACGAGCCCTACGCGACCAGCCACCAGGCGCTGGACGCCGACACCGCCATGCAGGCCGAAGTGCGCAACGTGGCGGCGGCGGTGGCGAAAGCGGTGAAGGAGCTGCGCGCCGGCAAGCTGTCGCAGCCCGACAAGGGTTTGCACAGGCCACGGCCCAAATAGCCCCAGTAGCCATGAGCACCCATCGCTGTACGGAGCGTCAACCGCCCGCCAGGGCCGACAAGGCGCTGGTGCAGCTTTGCCGCTTCATGTCGATGCAATCGCTGGTGCTGTCCACCGCCGAGTCCTGCACGGCCGGGCTGATGGCCGCCCGGCTGGCCGACGTGCCCGGCGCGGGTTCCCTGCTGGACTGCGCCTTTGTCGTGTATTCGCCTCAGGCCAAACAACGCGTGCTGCGGGTCAGCGGCGACACCCTGGCACGTTGCAACCTGACCAGCGAGGAAGTGGCGCGGGAAATGGCCCAGGGCGTGCTGCACTACACGCATGCCAATGTGATCATCGCCAACACCGGTGTGACCGACAACACCGACCCGACCATCCCTGCGGGCACGCAGTGGTTTGCCTGGCTGTTTCGCGGCAGCGACGGGTCGGACCGGCTGTTCAGTGAAACGCGCCGTTTCAGCGGCGACCGCAACCAGATCCGTGAAGATGCCGCGGTCTATGCGCTGATGCAGATCCCCGAGCTGCATGCCCGGCTCGCGCGGGATTGAGGACATGCGCGCTCACGCGGGCGCGGCGTTCTCGGGAAGCGCTGAACGGGTCCTTGCGAATGCGCGGCAGGCGGATTGGGATGGGATGCAAGGCGGATTTCGCAGCCAATAGCCAGCTATTGGCAAGAAATTCAACGCGGCAGACCGCCCAAGCCCGGCTGATTGCGCGCCGCAACGGACTCGTTCAGCGCTTCCTTGGCGCGCATTTTTGCGGCGATGTATTCGCCGTGCGTGACATACAGCAGACCGGCGACCTTGCTGATCAGATGGTTCTCGTTCGCGCCCAGATGCGCGTCGGCATAAGCCACCTCCCACATGTGTTCGACGATCCGGATCTTTTGCGGATGCGTGAAGTGATCGTTGAGGCTGGAGGTGAAGCGGTGGTAGTCGTAAGCGGTTTTCGCCGTTTCCGCAGCCAGCTCCATCAGCCGCGCCAGTTCATCGTCGGCCAGCGCGAATTTGCCACGCAGCGTCGCGATCACGGCGTTTTGCTCTTCGGCCTGGATGTCGGCGTCGGCGCGCATGACCTCGACCAGCAGCACGGCGGTCGCCAGTTGCAGCGCGTGTTGTTGCTCTTCGGCCGAAGGTGGCGCAGGGGCCGAAAAAGAGTCGAACAGGTCCTTGAGGTTTCTCAGCATGCAGATCCTTGAGTGAAAACTTTCTGATGGAGCTGCCCGACCAGCGCTTTGTTCCCGCCAGTGTCAGGCTTTTCGCAGCAGGCCGTCCATGCGGGTGTCCCAGTTCGCACCCGGCAACACCGTGGCCAGCGCCGAGTCGGGCAGGGCGAAGCAGTTGCGCCAGCACAGCGCGGTAGTCGTGGTGCGCGGGGATGTCACGCCTGTCGTTGAGGTTGCCCTGCGCCAGGCCGGTCCATTGCCCATGCCAGCGTCCGCCATGGATGCGCTGGCCGATCAGCCACATGGTGTTGCCGAAGCCGTGGTCGGTGCCCCGGCTGCCGTTCTCGAAGGCGGTGCGCCCGAACTCGCTCATCACCACGATCACATCGCCGGGTTCCGAAAAATCCCGGCGCAGTTGCGCGATGCCCGTGGCCAGGTTGCCCAGGCGACCCGCCAGCTGGCCGGTGACATGGCCCTGATTGGCATGGGTGTCCCAACCGCCGGCCGACAGAAAACCGATGCGCATTTTGCGGTCGTTGCGCATCAGCGTGCCCAGGTGCTGCGCGTCGAGCTGCAGGCCGACCGGGTCGGCTGCGCCGTTGCTGGCCGCCAGCATCTGCGCGTTCTGCGCCTGCGCATTGGGCAAGGCGCCGTCGATCTTTGCCGCGGCTTCCGGCATGGCGGCCAGGTTCCGGCTGTCGGAGGCCATTTTCTCGGTCGTCAGTTCTTGCGCGCTCTGTATACGGCTGCCTGCGCCCATGCGGAAGGCTTCGCTGAGTTTGTCGTCGCCGGCATACAGGTCCAGCAGAGCCTGGCGGGTCTTGTCGTTGGCCAGCACGCCGGTGCGCTGCGCGGCCTGGCCGCGCGGAATCAGTTTCACCGTGGCGTCGCCGGCCAGGATGGCGGGGTTGGCTTCACCCACGCCGAGCGCGGAAGTGGTGCTGCCGTTGAGGGCCGCGAGCTTGTTGAGCCAGCCGGGTGTGGCGCTGGTCTTGCCGCTTTGCGCGATCTCCATCTGGTACTGCGCGTCGAAGTGCGAGCGATTCGGCGCTGGCAGGCCGGCCGCCGGCACAAAGCCCAGCACGCCCTGTTGCCACAGCGGCAGCAAGGGCGAGAGCGCCGGGTGCAGCGCAAACGTGTTGTCGAGCTTGAGTGCGGTCTGCAGGCTGCCGTCCGGCGCGGCGATCGCGATGTTGGGGCGCAGGCTGTAGTAGTCCGCATCGGCATAAGGCACCAGTGCCGACAGGCCGTCATAAGCGCCGCGCAAAAAGACCACGATCAGGCGGCCGGACCCGAGGCTGGCGCCCGCGGGTGCCGGCTGCGCCCAGACCCGCGGAGCCTGTGCGGCTGCCAGTGCGCTGCCGGTGGTCAGAAGAAAACGGCGGCGTGAAAAAGCGGTGGTCTGCATGGAGATGTCCTCGCGCCCTATTTGCGCATGAAGTCGGGGCTGGCCAGGGTGAGCCCGGTGCGTGTTGCCGGTGCCTCGCGTGCGATGCGCTCACGGCTGGCCGGGCTCAAAAACGGCTGCAGGTACATCGGCTCGGCCATGCGTGCGCCCAGCGCCATCGCATGGTCGGCGCGCCGCGTCAGCGCTTCGGGCGCGAGCCAGGTGGCGGCATCGGTTTTGTAGCCGTCGGGTGTCTGCCAGCCGTGCAGGGGCTGGCCGGCCTGCGCCAGAAAGCCCAGCGTGAGCTGGATATCGCGCCTGTCCTTCACGCCGCCGCCCGCCACCAGGGCTGAGCAGGCAAAGTCCAGCGGCGTCTTGAACAAGGTGTTGCCTTAGCGCCAGAAGTCGGGTGATGCGACCAGCGTGCGCATCACGGCGCGAATGTCGCCTTGCGTGCGCGTGAAGGTCGCGGCGAGCTGGTCGGTCAGCGCTTTGGACGGATTGTCGGCAACAAAAGTCGCTGCCAGCCGCTGCGCGATGCGCTGCGCCGTGGCCGGGTGGCGCGCCAGCATGCGGATCGCTTCCTCGCCTTCGCGCTGACCGTCGGCCGTGAAAGTGCGGCCCAGCAAAACCTTGTCACCCTTGTCGTGCAGGCGCTCGGCAAAACGAAATGCCTCACCCTGCTGCAGGCCGACGGTCCAGCCGGTCAGGATGCGCGCCAGTTCGCGCACATCGTTCTGGGTGTAGCCGGCGTTGACACCCAGCGTGTGCAGCTCCAGCAGTTCACGCGCATAGTTTTCGTTGAGACCGCGGGCATTGCTCTGCGCCTGGTCCAGGTAAAACAGCATGGCCGGATGGCGCGCGCTGGCCAGCAGCATGTCCTCGAAATTGCCCAGGGCATTGGCCCGGATCACGTTGACTGCATAGTGGCCGACAAAGGGCCGCACCGTGCCCTTGCCGACAAACACATTGAGGTGGTTGAACCAGAACTCGGTCATGCGCGCCAGCAGCGGCTGCTCAAGCGCCGGGTCGCTGCAGGCCATCAACCGCCAGCCAGCCGCGTTTTGCTGCATCTCGCGGCTGAATCTTTCAGCGTTGGCGGGCATGGCTGCCGGCGCCGGGACCGAGGCTGTGACACGTGCCTTGCGGCGTGCTTCGCGCTCGGCGTAAAAATCGGCGGCAAGCTGGTTGGCCGGCTGGTTAAAGCCTGCCAGTTCTGCGGGGATGTCGGGGGCGCGCTGGCTCGCCGCGAAAGCCGCATCAATCTGCTGCAGCGCCCACGCCTGGGCGCCAGCCTGCGCCGCGGGACCGGTGGCCGCGCTGGGCCCGTAGCCCAGGCGTGAGGTGGCGCGCCAGGCCATTGCGGCGGCTGCGTCGGTTTCTGCGTAAGCGTGGTTTCCTGCCAGCACGGCCAGGGCAAGCAGCATGACGCCTGCCAAAGCAAGTGATGTCGGTGCGCGATGCGTGTTCATGGGGATCTCCGGGCTCAGGATACCCCGGTCTAACGCCCCAGGTGCCTCGGGAGTTGGCAGCTTTACAGAGCTTTACGGCTTTGTTTATCTGCCTGAGAAATGGTGGAGAGGAGGAGGATCGAACTCCCGACCTCTGCATTGCGAACGCAGCGCTCTCCCAGCTGAGCTACCCCCCCATGCAGCCCACAGGCTAAGCGGCGCTGCGCAGCGAGGCCATCGGCATTTTCCCCATGCGCGCAGCGGTCAGCGTGCCACGGGCAGCAGTTTTTGCACCAGTGGATGCAGCAATTTTTTATGCGCTGCGATGGCAAAAAAGTGCTGCTCCACGCCATCGCAGGGGCCAATGCGCTTGACGCCGTAACGCGTGATCAGTTCCTCGTGCACCAGCTCGGCGGCGGGAAACACGCCCATCCCCGCCGCACCGAAAGTTTTGAGCAGGGCGTTGTCCTCGAACTCGCCCACCAGATGGGGCGTGATCCCCAACCGCTCAAACCACTGGTTGATCGGCACCCGCACGGCACCGTGCGTGGTGGGCAGCAGCACCGGCACCTTGTCGAGCGATTGCGGAAAGCCCTTGCGCGCGGCCGCGTACAGGGACGGGGCGGCATACCAGGCCAGTGACGAGGAGCCGAGGGAATGGCTGTAGAGCTTGACGTTGGGATTGGGCGGCGCGGGCCGGTCCGCCAAAATCACGTCGAGCCGGTGCAGTGCCAGGTCGCCGAGCAGGTCGTCGAACTCGTCTTCGTGGCAAACCAGCCGAAGCCTGGGCGCGTGCATGACGGGCTGCATCAAACGCCGCACCGCCAGTTTGGGCAGGCCCTCGGAGATACCGACAGCCAGCCGCACGGTGGGCGCGCTGACCGCATCGCGCACCAGCGCAGGCAGTTGTTCGCCGAGCTGGAAGATCTGCTCAGCCTGCTGCAGCGCCGCCGTGCCCGCATCGGTCAGTGCCAGGCCGCGGCCCTGGGGTTTGAGCAGCGCATAACCGAGCGAGCGCTCCAGCTCGCGCACCTGCGTGCTCACGGTTTGCACCGCCATGCCGAGGCGGTCGGCGGCGCGGGTCATGCCGCCTTCTTTGGCGACCACCCAAAAATAATACAAATGGTGGTAGCTGAAGTCTTTGCTCATTGTCAGTTTTATCCGAAATATCTCTTCTTTATTGTCTGCTTTTTCAGAACCCCCTAGTTGCGTATGGTGATGCTTTTCAACCCGATGGAGTGCATCCATGCAAATCATTTTTGAATCGCGCGAACCCTGGCTGGAGCAGTTGCGCGGCCTGGCGGTGCGCCGCGTGCGGCAGGCCACGCGGCACCTCGGCTGGCTGGCGCCGCGCGCACGGGTACGGGTCTCGGATGTTCAGGGCGCTGAGGATGGCATTGACAAGCGCTGCGAGGTCGAACTGACGGCCGAAGGTGCAGGCTCGGTGGTGGTGACATCGGTCACGCGCGACTGGGGCTCCGCGCTGCAAAGTGCGCTGGCGCGCGCTGTCCGCGCCTTGCTGCGCAAACTCCAGCCGCCACGCAGCGCCCCGCGCGCCATTACCCACCGGCACTGACGCTGCCGCCCCATTCTTTCAATTTTTTACGGAGAACCTTTTGATGAAATGTCCCCATTGCCCCGATGCCACCCTGTTGATGTCTGAACGCCAGGGTGTTGAAATTGACTACTGCCCCCAGTGCCGCGGCGTCTGGCTCGATCGCGGCGAGCTCGACAAGCTCATCAACCTGTCGGCGGCGCCCCCCGCGTCCGCGCCATCACCCGTCCGGCAAGCATCGCAAACCCGCCAGCCCGACTTCGTGGATTCCGACTATCGTCACCATCAGCAACGCGGCTATCCACGCAAGCAGAAATCCTGGCTCAGCGAGATATTCGATTAAAGCAGCGTGCCGAGGCCTGCAGCCCATAACACGCGGGAGCCAGCAGCTATCAAAAGTGTAGCGTGTCGCCGGCCCTGGGTTCAGGCCACAAACTTCATCTTGCGCAGCCAGTCGGCCAGGCGTTCGGCAAACACCTTGTAGCCTTCGGTGTTGGCATGGATCTGGTCGGAGCGCAGCTCGGCGCGCGAGAGCACATGCGACCAGCCGGCCTCAAACAGCGGCACGCCGGTCGCAGCGGCGACTTCGGCATAAACCTCATGGTCTTTCAGAGAACCCATGGCGGCAGCCATCAACACCGGCCGGGGCTGGGCGACCAGCACCACCTGGGTGCTGGCCTGGGCAGTCTGCACAATCTGCGTCAGCGCCGCCCGCGTGCGTTCCAGCGGCACGTTGCGCAGGAAATCGTTGCCACCAATCGAGACCAGCAGCAGGCCCGGTGTGTTGGCCTGCAGCAGGCCGGGCAGGCGCGCCAGCGCACCCTCGCTGGTATCGCCGTTCACGCCCGCGTTCTGCGTCACATGGCCGGTCAGCGCTTGGAGCTGCTCGGGGTAACTGGTGCCGGCGCTGGCGCCGTAACCGAAGGTCAGCGAATCGCCGAGACACAGCAGGGTGGCTTCCTTGGGCAAGGTCTGAGCCTTCGGCTTGGCCGACTTTGAGCAGCCTGAGGCAAGCAGCAGTGCAGAGGCGGCGCCAGCGATCAGCAGGTGGCGACGCGGCAGATTGTGGTGAGCGGGCATGGTCAGGGTGCGCGTGGAGACGATGCCACTTTACCCGACGCCCGCTCGCCCGGCCGGCGGGCTGGGTTATTTCTTGACCTGGGCGCGTGCGCTGTCGCGTTCGCTTTTGGCTTGCTTCTCGCAGCTGTCCTCGGCGGCGCCGGTCAGGGCTTCGCATTTCTCCTTGGCCACGTCATACACCGCGTTGATCCTGGCCATGGCCAGCTTGCGGATGTTGCGTGCGCTGGGTTCATAACGCTGCTCCAGTTCGGCGCGGGCGACTTTTTCGCGGCCCTCGGCTTCCTCCTCGCACACGTCCTTGGCATTGCCCTGCAGGGCAGCGCAACGCGCCTCTTCCGTGTCTTCCTGGGCTTCGATGCGCTGTTTGGCGGCGCGGTATTCGTCGCGGCTCATGGTGGCGGTTTGCGCGGTGACAAGCGTGGATGCGGCCAGCAGGCCCAGCAACAGGTATTTTTTCATGGGAGCTCCTTCAAACAGGTGGTGAGAGAAGCCACGATGCTGACCTTCACCGTGCAAAAACCGCTGTCGGACAGGGGCTCACGTGGGCGCAGGCAGGTGTGTGAAATTGTTCATCGCAGCGATGGCGCAGTACCGCTGTGGTAGGCTGAAAGCGCACCGGCGACAAGCTGCGTGTGCCTCGATGCAAGCTGATTTTTTAACTCAGGAGTGAAGGCCTTGAAGTTGCCCCGCCTCGTTTTATCTGTGCTGGCCGGTCTGGGTCTCGCCCTGCTGCTGGGCGCTTGCGCGTCGCCGGTCAAGCAGTTCCCCCTGCAGGAGCAATTCGGCTCCACCGCCACCTATTCGCGGCTGTTCGATACGACGGCGGCGCAGACCTGCGAGGCCGCGCGCCGCGCGCTGCTGAGCCAGGGTTACATCATCAACACCGCGCGGGAGGACCTGGTCGACGGCCAGAAAAGTTTTCAGCCCGAGCCGGAAGCCCATTTGCAGATGTCGATCCGCGTGGTGTGCGCGCCCGAGACCATCGATAAAAGTGTCAGCCTTGCATTCGTCACCGCGCTGCAGGACAGCTACACCCTGAAAAAGAGCAACAACTCTGCCAGCCTGGGCGTGGGCGCGATCGGCTCGCTTTCCTTGCCCTTCAGCTCCAGCAACGACGCCATGGTCAAGGTCGGCAGCGAGACCATCACCACCGACGCGTTTTACGACCGCTTCTTCGACCTGGTCAGGCGTTACCTGGTGATGGACGACAGCGCCGGCCTGGCGAACAGCCCGGCACCGGTGCGCTGATCTGCTTGCGCCTGCGCGGCGCACGCATCCGGATACCAGTGCATCTGCCCGGTAAATTGCGGGTAAATACACGCGGCGACACTCGGCGTTGACACCTGCTTCACACAGCCGGCCCACCATGGCTGCATCGGATCTCAAGTGCCTTTGAAAAGCAGCGATCCGGTGGCAAGCCCAGGGGCTTGCCGGCCCTTTGTCCAGAAGCAGGAGAACCGCATGAAATCGAAATTACTCACCACGTCCTTGTTGGCATCCGCCTTGTTCGCCGGCCTCGGTATGACCCCGGCCATGGCGCAAAACACCACCACACCCAATGTGGACCGCGCGCAGCAGGCGATCAGCGCCCGCATCCAGCAGGGCCTGAACTCGGGGCACATCACGCCGTCCGAAGCCCAGGCGTTGTACGCCCGCGACCGCGACATCGCCGCGAAAGAGGCCTTCTTCAAGTCCAACGGCCAGGCCACGCCGCAGGAACGCCAGCAACTGCGCGCAGACCTTGACGCCCTCAGCGCCGATGTCGAACGCATGATGGCCAACAACGTGTACAACGGGCCGCGCACCGTCGGCACGCCCGGGCTGGACAACCAGGAATACCGCATCAGCCAGCGCATCGACGAAGGTGTGCGCACCGGCCGCATCTCGCAGCGCGAAGCGCGCCGCCTGCACAGCCGCGAACGCGTGATCGCCCAGCATGAGGCCAGCTTCAAGGCCGACGGCAGGGTGACGCCGCAGGAGCGCCGTCAGTTGCGCAGTGAACTCAAAGCCTTGAATGACGAGGTGGAACGCATGATCCGCAACGGCCGCGGCCGCGGTTAAGCGCCCGTCAATCCCAGCCGTCGGCACGGCCCTCGCGCCAGGCACCTGGCGCGAGGTCGTCCAGGCTGCAGGGGCCGATGCTGGCGCGTACCAGCCGCAGGGTCGGAAAACCGACCGCTGCGGTCATTCGCCGCACCTGCCGGTTACGTCCTTCGCGAATCACCAGTTCCACCCACGCGGTGGGAATGGCCTGGCGCACCCGCACCGGCGGGTCGCGCGGCCACAGCGCAGGCGGCGGCGCCAACAGGCGGGCGCGTGCCGGCCGCGTGATGCCGTCGTTGAGCTGCACGCCGTCGCGCAGCGCCTGCAATGCGACTTCACCGGGTAGGCCCTCGACCTGCACCCAGTAGGTTTTTTCCATCTTGAAGCGCGGATCGCTGATGCGCGCCTGCAGCTGGCCGTCGCTGGTCAGCAGCAGGAGGCCTTCGCTGTCGGCGTCGAGCCGGCCGGCGACATACACGTGCGGGATGGTGATGAAGTCCTTGAGTCCGCGCCAGCGTCCCTCGGGCGTGAAGTGGCTCAGCACGCCATAGGGCTTGTTGAAGACAATCAGGCGTGGCGGTGGCACAGCCGGCATCAGCAGCCCAGTTGGTCTGCCAGCGCGAGAAAATCCCTTGCGTGCCAGGTGTTGGCCGCATCGGGTGACACATCTTTCGGCCGGGCGGCGCCAAACTCGTCAAGCCGTTCGATGTACGCGGTCTGCAAACCGCAGCCGCGCGCAGCGGCCAGGTCGTCCTGGTGCGTGGCCACCAGCATCACCTCGGCCGGCGCCAGGTCAAACACCCTGGCCACGCCGAGGTAGGTGGCCGGGTCAGGCTTGTAAGCGCGGAAGACCTCGGCCGACAACACGCAGTCCCAGGGCAGGCCGGCGCGTTTGGCCATGTGGGTCAGCAGGCCGATGTTGCCGTTGGACAGGGTGCAGATCGTGTAGCGCGACTTCAACCGGGTCAGGCCGGCCACCACATCGGGCCAGGGGTCGAGCCGGTGCCAGGCGTGGTTCAGGTGTTGCCTGTCGGCCTCGCCCAAATCGCCGAGGCCGAACTGCGGCAGGATGCTGTCGAGCACCATGCGATGCAACTCGTCGATGCGCGTCCAGCCGAGCTCACCCGACATCACGCGCGCCATCGCCGGTTGGTAGCCTGCGCGCCAGGCCAGCGCAAACGCATCGCCGTCCACTGCCGGGCGCAGCGCCTGTACTTCGCGGGCAATGCTGCCGTGCCAGTCGACCACGGTGCCGAAAACATCGAAAGCCAGTACTTTCGCGCGGACGGGTTGGGGGTTTGAAGTCATCGCTGCATTATGCGCAGGCCTCACAGTGTCTACCCTGATGCCGGGGCCGCAAAACGCGCGCCCGCAGGCGCTACACTGGTTTCGAACATCGCGATGTTTGCCCATGAGGCACAGGTCCACCCACGAAAGAGCCTTCATGAAGCCCAAGGGCTGGAGAGTGTTGTTGACTGGTTTGCGTACCCGGCTGGTGCTGGTGGCGCTGCTCGCCCTCTTGCCGCTGTTTGTGGCGGTGTTTTATCCGGCGCTGCTCAGGTCCCATGGCAGGGAGGCCGGCACAGCGATTCAGGCCAGCCTGGTGTTGGCGATGGCCGTGCTCGGCATGGTGCTTGCCGGATGGGCGGCCGACAGGCTGGTGCTTGCGCCCTTGCGGCGCTTGCAGCAGCAGGCCAGTGGCCTGCACGGCGTGTCAGCCGTTGCCGGGGAGGGTGGCTGCGAATTGACCGAGCTGTCCCGGACCGTGGCGCATCTGTCCGATCTGCTGGCGGCGCGCAGCCAGGAGCTGGACAGCACCGAAGAGGCTTTGCAACAGGCGCGCGGCCGGCTGCGCACCGCACAGCGCATAGGCCGCATCGGCAACTGGGACTTCGACATCGCCAGCAACCGGGTCTGGTGGTCTGATGAGACCTATGACATCTACGGCGTGCCGCGGGGTGCGCCGACCTCGCCCGTGAGCGGCTACGAGGGCGTGCTTGCCCATGTGTTTGCAGACGACCGCGAGGCCTACGAAGCCGCACAGAAACTGTTTTTCTCCGGCCAGGGCCATCTGGATATCGAGCACCGCATCGTGCGCGCCGACGGCGAGGTGCGCTGGGTGCATGGGCTGGGCGAGTCGGTGCTCGACGAACAGGGCCGGCCTGTCACGCTGTCGGGGACGGTGCAGGACATCACCGATCGCAAGCTCGTCCGGGATGCCCTCAGCGCCAGCGAGGCGCAGTTTCGCCGGCTGACCGACGCCATGCCGCACATCGTCTGGACCATGCACGCGGACGGCCAGCACAGCTGGTTCAACCAGACCTGGCTGGACTACACCGGCCTGAGCATGCAGGCCAGCCTGACCGAAGGCTGGAGCGTGCTGCTGCATCCCGACGACGCCGAACGCACCGCCACCCTCTGGGCCGGTGCGTTGAGCCGGGGCGAGCCCTGCGAGATCGAGCACCGCCTGCGCCGGGCCGACGGTGTCTACCGCTGGATGCTGGGCCGTGCGCTCCCGCAGCTTGATGCCGCCGGCCGCCGCGTGCAGTGGCTGGGCACCCTGACCGATATTGACGACCTGAAGCGTGCGACCGAGCTTCTCGAAAAGAACATGTTCATGAACCGCATCGCCGGCCGCATGGCGCGCCTCGGCAGCTGGACCATTGACCTGCCGGAACGCAAGCTGACCTGGTCGGACGAGAACTGCGCCATCCACAAGGTGCCGCCGGGTTACGTGCCGACGCTGGACGAAGGCATCAGCTACTTCCTGCCCGAAGACCGGCTCAAGGTGATCCGGCTGGTCGAGGCCTGCGCCGAACACGGAACGCCTTATGAATTCATCCTGCCCAAGATGACCGCCAAAGGGCGGCGCATCTGGGTGCGCTCGCTCGGCGAGGCGGTGCGTGACGCCGATGGCCACATCATCCGGCTGCAGGGCGCTTTCCAGGACATCACCGAGCAAAAGGCCGCCGAGGCGCGCACGCTGGCGCTGGAGGCGCGCATGATCTCCACGCTGGAGAGCATCTCCGACGGCTTTGCCCTGGTGGACGCCGACTGGCGCTTCACCTTTCTCAACCGCCAGGCCGAACGCATGTTGCAGCGCCCGGCCGGCCAGTTGCTCGGCAAGAACCTGTGGGAGCAGTTTCCCGATGTTCTGGGCACACCGGTCGAGCGCGAGTACCGCTCCGCTGTGGCCGAACAGCGCACCACGCGTTTTGAGACCTTTTTCCGGCCGCTGCGGACCTGGTTTGTGTTTCACGTCTATCCCACGCAGGCCGGGACTGCGGTGTACTTTCAGGACATCACCGCAAGGCGCCAGGAGCAGGCCCAGTTGCACCTGCTGGAGACAGCCGTCTCGCGTTTGAACGACATGGTGGTCATCACCGAAGTGCGCAGCGCCGACGCGGACAACCCGCGCGTGGTGTTTGTCAACGACGCCTTCGAGCGCCTGACCGGCTACAGCCGCGCCGAGGCCATGGACCAGAGCGTGATGCAGCTCTGGGGAAGCACGCACCAGCAGGCCGAGCTGCAGCGCATACGCGCCGCCATGGACCGCAAGCACGCGGTGCGCACCGAGATTTCGGTCCGCACCCGAAGCGGCGCCAGGCTCTGGCTGGAGCTCGACATCGCCCCGATTGCCCGTGAGTCGGGCACATTCAGGCACTGGGTCGCGGTGGGACGCGACATCAGCGAGCGCCGGCAGCAGCAGCAGGAAATCCTCAGCCTCAACACCGAGCTGGAGCAGCGCGTGCTGCTTCGCACCGGCCAGCTCGCCGAGGTCAACAAGGAGCTGGAGTCGTTTGCCTATTCGGTCTCGCACGACCTGCGCTCGCCGCTGAACACGGTGGACGGCTTCAGCCAGTTGCTGCTCAAAAGCGACGCCGGTAACGTCAGCGACAAGGGCCGGCATTACCTTGACCGCATCCGCGCAGGCGTCAAGCAGATGGGCGATCTGATCGAAGGCCTGCTGACCCTGGCGCACCTGTCGCGTGAAGAGATCAAGTCGGAGTCTGTCGATCTGTCGGCGCTGTCGCGCGCCATCGAACAGGCGCAGCGCGAGCGCGAGCCGCAGCGCCAGGTCCAGTTTCATATCGGAGACGGGCTGCGCGCTGACGGCGACCCGCGGCTGCTCACCGCCGTTCTGCAAAACCTGCTTGGCAATGCATGGAAGTTCAGTGCCCGGCAAGAAATGGCCCGGATCGAGGTGGGCTGCGAGCCGGCCGCAGGCGGCGAGGCGATTTTTTATGTTCGGGACAACGGCGTCGGCTTTGACATGGCGTTTGCGCACAAGCTGTTCGGCACCTTTGAACGCCTGCATTCACCGG
>JAZKGR010000096.1:0-4084 GCA_040385775.1 Pseudomonadota bacterium
ACCATGCCGCCCAGCGAGATCACGCCGACCTCGGTGGTGCCGCCGCCGATGTCCACGACCATGGAGCCGCTGGCCTCGGAGACCGGCAAGCCCGCGCCGATGGCTGCGGCCATCGGTTCTTCAATCAGGTAGACGTCGCTGGCGCCGGCGCCCAGTGCGCTTTCACGGATGGCGCGGCGCTCGACCTGGGTCGAGCCGCAGGGAACGCAGATGATGATGCGCGGGCTGGGCTTGAAGAAGCTGCGCGGATGCACCATCTTGATGAACTGCTTGAGCATCTGCTCGGTGACGGTGAAGTCGGCGATCACGCCGTCTTTCATCGGGCGGATCGCCTCGATGTTGCCGGGAACCTTGCCCAGCATGGCCTTGGCTTCGTGGCCGACGGCCTGGATGGTCTTTTTGCCCTGCGGGCCACCTTCGTGGCGGATGGCGACGACAGAAGGCTCGTCCAGCACAATGCCTCGGTCGCGCACAAAAATCAGGGTATTGGCGGTACCCAGGTCAATCGCCAGGTCGGTGGAAAAGTACCGACGGAAAGTTTCAAACATGTTGGGGGTCCGGTTCTGGTTGTGGGCATGGGGCAAACTTCGTTGCCCTATCGCCTTTTATGATTAATCAAGTGAAGCGCGTGAAAATGGAAGGACGAAACGGTCTGACATCTGACAAATAACGCCTAAAGCCTGCATCCAGCCCTGATAACACACCAAAGGCGGGATAATAACGCATCCCCTGTGAGTCACTGGCCGGCACACGGCCGATTATTTCACCTTTACACCCGGTTTCAGCTGCAGTTGTACCCCTCATGGCATTGACATCCCAAGACATAGAACGCGTCGCCAACCTGGCGAGGCTTGAATTGCGACCCGACGAGACAGACCGCGTGCTCGGCCAGCTCAACGGCTTTTTTTCGCTGGTGGCGCAGATGGACGCCGTCAACACCGACGGCGTTGAGCCGCTGGCCCACCCGGCCGCAGTGCTCGGCCAGGTCGCGCTCCGGCTTCGCGATGACATCGTGAGCGAACCCAACCAGCGCGAGGCCAGCCAGGTCAGCGCGCCTGCCGTGGAGCGCGGGCTATTCCTCGTTTCCCGAGTGATTGAATAAGCCATCATGAGCACCGACTTGCACGACCTCAGCGTCGCCGAACTCGCCGCCAAACTCGCCGCCCGCGACGTCTCCAGCGTTGAAGTGACCCAGCACTTCCTGGCCCGCATTGAACAAAACGCCAGCCTGGGCGCTTTTCTCGCCACCGACAGCACGGTCTCTCTGGCGCAGGCCAGGGCCGCCGATGCGCGCCTCGCCGCCGGCGAACGTACGCCGCTGCTCGGCGTGCCGCTGGCGCACAAGGACATCTTTGTCACGCGCAACTTCCCGACCACCGCCGGCTCAAAAATGCTGGAAAACTACCGCAGCCCCTTCGACGCCACTGTCGTCGGCAAGCTGGCCGGCGCGGGCATGGTCACGCTGGGCAAGCTCAACTGCGACGAGTTCGCCATGGGCTCGGGCAACGAAAACAGCGCCTACCAACCGGTGCTGAACCCGTGGGACAGCAGCCGGATTCCCGGTGGCTCCTCGGGGGGCTCGGCAGCAGCCGTGGCGGCGCGCCTGGTGCCTGCTGCGACCGGTACTGACACGGGCGGCTCCATCCGCCAGCCGGCCTCGCTGACCGGGATCACCGGCATCAAGCCGACCTATGGCCGCTGCTCGCGTTACGGCATGGTTGCCTTTGCCTCCAGCCTGGACCAGGCCGGCCCGATGGCGCGCTCGGCCCTCGACTGCGCCTTGCTGCTCTCAAGCATGGCGGGGCCGGACCTGGACCGTGACTCGACTTCGCTGGACCTGCCAACCGCCGACTACGCTACTGATTTGATAGCTGCCGGCCCAGGTGCGACGGGGGCTACAGCCCCAAAAAGCTTGAAAGGTTTGAGGATAGGCCTGCCCAGCCAGTTTTTCGGCGCTGGCTGTTCGGCCGATGTGCTGCAGGCGGTGCGCGCAGCGCTGGCTGAGTTCGAGAAGCTGGGTGCGACGCTGGTCGATGTAGATCTGCCGCTGACCGAGTTGTCGATCCCGGTGTATTACGTGATCGCGCCGGCCGAGGCCAGCAGCAACCTGAGCCGCTTCGACGGCGTGCGTTACGGTCACCGCGCCGCCAGCTACGGCGACCTGACCGACATGTACAAGAAGTCCCGTAGCGAAGGTTTCGGCGACGAGGTCACGCGCCGCATCATGATAGGCACCTACGTGCTGTCGCACGGTTATTACGACGCCTACTACCTGAAGGCGCAGAAAATCCGCCGCCTGATTGCGCAGGATTTCCAGACCGCATTCACCCAGTGCGACATCATTGCCGGTCCGGTGTCGCCGACCGTCGCCTGGAAGCTCGGCGAGAACGCCAGCGACCCGGTGGCCAGCTATCTGGCCGACATCTACACCCTGTCGAGCAGCCTCGCGGGCCTGCCTGGCATGAGTGTGCCGGCCGGTTTCGGCGCGCACAACATGCCGGTCGGCCTGCAACTGATAGGCAACTACTTCAAGGAAGCGCAGCTGCTCGGTGCGGCGCACCAGTTCCAGCTCGCGACCGACTGGCACACGCGCCACCCCCCAGGCCTTTGAGTGATTTGACATGAGCTCCACCCAACCCACCGTCAACCCTTTTGCAGAGATGCAGGCCGGCCGGCCCACCGGGCCGCTGGTGCAGGGCTACGAAGTCATCATTGGCTTCGAGACCCACACGCAACTCACCACGCAATCGAAAATTTTCAGCCGCGCCCCGACCAGCTTCGGCGCTGAACCGAACACCGCCGCATCGGCCGTCGACTTCGCGCTTCCGGGCGCCTTGCCGGTGATGAACAAAGGCGCGGTGCAGCGCGCCATCGAATTCGGCCTGGCGGTCGACGCGCACATTGCCGAGTCCAGCGTGTTTGCGCGCAAGAATTATTTCTACCCCGACCTGCCCAAGGGTTACCAGATCAGCCAGTTTGAAATTCCGGTGGTGCAGGGCGGCCAAGTCGAATTTTTCCTGGAAGGCGAGAAAAGGTCGGTGCGCCTGGTGCGTGCCCATCTTGAGGAAGATGCCGGCAAGTCGCTGCACGAAGACTTCATTGGTCAGTCGGGCATAGACCTGAACCGCGCCGGCACGCCGCTGCTGGAGATCGTCACCGAGCCCGACATGCGTTCTTCCGCCGAAGCCGTGGCCTATGCGAAAGAGCTGCACAAGATCGTGACCTGGATCGGCATTTGCGACGGCAACATGCAGGAAGGCAGCTTCCGCTGCGACGCCAACGTGTCGGTGCGCAAGCCCGGCGAGCCGCTGGGCACGCGCCGCGAAATCAAGAACCTCAACAGCTTCCGCTTCATGCAGCAGGCCATCGACTACGAGGTACGCTGGCAGATCGAGCAGATCGAGGACGGCAAGGCCGTGCAGCAGGCCACTGTGCTGTTCGACCCGGACACCGGCGAGACACGCGCCATGCGCACCAAGGAAGACGCGGCGGATTACCGCTATTTCCCCGATCCGGATTTGCCGCCGCTGGTGATTTCGCGCGATTGGGTGGAGAGCGTGAAGCTCGCAATGGGCGACTTGCCTCGGAAGGTCGCAGCACGCTACGTGCAGGAATTTGGGCTCACCGAATACGATGCGTCCGCACTAACGCAAAACAAAGCGACCATGATTTACTTTCAGTCGGTTATTGGCGCTGGAAGTCCGCCGCCGAATCCGAAAATGGTCGGTAACTGGATCATGGGAGAAGTGGCGCGCCGCTTGAATGCGCAAGAACTGAATATCGAGCAATCACCTGTTTCACCGGCGCAACTCTATCGAGTGCTCAAACGCATCGACGATGGCACCATCTCCAACAATGCCGCCAAACAGGTGTTCGACGCGTTGTGGACCGGTGATGACGCGGATGTGGACGCCATCATCGAAGCCAAAGGCCTCAAACAAATGAGCGACACCGGCGAGCTCGAAAAAATCATCGACGAGGTGCTCGCGGCCAATGCCAAGAACGTCGAGGAAGTGCGCGCCGGCAATACCAAGGCCATGAACGCGCTGGTCGGTCAGGCCATGAAAGCCACCAAAGGCAAGGC
>JAZKGR010000097.1:0-2671 GCA_040385775.1 Pseudomonadota bacterium
GCATGGAGCTGTACCAGGCATCACGCTGCATCTGGCTGCCCTTGCCGGCAATCGCCGCAGCCGAGATGCTGTGGCGGGAACTGGCATACCCACCCCGAAAGCCGCGTGTGTGGGCACTGAAAAAATGGCTTTGCTGGGCCGACACGCCCGCGCCTTCGCTGTTGGTGATCAGCTTGCTGGTGTCAAAGACCGCAGCTTCGCATTCGAGCGCCAGTGCAGCTGCGCCGGCGGAGTCAATCGCCCAGGGGTGGAACAAATCCAGCTCGGGATGCACCCGCGCGATGTCGCGGTCGGCCGGCAGGCCAGAGGTCTTGTCTTCAGCGGTGAAACGCGCAATGTCGTAGGCCGCCTGCACGGTTTGTTCAATCGCTGCTTTTGAAAAATCGCTGGTCGCGGCGTTGCCGCGTTTTTGCCCGACGTAGACCGTGATGCCCAGCGATTTGTCGCGGTTGCGTTCGACATTTTCAAGCTCGCCCTTGCGCACGCTGACACTCAGGCCGCAGCCTTCGGACGCCTCTGCGGCCGCATCGGTGGCGCCTATCTTTTTGGCGTGGGCCAGTGCGCTGTCCACCAGGCCTTCGAAGAAATCGCGGTGATAACTGAAGCCCGATTCGGGCAGGGAAGCGGCGGATGTTGTCTTGGGGGTCTTTGGGGTCATATGGGTAGCTATGATACTGACTGCTATGAACAACAAGACTCCCAAGGCCATCAAGGGCTACTGGTCCAACGGACGCTTCGTGAAACCCGAGGAAATTGCGCTGGAAGAGGTCGGCCCGCCGAGCAAGACCCAGCTCAAGGCCGAGGCCGATGAAAAACAGGCGCTCGGCGAAGCACTGCTGACCCTGCGCGCCGACCTGATGGCCAAGCTCGACCTGCCTGAAAAACTGCTGGACGCGATTGCCCAGGCCAAAAAAATCACCAATTTCGAAGGCCGCCGCCGCCAGATGCAGTTCATCGGCAAGCTGATGCGCCCGCTGGACACCGAACCGATACGCGCCGCCATCGACGAGCAGCAAAACGGCTCGGCCCAACTCACGCTGGCGCTGCATTTGGCCGAGCAGTGGCGCGACAAGCTGATTGCTTCCGACGATGCGCTCAGCGACTGGCTGACCGCGCACCCGGACACCGATTCGCAACAGCTGCGCGCGCTGATCCGCCAGGCCCGCAAAGACGCCAAGCCCGAGAAACCGGGCGAGGCGCCGCGCCATGGCAAGTCCTACCGCGAAATTTTCCAGCTGGTGCGTGAGACGCTGGCGCAGGAGGACGCATGAGCGCCACCTGCGACGCGGTGACCATAGGCATCGTCTCGGTCAGCGACCGCGCCTCCAGCGGTGTCTATGAAGACAAGGGCCTGCCTGCCCTCAAGGAGTGGCTGGGCCGAGCACTGCGCAACCCCATCACCTTTGAAGAACGCCTGATTCCCGATGAACAGGAACACATCAGCGCGACGCTGATTGAACTGGTGGACGCCGGCTGCTCGCTGGTGCTGACCACAGGCGGCACCGGACCGGCGCTGCGCGACGTGACACCCGAAGCCACGCTGGCGGTGGCGCACAAGGAGATGCCGGGTTTCGGTGAACAGATGCGCCAGATCAGCCTGAAGTTTGTGCCCACGGCAATTTTGTCGCGCCAGGTCGCCGTGATCCGCGACCAGGCCTTGATCATGAACCTGCCGGGCCAGCCCAAGGCGATTGCCGAGACTCTGGAAGGCCTGAAAAATACCGACGGCTCACAGGAAGTGGCCGGCATTTTTGCAGCCGTGCCCTACTGCATCGACCTGATTGGCGGGCCTTATCTGGAAACCGACGAGACAGTGTGTAAGGCCTTCCGGCCAAAATCGGCGATTCGCGCGCCTTCCGCCTGACTTTTTGCTCAAAGCAGCTCCCAGCCCGCGACTGGTGGACCTGAGAAGCTATTGATTTCATAGCACTCGTCGCCATCAGGCGCCGCCCGACGCCCTTCAGGCGCCCAGGACGGAGGAGCAAAACGCTCAGCGCTTGATCAGCGCCTTCAGCACATTCTGCAAACGCCGCACATGCGCCGCGTCATGCGGCGCGGCCAGCACCTTGGCGGTGTCTTCGCCCCAGGTCTGCGCCGGTGTCGGGTCGTTGCGTTTGGTCAGCAGCACCAGTTGCAACATGCGGCGCGCGCTCAGGTGTTCAGCCGGTGTCGGCAGCTCGGCAGCAATTTCGAGGCGCAGCAGGGTTTCTGCGGCGTCGCCCTTGGATGCCGACGACAGCGCTTTCATCCAGGCACTGCGGGTGGCTGGCGTCACCAGCTTGCCGAGCGCCTGTGCATCCGGCAGCAGCGCCGGGTCGCGTTTTTCCCAGGCCGTCAGCAGGTTGGTCAGCACCTCGCCATGCGCCTGCTCGGACAGCTTGCGCAAGGCCTGTTGTGCATGTTCAAACGCTTCGCGCTGTGCGCGGAAAGCCGCATCGCCCAGCCGTGGGCCGCGCTCTTCGTAAGCAGGCCTGTCGCTGAAACGGCTCTCGCGCTCGGGGCGGTAAGGCTCAAATTTGTTGTCAGCAGGCCGGCCACCACGGCCATCGGGTTTGCCGCCGCCGGGGCGGGCATCCTTGCGGTCGCCAAACTTGCCGCCACGGCCGGCGGGCGCAACCTCGGCCTTGCGCATGCCGGGGCGGTCGTCGCCGCGCATCGCCACCACCGGTTT